>JBAUSZ010000040.1:0-23017 GCA_049581965.1 Thermoanaerobaculia bacterium | reverse complement strand
CTCTCTCGCGAGAGGACCCGTCCCCCGATCGTCAGTTCTCGCTCGAGCCGGCAGAATTCCGCGCAATGGCCGATGCGATTCGGACCGTCGAAAAGGCGACGGGCGGCGTTCACTTCGGCGTATCCGCAGAGGAGGCCCGGAGCCGCGTGTTCCGCCGATCGCTTTTCGTTGTCGAGAGCATGTGCATAGGCGAGGCATTCACCCGGAAAAACCTGCGTTCAATCAGGCCGGGGTACGGATTGCCTCCAAAGCACATCAAGCAGGTCCTCGGTAGACGTGCTACCCAAGATATCGCCCGAGGGACACCGCTGTCGTGGGACCTGGTCGCCAGACCATGATGCTTGCTTCGCTTAATACTCGAAAGCCAAGCCGTCAGAGGACAGGATTCAGATGAGGGTCCTTGTCGACCCGGGAACCTATGGGTTTGTGAACCTCGGCACGATGGCCCTTCTCCAGATGGCTATCCGACGTCTCCGTGACCTGTGGCCCGAGGGAATCATCCGGGTTCTAACGCAGGAACCGAACGCGCTTCAAGAGTGGTGCCCGGGAGCGGAGGCAGTCTCTGCCGTGGGCAAGGAGTTCTGGTACTCGCGGAAGGCGGTCTTCGGTGGCCTTCACCGGCACCTGCCGGGAGTCATCTCGGGCCGACTTTGCAATGCAAATGAATTACTGCGGGATTACGCGCCTTCTCTGTTCGCTCAGATGCTCCAATTTAGGACTCTCTCCAAGCCAGCGCTTCGCGTCGCGGTTGGCGAATTCCGCGCCGCTGAAAGCGAATCAGATATCATTGTGGTAAGTGGCCTAGGGGGGTTTCGAACGACGGAGTTGCGGACCCTCGATACTTTATCCACGGGTATCCGTAACGGCTGCGTCACTGCCATGTTCAGCCTCGGGATGAGCCCAGAGCAACCACCTGCTGTACTTGAACGATTCGGCCGGGTCGTGAGGCATGTCGACCTGATTGCTCTTCGAGAAGGCCGCATGGGGGCGTCTTTCCTTCGTGCCCTCAATGTCGACCCTGGGCGGGTGGTCGTAACTGGTGATGACGCGATCGGGCTTGCCTACGAACAGCGTCCACCGAATCTTGGGAGCCGGTTTGGGGTCAGCCTTCGCGTCCAACCGTCGTCGGAGGTTAGCCACGAGGAAATCGCGAGACTTCGTCCAGCGCTTCAGCATTTCTTGGGAAAGCGACGGCCGCGGATTGTCGCACTCCCGAGTTCCTTAGATCCCCCGGATCTAAGGGTGATTAATTCTCTCCTCTCTAGCCTTGAGATGAGCGTCCATGACCATGAGCTTCGTGATCCCCGTGAGCTAATCCGAGCGGTGGGCGGTTGTCGTTTGGTTTTGGCGGGCGCCTATCATGTGGCCGTCTTTGCTCTGGCGCAAGGCATCCCGGTGATCGCCGTGGCAGCGTCGCCGTATTTCCTGGATAAGTTCCACGGCCTGAGCGAGCAATTCGGGTCGGCCTGCCGCGTCGTATCGCTTTCAGGAACGGAGGCAATTGCCGAGCTTGAGTGGAGCCTGGAAGAGCTCTGGACGAGTGCAGACGCTCTTCGGGACCGGCTTCTCGCCGTGGCAGTGAACCAAGTAGAGCGCAGTGAGAGTGCTTATAGGCGACTACTGCAGATTGCGTCTGCGCGCCAGCCTTGAGAGAGCGAGTAGTGTTCCTAGTCCGCAACGTTGAGCGGGACCTCTCCGGCCTGGCTCTAGTCGGATATCACCTACGGATTCGTGGCGTGGAAAGCGAATTCTCTACGAGTTCTCAAGTGGAGCCTCTGATTAGGAAGACGCGGCCAGGGGCCCTCGTTGTAGATCACCTTGCCTGGGATCACAGTGCAGCGTTAGGGAGGATTGCTAAAGACGTCGGCAGTAGGATAGTAGTGCTTCCGACCTCAGGCGTTTATCAGGAGGCGGACCAGGCAGGTCATTTGCAAATCGCCGGCTCGCGAACGCAGGCGGCATCGCTTGTCGATGCGTACCTCGCTTGGGGCCCGGCCGTGAAGAAACTACTCGTCCGAGAGGGGGTCGTGGCGGCGGAGAAAGTCCACGTCACCGGGAGTCCGCGTTTCGACTGGTACGTTCCCCCGCTTCGCGAAGCTGGCGTCTCCCGAGAACGGTTCGCCGAGGCGGCAGGACTTCCGTCGGACTGGAATCGGCCACTCGTTCTGTGGACACCGAGCAATCTCTCTGTAGCGCTAGAAGACAAGAGGGGCGTTGAGAGGAGAGCCGAGTCAGAGGGGGTTTCAGTCGCCGCGATCCAGGCTGAGGTAGAGGACACACAAGAACAGTATCGAGCGCACTCGGAACTTCTTGGCCAGCTTTCGCGGACCTACAAAAACTGGACGTTTCTCGTGAAGGTGCACCCATTCGACCGGAGCGGAAAGTATGGAAGACTCGCTGCGGCTAGCTCGAATCTGAAAGTAATGCGCGGTGGTCGGATTTTGGAAAGCCTTTGTTACGCAGATGTGATCCTGCAGCGGTACTCGACGACCATTTGCGAAGCATGGATGCTTGGCAAGCCAACGCTATCGTTGGAGACAGGCAGCTATCGGATTCCGCTGTCCGAAGAATTTGCTTCCGGCAGCGAACGTGTCGGAAGTGAGCAAGACGCTGCTGAGGCACTTGTAAAGTACGCAGTTGGCGCCGCGATCCCTGCGAATCAGGTTCGGGCCCGAGCCAGGTACCTAGAGAAGTACTTCTTCCGCATTGATGGGCGTTCGGCCGAGCGATGCGCGATTGCGATAATGAGCACGCTGAAGGAGAGCGGAACAGGGGAAACACAATGCGACGAAGGCGGGTCCGCTACGCAGGAATTTGCTGACCAAGCTGTACCCTCGGTAATGAACCTCGCCGCATCGGTAAAGAACGCGCTGCGGCACACGATGAAGCGTTGGCGAGCGGTGAAGCCATTGCATGCGCCTGCGCTTGGATCCGAGGTAATCGAGCCTCTCTACTCGCTGTACGAGCGGGTGCTTAAGTGACTGGACGCCGGGGCTCGGCGACGGCAATATCCAGGCGGGTGAAGCTAGGGTGCAGTCGGCGGTTTGGGGTCAGCTCGGCAGGGGCAAGGCCGGCAGAAACTCTGCAATAGGCATCGCTCAAAGGGGGCGTGCTGGTTGCGCGCCGAGCCGTGAGGTCTTCGGCAAAGTGCGTGCGCAAGAGATGAATTACTTTTGCCTGACTGACGAAGGCTTATGAAAGGCGAGAGATGACGATACGCTCGTTGATCACAGGCGGGGCGGGTTTCATCGGCTCGCATGTCGCGCGGCACTGCCTGACATTTGGCCATGACGTGACCGTGCTCGACGACCTCAGCGGGGGCTTCGGTGATCAAGTGCCGGACGGCTCCCGCTTCGTCGAGGGCTCCGTGACGGACGTGCCCCTCGTAACCCATCTGTTCAACGAAGGGCGCTTCGATTACGTCTACCATCTCGCCGCCTACGCTGCCGAGGGGCTCTCACACTTTATTCGCCGCTTCAACTACACGAATAACGTCGTCGGGAGCGTGAATCTCGTCAACGAAGCGGTGAAGCACGATGTGAAGTGCTTCGTCTTCACATCCTCGATCGCCGTCTACGGCGCAAACCAGCTCCCAATGGGCGAGGACCTCACACCACAGCCCGAAGATCCTTATGGAATCGGGAAGTACGCCGTCGAGCTGGATCTCAAGGCCGCGCACGAGATGTTCGGCCTCGACTACGTCATCTTCCGGCCGCACAACGTCTACGGCGAAAACCAGAACATCGGCGACCGGTACCGGAACGTCATCGGGATCTTCATGAACCAGATCATGCTGGGCCGGCCCATGACGATCTTCGGTGACGGGACTCAGACACGGGCCTTCAGTCACATCGACGACGTGGCACCGCTCGTCGCAAGGAGCGTGGACCTGCCCGCGGCGCGGAACGAGATCTTCAACGTCGGCGCGGATCGTCCGTACTCCGTCAAGGACCTTGCGACGGTCGTCGCGAAGGCGTTTGGCGTTGAGCCCCGAATCGAGTTTCTCGAGGCGCGAAGAGAGGTTCTCCACGCGTTCTCCGACCATGCCAAGGCGAACGGCGTGTTCGGTTCCGGCGGGGCGGTGAACCTGGAGGAAGGAATCGCCCGGATGGCGGCCTGGGCTCGGAAAGTCGGCGCAAGGGCGAGCAAGGAGTTCGGCGCGATCGAAATCGAGCGAAACCTCCCCGCAGGATGGACGAAGAGAGCGTGACGCTCGACGGAGACACGAAGGCGGTCGCCGCGCGGGAGCCCGGAAGACTGCGGATCCTCGCTTTTCTCCGCGACCAGCACGCGCACGTGCGGCCGGTGGAGACCGCGATGGGAGACCTGGCCGAGTTCATCATCGACGAGAGTTGGAATCCCTCGATCGTCGAGCAGACGGAACCCGATCTCGTCTTGTGTGTGAACGACTGGCCGGATGAGATCGCGGCATGCCTTGACTCGGCACGAAGAGCGCGAATTCCGTCGCTCGTTCTCCAGGACGGCATTCTCGAATGGAGATGCCAGTACGAGAACCCGCTCTTCGGCGCGGGGGGCGGGGCGCCGCAGCACCAGCCGGTCCTCGCGGACAAGATTGCATGCCTCGGGGTCCAGAGCGCGCGCCATATTGCCTCGTGGGGGAATGGCGACAAAGTCGAGGTGACGGGTATGCCGCGGCTCGACCATCTCATAGGGCGCGCTTTCCCATCAACGCGGAAGCCTGGAAATCGGCTTCTCGTCATGACCGCCAAGAACCCCGGTTTCACACCAGACCAGCGAGCTGTCACCCTGCAGTCACTCCGCGACGTCAAGACCGCCCTCGACGAACACAATGGACTAGAGGTGACGTGGCGGATCGGTCGTGACCTCGCCGAAACACTCGGTGTCCCTAACGAGTTCCGGACCGTGGCGAGCGAAGAGCTTTCGGCGATTCTCGAACGCGCAGACGCTGCGATTACGACGCCGAGCACCGCCCTCCTCGAGGCAATGCTTACCGGGAGACCTGTCGCCGCCCTCGACTACCATAACGTCCCGCGGTTTGTGGCGACGGCGTGGACAATCTCGTCAGCCGAACAGATTGCGCCGGTTCTGGCCCAATTGCTCGATCCCTCCCCACGAAAGATGGCGTTCCAGGAGATGTGCCTCCGAGACTCCCTGGAATGTGACGGGCCTGCAGCACTGCGGGTCGCGCGGCTGATGCGGGAAATGATTGCCGCGGCCGACCGGATTCCAGCCGGTGCCCCTTGGGGCCTGCCGCAGAACCTGCTTGGGGTCGAGCGTCCTGCCATGCCGATCGCGCAGCCGACCCTCGGCGACCTTTACCCCGGGCAACCGGTTTTCGCCGAGCGCGACGTCCGCGAGCTTCAGGTCAGGCTGGCCCGCGCCCAGAGGGAGAACGAGCGGCTGCGTGACGTGCTCCGCGAACGGCATCTTGTGTCAGGGGTCAAGGAATTTGGCCGACACCTCGTCAAGGCGCTTAGAGAGCGCCGGTCGGGAAAACCGTGATGCCGAGCCTCCTAGGGATGACGAACAGCGCCTTCGACCCGGCCAGCCGGGTGCGGTTCATTCAGTTCATCCCCGGCCTCGAGAAGGCAGGGTGGCGAGTCGACCACCGGCCGAACGTCCCCGATCGTCAATGGAGGAGCTCCCTTCCAGGGCGATGGAGTCGCGCAGCTCATCATCGGGTCGGCCGTCTCCAGATGAAATGGAACCGATGGCGCGACGTCTCGGAGGCAGGACGCTTCGACGCCGTCTTCGTCAACCGCGACCTTGCGGGCGGGGGCCTCGTCTTCGAAAAGAGGCTCCTGTCGCGGAATTCCCGCGTCATTTTCGACTTCGACGACGCCATCTTCGTCGGGCCAAATGAAGCCGCGGTCTCCTGGATGTGCGCTCACGCCGCGTGGGTGACTCCCGGAAACGAGTATCTCGCCGATTTCGCGCGCCGGTTCACGTCGAACGTGACGGTCATTCCCACGATAATCGATACGGCGCGGTACTCGATCTTTCCCCTGCGGCCGGCCGGCTCGCCCGTCCGGGTCGGGTGGAGCGGGTCGGATCAGTCCATCACGGCAGCACTTTTTCCTTTTCTTCCGGTGCTGGAGGCGCTGCAGCGGCGTCTTGGCTTCGAGTTCGTCGTCGTGACGAACACGCGACCGGTGCTGCCAGTTCCTGGGCTGAGCTTCACCTTCGTGCCGTGGAAGGCGGAGGAAGAGGGCGAATTGGGCCGCCACATGGACGTCGGGCTGATGCCCCTCGTGGATGACGCTTTTCAGCGGGGGAAGTGCGGCCTGAAGCTCCTTCAGTACATGGCGGCAGGGCTACCTACGGTGGCATCGCCCGTGGGAGTCAATGCGACGATCACGGTTCCGGGCGAGACTGGATTCCTCGCGAGCACGGACAACGAGTGGGCGGCGGCGCTCGAGGCTCTCGTCCGCTCGGACACTCTCCGACGGACGATGGGCCAGGCCGGGCGGCGCCGGTGCGAGGAGCACTACTCGATCAAATCGTGGCTCCCAACCCTGCTCGAGACCCTGGACCGGATCCGGAGCGCGGCTTGAGCGCGGTCCCGCGGGGGAGCCTGTCCTCTGACGTTGTGCTACGCGAACTTGCCGGGTGGCAAAAGACGGGCTCCGGGAAGCGGACTCTTCCGGCGTGTAGCCTCGTCGTGGCGACGCGTGGCCGGGCGGGACGCATCCAGGATCTACTCGGGAAGCTGGCGGTGTTCGACGGCGCTCCATCCGAGGTCGTGATTGTGGATGGATCCGACGACGGCGAGACAGACCAGAGCCTGCGCCAGCTCGCGAAAGGCCGGCAGCTCCCGTACACCCTGACGTACGTCCTGAGTCCGGCCGGGCTGACCCGGCAGCGGAACGTGGGCGTGGATGTTAGCGCTGGGGAGTTCCTGTTCTTCCTCGATGACGATTGCGTGCCTCAGTCAGGATACTTCCGCGCGCTTCGAGACGTTCTTCGAGCCCCCGAAAACCAACGGGTCGGCGCCGTCTGCGGCGCAATCGTGAACGAGATGAACCGGCCGCTGTCGTGGCGATGGAGGATCCGGATCGCGTTGACGCTCGTACCGAAGGGGAAGCCTGGAAAGTACTACCCGACTGCAACTTCCCTTCCGCGCAGCATGGAGACGCCCTTTACCGGCGTTCGCCCGGTCGACGTTCTGCCGGGGGGGGCTTCGGCGTACCGGCGCGAGGTCTTCGCCGGCCACCGTTTCTCGGAGTTCTTCCAGGGGTACGCGCAGGGCGAGGATGTCGAGATGTCCCGGCGCATCGCACGTGACTGGGTGCTTCTCCAATGCGGCGATGCGCCGGTCGTTCACGACCACGCGGAGAGCGGCCGGCCGCTCGGTTTCAAGCGGGGTCGGATGACCGTGCGGAACCGGACCTTCATCTGGAAGCGTCACAGCCCGGACGTCTCGCTCGCGGATCGTCTGAGGTATTGGTGTGACCACGTCTTCTCCGCCCTCTACTACGCTGGCGTCTTTGTGAGCCGCCCGCGGCAGCTGCACAATCTCCTGTACGCGTTCGGACTGCTAACGGGCGTCGTTGAGTACGCGCTCGCGCCGCCCCGATATGTCGAGCCTGCGGCGCGACGAGAGTACGGGGTCGACTTGGAACCGCTTGAGGACGGGGCCGTGTGAGGAGGCGGCCACGGTGAGCGCGACCCCTTTCCTTTCGACGCCCGCCTTCAGGCCCGCGTCTTCGGCGCCTCTGGAGCACCGACCGGCCCGGAAGGTTGCCCGGAACGCGAAAGCGCGGGAAGCCGGCCTGAAGGGTCGGGTGGTCCTCTCGACGCTCGTCTGTGGCGTTCCGCCGGCCGTTCTCCTCGGCACAGGGCAGCTCACCGCGGCCGGCCGGCTCTTCTGGCTCCTCCTGGCCGCGGTCCTCGTCCGGCTCGTCATCCTGGGCCGCGCCGGCGAGCTTCTCTGCATTCTCGTGGCGACCTCGCCGCTCGTCGCCCTGTTCCGGGAGTTCGCCTTCTACAACGTCGTCGTGGCGGTCTTCGCCCTCGGGGTTCTCTTCGCGGCCTATCGGGCGCCGGCGGTAACGAGGTCCGTGATCCGCGGTTGCCCGCTGTTCGTCGCGCTCGCGCTCGCGATGTCCCTCTACTGGTGTCTCTCGTTCGTCCTGACGGGTTCCTACACGCAGAACTTTCGCATGTTCGAGCTCATTCTGGCTGTCCTCGCGACGCTCCTCATCCAGACGAAGCCAGAGATGCCGGCGGCGGCCCTCGCGGGCCTGATTCCCGCCGCTTGCGTGACCGGCCTGGCGATGCTTCCGCACCTCGGTTCGCTGTCCGCCGAGCGGCTCGGAATGATCTCGATCGGGGGATTCGTTCTTGGGAACCCGATCTCTCTCGGGGCGCCTCTGGCGTTAGGGCTTCTGGCCCTCGTCGTCGATGGCGGGCACACGCTGAGACAGACCATACGACCCTTCCACAAGGCGGTGGCGATCCTGGGAACAGTCGCGCTCCTCGGCTTGACCAGCTCGCGGGCGGCGTGGCTCGTCGCCGCCGTCGGGCTTGCGGTCAGCCTTCTTCTCGGCCAGGGTCGGCGTCTGAGGCTGCTCCTCTCCGTCGGAATCGTGGCGGTCGTGGTGTCGCTCCTCCTGCAGATACCAGCCGGCGGCGCCTTCGAGCGGGGTCTCCAGCGCACGTTCGGCGGCGAGCGTTCGGCGCGGCAGCGCACGACGGGACGTTCCGACCAGTGGCGTGTCGCCTGGCTGGCCGCGACGGAGTCGGCCGGTGCGTTGCTCTACGGATACGGGCCCGGCCATGGGCCGGACGTTTACGCGCGCTATTCGCTCGAAACTCCGGAGGTGCAGTATGGGGTCGGGGAGCGGGTCGCGCTTCATTCGCTCCTCATGCAGATCGGAGTCGAGGCCGGCCTCCTCGGTCTCGTGCCGGTCGCCCTGTGGCTCGGAATCGTCCTGCGGAAGGTCTGGCGGCATGGGAGGAATTCCGGGCTTCTCTTTCCGCTCGTCTGCTTTCTCGGCTACGGCGTCATCGTTCTGACAGTCTCCGGAAACGACGTCTTCTCGGGGCTCCTTCTCGGTATTGCACTCTCGGCCACTGTGCGTCGGCCGCTCGGTCACGGCGGCTCGTCGGCGGCGCATACGGGCGACCGAAGGCTGCGGGGCTGAGAGCAGCATTGTTCGATCCAACGGCATTCACGATGGCTGCTCTGACACGCGAAACGCTGTCGACGCACGTCGACGCGCTCGTTGCCCTCGACCGTGAAGCCCTTGAAGCTGGCTGGACCTCCCGGGAGTTTCTCCTCGATCTGCCGGGGAAATGGGAAGTCTCGCGGCTCGCGCTCGCTGGAAACGGCCGTGTGGCCGGGTTCCTGGTCGCGTCGATCAAGCCACCCGGTATCCATGTCCACCGCCTCGTCGTCGCGGGTGAGTTTCGCGGAGGAGGGCTAGGCCGGGAGCTTCTGAGAAGGGTCGCCGCCGATGCGGGGACGCACGGAGTCTCCACCGTCACGCTCAAGGTCGCGCCTCCCAACGAGGATGCGCTTCGCTTCTACAAGAACCTCGGTTTTCAGGAGTCGGGACGCGATTCGAAGAACGTCGCCCTTACGACGAGTGTGTCGACCCTGCTTGCAACTGGTCGAGCCCCATGACTTGGCGGGAAGACTTCCGGAAGGATGTCCGGACATATACGAAGAGGAGCGGAGGGGGAGCGCTGAAGGAGATCCTGACGACTCAGGGGCTTTGGGCGCTCCTGCAATACCGGATCGAGGCCTCGGTATACCGTGGAACCCTTCCAGCCTTCATTCGGCGGCCCCTTCGTATCGTGCTCACCATCTGGCACAAACTGGTCGAGATCGCCACGGGGATCCACCTGCCCTGTACGGCGAAGATCGGCGCGGGCCTTTACCTCCCTCACCCCGGGAACATCGTGGTCCACGGCCAGTCTGTCGTGGGCGAGGGCTGCTGCCTGAGTCAGGGCGCCACGATTGGCATCTCTGGCCGGGGGGCCGAGCGTGGGGTCCCGACGCTGGGCGATCGCGTCTACGTCGGGGTGAATGCGGTCATCGTCGGCAAGATCACCGTGGGAGACGACGCGATCGTCGGCGCGAACTCGCTGGTGCGCACGGACGTCCCGGCGCACAGCACGGTACTCGGCGTGCCGGCAGTCGTGATCAGCGACAGGGGGTCGGAGGACTACCTGTGAACGGTCGAACCGACCGGAAAGGGAAAAAACGACATTGCTCAGCCTGAAGAACAAAACGATCCTCGCCATCGCTCCGCACATTGATGACGTCGAGCTTGGAGCCGGCGCCACGATCCATCAGCTCGCAAAGGAGAATGCCGTTCACTACGTCGGTCTCTCGCTCCCGCCTCTCGTCGAGCGAGAGACCTTCATGTCGGAGTTTCACACGAGTATCCGCCACCTCGGCGTGGACCCGTCCCGAATCATTCTGCGGGACTTCGATCCGCGCAACCTCTTCGACAGCCGCACGGACATCCTCCAGCTTCTCTACGACATTAACAAGGACCTGAAGCCCGACCTCGTCCTGATTCCCAACAGCCAGGACATCCATCAATCTCACGAGGTGGCCTTTGCGGAGGCGCGCCGCGCCTTCAAATTCACGAACCTCCTCGGCTACGAGCTGCCGTGGAACAGCATCACGTTCTCGATGGACGTGTTCGTGACGGTTTCGGAGGAAGATATCGACGCGAAGATTGCGGCGATCAATGCGTACGAAACCCAGAAGCGGCGAATCTTCTTTTCCAACGACATCGTCGGCGACCTCGCCCGTGTGCGCGGCAAACAGGTCGGCCGCCAGTACGCGGAGTGCTTCGAGCTCGTCCGTCTCATTCTGTGATCGTCAGCGTCCACCAGCCGCACTTCCTGCCGTGGCTGGGGTACTTCAACAAGGCACTCTCGAGTGACGTCTTCGTCCTCTTGCACACAGTGCAGTACCGAAAGAACTACTACCAGAATCGGACGCGCATACGCAACGTCGACGGACGCCCGCTCTGGCTGACCCTGCCCGTTCACGCCCATCTCGGTACGCCCATCGACGAGGTGCGAATCGCGGAGCCGCGCTGGCGCGAACGCGTAGCCAAGACCGTCGAGCAGTGCTACCACAAGGCCCCGTTTCTGCCGTCCGTTTGGCCGCCGCTCCAGGAGGCGCTCGCCGGAAGCGAGGACCGCCTCGACGCCGTGAACGAGGCGGCATTCCGATCGGTGCTCGGTCTTCTGGGCGGGCCGGCGCTCCGTGTCGTCCGGAGCGGTGAGCTCGCGGCCGTCTCTCCCGACCCGACTCAGCGGCTCGTGGAGATCTGCCGCGAGCTGGGCGCCACCCGCTACCTCGCGGGGCGGGGCGGCCGGCGCTACATGCGGGTCGAGGACTTCGAGCGGGCCGGCATCGAAGTCGTCTGGCAGGAATACGACGCCGCCGCCGTGACGTATCCGCAGGGAGGGGGAGAGTTTCTCGGCGGCCTCTCGATTCTCGACGCCCTCGTTCACGTCGGCCCGGCCGCGACACGTGAGCTCGCCCTTTCGGGCTCCAAGGCGGGATCGTGATCCCGAACGAGAACGCACCCTTCCGAATGACCCTTGCCGTCGTTGGCCATGCGGCGCACTGGATCGGGCCCGATGGGAAACCGTGGGCGTACGAGCCGTACGTCCGTGAAGCGAGGTTGTGGGCGGATCTCTTCGAGAGTCTCGAGATCTGCTCGCCTCAGGGCGAGGGTCCGCTCAGGGCGAATCTGGCGCCCTACGAAAGGTCGAACATCAATTGGACCCCGGTGCCGTACACACTCTCGTATGGCGGCCGGGCGGCAGCGCGCCGCCTCCAGCAGCTCCCCGGCGTCATTTTTGCTGCCCTCCGGGCTATCCGCGGCTCGGGCTTCGTTCATCTCCGGAGCCCGGGGCATTTCGGTCTAATAGGCGCCGTCCTCGTGCGGCTTCTGCGCCGGCCGAGCCTCACGAAATGGGCAGGGGAGAACGGCTCCTACCCCGGAGAGCGGCTCCCGTCGCGCTTGGAGCGTCTCTTCCAGGGAATCCCCAGCGACCGGCATCCCGTCCTCGTCTATGGCCCGGCGAAGCGGCCTCACCAGATCAGCTTCCTGCCGGCTCTGATGTCCGGCGCGGAGCTGGAGGCGGCGCGCGAACTCGCCGCTCTGCGACGATGGGAACCGCCGTGGCGGATCCTCGCGGTGGGCCGTCTCGAACCCGTCAAGAACATGCACCTCGTGCTCGAGGGCCTCGCGGAGCTGCGGCGTCGACGTGCAGATCTGCCGTGGCTCTTCACCCTCGTGGGCGACGGCTCGGCCCGTCAGGACCTCGAAGCCCGGGCGGCCGCTGCCGGCCTCGCCGATCGGGTACGGTTCACGGGCTCGCTCCCGTTCCGGGAGGTTCAGCGCCACTACGCGGCCGCGCATGTGGCCATCATGCCCGGCACCAAAGAGGGCTGGCCGAAGATCATTGCGGAGGCCTGGGCGCATGGCGCCGTTCCAATAGCCGCATCAGCGGGCCTCGTCCCATGGCTCCTCCGCGAGGAAGGATCGGGCCGGGCGGTGCCTCCTACGGCAGGCGGGCTCGCCACCGCTCTCGAGGCGCTTCTTGCCGACCCGGCGGCGTTGGAGGCACTTTCGCGAGGCCTCTACCGTTTCGCCGAGGGGCTCTCGCTCGAGCAATTCCGGGTGCGGCTGAGGGACGTGCTCGTGTCGCGCTGCGGCTTGAGGGCCGAGGACAGGCCGGACGGCAAGGCGACTTCCGCGTGAAGCGAGCGGTCGCCTCTCCCGTTGGCGTGCTTCAAATGGTCGACGCGTTGGTGCCGGGGGGGCTCGAGCGTGTCGCGGTGAACCTGGCGAACAGCCTTCCGCGATCGCGATACCGCGTGCATCTGTGTACGACGAGGCAGGATGGCTCGCTGGAGGCGGGTGTGTCGACTGACGTCGAGCGCCTTCGCCTGCGCAAGTCCGGGCGCTTCGATCCAGTGGCCCTGCACCGTCTCGTGAGGCATGTCCGTGCGAACGACATCCGACTCATCCATGCCCACGGAACTTCGCTTTTTCTCGCGGCCGTGGCGGCGGCCTTCCGTCCCCGGCCAGTCGTCGTCTGGCATGACCACTTCGGGCGATTCGGAAGCGAGGAGAGGCCCGTCGGGATCTACGGGCCGGCAGCCCGGCGGGCGGGCGGCGTGATCGCCGTGAGCGAGGCTCTCGCCGGTTGGTCTCGTGGGCGCCTCGGTGTGCGGCCGGAGTGTGTCTACTACATTCCGAACTTCGTTTTGCCGCCAGAGCAATCCCCGGCCGTCGACGGGCTTCCGGGCTCGCCGGGAAGCCGCATCGTGTGTGTCGCCAACTTCCGGAGACAGAAAGACCATCTCGGTCTCGTCCGCGCGATGACGACGGTCGTCCGTAGCAGACCCGAGGCTCACCTTCTCCTCGTGGGCGAGTCGAGCGACCGCGATTACGAGGGGGAAGTCCGGAATCTCGTCTCCGCTGAGGGTCTGGACCGAAACGTCTCGATTCTGGGATTCCGCAACGACGTAGCCGGTGTGCTTCACGCCTGCGACCTCGGGGTTCTGAGCTCGACGTCGGAGGGGTTTCCACTTGCCTTGATCGAATACGGATGGGCTTCTCTGCCTGCGGTCGCCACGTGCGTCGGGCAATGCGAGGAGATCCTCGATGGCGGCCGGGCCGGCGTCCTGGTGCCTTGCGCCTCTCCGGAGAAGCTCGCGGAGGCCCTCGTCGGCCTCCTGGTTAACGCCGATCGCCGCCAGGAGCTCGGCAAACGGCTCCGCGACCGCGTCGAGAGAGAGTACGGCCGCGACCGGACGATCGAACGTGTCTGCGACGTTTATGAAGCCGCCCTGCGGACGAGTCGAGATGCGCGGGCATCGGCGAAAGTGTCATGACCGTTTCCATCGATGTTCCCGCCGGGGCCGCTGCGCCCCGCCTTTGCATCGCCGGCTCGCTGATGGGCCGGACGCCCGGGAAGATCACCACGCAAGGCGAGATTCTCGGCGACACCCTGCTCGAAGCCGGCTGGCACGTGATCTTCACCTCCTCCGTCGAGAGTCGCGCGCTGAGGCTTCTCGACGTCGTCCGTACGCTCGTTCTCGAGCGAAGAGCGTATGACGTTCTCCTCGTCCAGACGTACAGCGGGAGGAGCTTCGTGCTCGCCGACGTCGCGAGCGCGCTCGGCGGCTGGCTCGGGAAAGGGGTCATTCTCCACCTTCATGGAGGCGCTCTTCCGGAGTTCCTCGACCGTCATCCGTGGTGGGGGCGGCGCGTCCTGTCGCGCGGGACTCTGCTCGTGACGCCGTCGGAGTTCCTGGCGCGGGCGGCGCGGCGGTTCGGGTTCGAGCCCCGCGTCATTCCGAACGTCGTCGACGTTGCGGCGTACGGCTTTCGCCGTCGCGATGCGGTGCAGCCGGTTCTTTTCTGGATGCGGTCCTTTCACGACCTTTACGACCCGGAAATGGCTGTCCGGGTTCTCGCCCGCGTACGACGCGTCTACGGGAACGCAACGCTCGTCATGGCGGGCCCTGACAAGGGGCGAGAAGTTTACGTCCGGAAGCTGGCGGCGGAACTCGGGCTATCGGGGGCGGTCCGGTTTGCGGGCTTTCTGGACCTCGCCGGCAAGAGACGCGAAAGCTCGGAGGCTGACATCTTCCTGAACACGAATCGGGTCGACAACCAGCCCGTGTCCGTCCTCGAAGCGTGCGCGATGGGGCTTCCGGTGGTCGCGACAGCGGTCGGCGGGATCCCGGACCTCCTCGTCCACGAGGAAACGGGCCTTCTCGTACCCGCGGGTGACGATGAAGCGATGGCTGAAGCCGTGCTCCGCCTCGTCGCGGAACCCGGTCTCGCCGGCCGGCTCTCGTCGAACGGGCGGCGCCTGGCGGAGCAGAGCGCCCCGGTGGAGATCCTTCGACGGTGGCGTGACGTCCTGGGTGGGCCGGCGCCGTTCGCCTCGCGGGGCGAGGCGACATGAGCGGAGTTTGCTTCTTCATCGGCACGACCCTCGCCGACAACCCGGTTCCGCACCACTTCGAGGCTCTCTCGCGGGAACTAGTCCGGCGCGGCCATCGTGTCGTGCTGATTACGCCCCACCGGAAGACGGAACTGGTGGACGCAATTTCGAATCCCGCGGTCTACACGTGGCCCTCGGAACGACCGACCCACCTGCGTGACGCGTTGTTTCTTCGTCAGTTGATTCGCGAGTATGGCCCTTCCTGCTTCATCGCGAACTTCGCCGCGGTGAGCCTCATGACGACGATGGGCTGGTGGCTTGGGATCCGCCGGCGGGTCACGTGGTACCACACACTCAGCGACCAGATCCGGATCGACTCCGACCGTCCGCGCTGGCTCGAGGCTCCGCTTCGGCTCCGCCGCCGGCTGGTGTACCGCCTGGCAACCGAGATCGTCCCGGTCTCGGGCGCCGCCCGTCGGGATGTGATGCGAACGTATGGCGTGCCGGCCGCGAAGTGCACCGTGTTCTTGAACGACCTGGCCGATCCGCTGAATGGTGGCAAAAGCGTGCTCCGGGCCGCTCGCGGATCTCGGGCGCTTTGCGTCGCCCGGCTCTTCCGCTCAAAGGGCCAGGACGTGCTGATCCGGGCACTGGCCCTCCTCAAGAAGAGCGGTAGCCCGCTTCATGTCGACTTCGTCGGTGAAGGCCCTGAGCGTTCGTCGCTGGAACGCCTCGCACAGGACCTCGGGGTCGGAGATCAATGTCATTTTCATGGCAGGACGGGCCATGGCGAGGTGCTCACGAAGATGTCGGAGGCGACGGTCACCGTCCTGCCGAGTCGAAGCGACAATTGCCCCCTGGTGACGATCGAATCCCTCGCCGTCGGAACGCCCCTTGTCGTTTCCCGCGTCGGCGGGTTACCCGAAATCGTCCGCGACGGGGGAAGCGGATTTCTCGTCGCCCCGGACGATCCTCAAGCGCTTGCGGATCGTCTTTCTCTCGTCGTTTCTGACGATGCTCTCTGGACGAGGCTGAGCCGTGAGGCCCGTCGGGATTTTCTGAAGCGCTTCGAGTTGACGCACGCCGTGACGGCTCAGGCCGACTGGCTCGAGTCCCTAGTCGTTGCCGGGGGGGCCTGAGGCGGGGCGCGATGGGCCACTGGGACAGGGTCTACGCGCGGCTTCCGGTGGCGGGCCAGCACCTCGCCGTCACGGCCTACGGCCTTTACTGGCGCCGGCTCCGCTTCGGTGCGGGATTCAAGCAGTCTTTGGCGCGTTATCGCTCGCGTGAGCGGTGGAGCGCCACCGAATGGGAGGCGTACGAGGCGGCTCAACTCCGGGCGCTTCTCCCACGTGCCGCCGCCGAGGTTTCCTATTACCGGAAGACGTGGGGAGAGCGGGAACGGCGAAGCGCCGCAGCCGGCCGGCTCGAGGGTCTCCGGCTCCTGTCGAAGGAGCCGATTCGGGCAGACCCCGAGGCATTTCTCTTGGATTCGCTGAAAGGCCGGCGCCTCCTCCGCTTTCACACAAGCGGCTCTACAGGGACTCCGATCCAGACTCTCTGGACCGCCGAGGAACTCCGGGCCTCGATGGCGCTTCGGGAAGCGCGCTCAGCAGGTTGGGCCGGCGTCTCGTTCGGGAGGGCGCGGGCGACATTCTCGGGTCGCATGGTCGAGCCCGACCCGGAGAGCTCGGGGCCATTCTATCGCTACAACGCGGCGGAGCGTCAGGTTTACCTTTCGCCTTTTCACCTCAGGCCCGACACGGCAGCCCGTTACGTCGAGGCGCTTCGAAAGCACCGCGTCGAATGGCTCACGGGTTACGCCGTGTCCTACTTCCTCCTCGCCCGGATGATCCTCGAGCAGGGTCTCTCCGTGCCACCCCTCGTCGCCGTCATCACGACGAGCGAGAAGGTGACGCCAGGGATGCGTGAGGTGATACAGGCCGCCTACAGATGTCGCGTCTTCGAGGAGTACAGCACCGTGGAGAACGCGCTTTTCGCCAGCGAGTGCGAGAGGGGCCGCCTGCACGTGAGCCCCGACGCCGGCGTCGTCGAGATCCTCCGGCCGGACGGGTCGCGCTGCGCCGCTGGCGAGGCGGGAGAAGTGGTTGCAACGTGCCTGTTCCGGACGAGTCAACCTCTGATCCGCTACCGGCTCGGAGATCTCGCGCGCTGGAGCCGCGAGAGCTGTCCCTGCGGCCGCGCGATGCCGGTTCTGGAGGAAGTCATCGGCCGGATCGAGGATGTGGTCGTGGGCCCCGACGGCCGCGAGATGGTTCGATTCCACGGCATTTTCGTGGACCAGCCGAACGTCCGGGAAGGGCAGATCGTGCAGGAAGCCCTGAACCGGATCCGTGTCCGGGTTGTCCCGGCGGGCGGCTTCGGCCCTGCCGACGAAAGAGAGATTCGGCGGCGCGTCACTCAGCGCCTCGGCCCAGCCGTCGAAGTTCTCGTGGAGAAGGTGGCCGAAATTCCTCGGACCGCGGGAGGAAAGTTCCCGGCAGTGGTTTCGGAGCTGGCGGCAGGTCGGGAGAGGGCCTAGTGAACAAGGAAGGGCTCCCGCCATTCATCTCCGTCGTGATGCCTGTCCGCAACGAGGCGGGCTTCATCGTGAGAAGCCTCGGGGCCGTTCTCGCGCAGGACTATCCACCCGCCCGGATGGAGGTAATCGTGGCGGACGGCATGTCCGACGACGGAACGCGCGATCTTGTCCGTGCGGCCGCCGAGCGCGACGCGCGGGTCCGGCTCGTCGACAACCGAGGACGGATCGCCCCGACGGCTTTGAACACAGCCATCTCTGTTGCCCGTGGCGAGATCGTCGTCCGCGTGGACGGACACTGCGAGATCGCCCCAGACTACGTCTCCCGCTGCGTCGCGCACCTGTCGGGCGGTGAGGCCGACGGCGTGGGGGGGCCTCTCCAGACCATCGGGGAGACGCCGGTTGCGCAGGTTGTCGCGCTGGCGATGAGCTCGGGTTTCGGCGTAGGCGGTTCTCCCTTTCGGACCCGGAAGGGCTGGTCTGGCCTCGTGGACACCGTCGCCTTCCCCGCATATACCCGTGCGGCGGTCGAACTCGCGGGTCGGTTCGACGAAGAGCTTGTCCGGAATCAGGACGACGAGTACAACTACCGGCTCCGCTCGCGCGGCGCGCGAATCCTTCTTGCCGCAGACGTCCGCGCCCGGTACTACAGCCGCGGCACACTCCGGTCGCTCTTTCGGCAGTATTTCCAATATGGGTTCTGGAAGGTCCGCGTTCTGCAAAAACACCCTCGCCAGATGAGGCCGAGGCAGTTCATCCCGCCTGTCTTTGTGGGACTTCTCCTCGTGGGTGGCATTGCAGCGCCTGTTGAGCCGTGGGCGCGCATAGGCCTCCTTGGCATCATCGCTGCCTACGCTGTCGCCAATCTCGCCGCTTCGCTGTTAAGAGGCCTTTCAGGCCCTTATCCTCAGGTTCTCCTTCTTCCGATCGTCTTCGCCGCTCTTCACGTCTCTTACGGACTTGGCTTCCTGGCCGGTCTTGTCCACTTCCACAATCGGTGGCGGGAGATTCTTCCGGTGCCGCGGCGGGCTGGGAGCCACGAAGGATCCGCATGAAGAGAGTGATGGTTCCCTATTTCCGCCCGGATATCCGGAAACGCGAAGTCGACGAAGCCGGGGCGGTTCTCAAATCCGGCTGGTTGACGACGGGGCCCCGCGTGAAAAGCTTCGAGGAGAAGTTCGCTGCCGCCGTCGAGGGCCGGCATGCGGTCGCCGTCAACTCGGCGACTGCCGCGCTCCACCTCGCCGTGGAGGCCCTTGGCTTGAAGGCAGGGCAGGCGGTACTCGTCCCGACGATGACGTTTGCGGCGACTGCAGAGGTGGTTCGATATCTTGGGGCGATTCCGGTTCTCGTGGACTGCGACCCCGTGACGGGGAACCTCGATCTGGAGGATGCGTCCCGGAAGCTCGAAGACCTCCGGGCGCGCCGCCTGCCGGCCAGGATCCCACATGACTCGAAGGCCGTGGGGATCATCCCCGTCCACGTGGGCGGGCTGATGCTGGACATGGACGTCGTCTCGTCGTGGGCGAAAGCTCGGCGGCTCTGGGTCGTCGAGGACGCGGCGCACGCCTTTCCCGCGGCTTTTCGGAAATCGAGTCGCTCGCAGTGGCGGCGGTGCGGCCAGAAGACGTCGGCGGTGTCCTGTTTCTCTTTCTACGCGAACAAGACGATCACGACGGGCGAAGGGGGAATGGCCATCACGGAGGACCGGGCTCTGGCGGACCGGATGCGGCTGATGTCGCTCCACGGTCTTTCGCACGATGCCTGGGGTCGTTACAGTGGCGGCGGCAGTTGGGACTACCGCATCATGGCGCCGGGCTTCAAGTACAACCTGACGGACATTGCTGCGGCCATCGGCATTCACCAGCTGGCCCGGGCAGAGAAAATGCGGCGGGCGAGAGAGCGTGTGGCGCGCCGGTACCTCGCCGGGCTGGAACATGTCGAAGAGCTGGAGCTCCCCCCCGACCCGTCGGACCGGATCCACGCATGGCATCTCTTCCCGATCCGGCTGCGGCTCGAGCGCCTCCGAATCGACCGGAACCGGTTCATGGAGGAGCTGAAGAAGGCTGGCGTCGGCTGCTCGGTTCACTGGCGCCCGCTCCACCTCCATCCTTACTACATGAAGACGTTCGGCTGGAGAAAGGCCGACCTGCCCGTGGCCACGGCCCTCTGGCCGAGGCTGGTGAGCCTGCCGATCTTCCCGGCGATGCGAGAGGTGGAGATTTCGACGGTCGTGCGGACCGTCGTCGAACTCTGCCGTCGCCATCGGCGCCGTCCCGGTCGAGTTTGAAGACGAGGCGCGAGGACCGAGCGAGCCGCGACCATGTCGCCCGCTGAGGCCGGCGGCAAACTGCACCCGGGCCTGCCACATTCCCTGGAAGTCGTGGTGTCCGCTGCCGGACTCCTCGCGACCTCTCCTTTCCTCGCGATCGCAGCCGCGGCCATTCGCCTGACGTCCTCGGGACCTGCCCTTTTCCGGCAGGAGCGCGTCGGCCGGTTCGGACGGCCCTTTTTTCTGCTGAAGCTTCGTACGATGAAGGCAGGGGATGGGCCGCAAGTAACTGCTTCTGGCGATTCGCGAGTTACCACCGTCGGCCGGTTCCTCCGGAAGACGAAGCTCGACGAGCTGCCCCAGCTCTGGAACGTCGTCAGAGGGGACATGGCGCTCGTCGGGCCGAGGCCGGAAGTGCCCGCGTACGTGGACCTTTCAGATCCTGACTGGAAGCGCATTCTCGAAGCGCGCCCGGGAATCACGGACCCCGTAAGCCTCAGGCTGCGTTTCGAGGAGAAGCTTCTGGCCTCGGCGCCGGGCGATCGCTCCGAGTTTTACCGACAGGTGATGGTTCCCTTCAAGGTGCGGAAGTATCTCGAATATCAATCTATTAGAACTCCTTGGAGCGATCTCGTGGTCCTGCTCCAGACGGTCTTCTCCGGGCTGTTTCCGGGCCTCGTTCCACCCTATAAGCTGGAAGACTTGACGAGCCGTCCCGTAGGCCCTATTCAACCGTAGAGGCCATTTCGGCATTTTTTCCTTGCGAATTTCCACAACTGTGGAATGATTCGCGGTCCCAGCGGGAGATAGGAAGAGGATGAAGGGATCTCAGGCGGACGTCCCGACCCGGGTTTCATGGGGCGGCCGTGTGTTCGAGGGCTGGTTACTCTCCGTGACCAGGAAATCCCTGCGGGTCGGGACGATCACGCGCAAGCTCCAGTTCTTCCTCGATCTGGCGATCCTCGCGGGCAGTTTCCACTTCGCGTACCTCCTGAGGTTCGACTTCGCGCCCCCGGCCGACGTGCTCGTCCAGTCGGCGTTCCAGCTGCCCGTCGTCCTCGCGATTCAGGTCGCGGCGCTCGGGCTCGCCGGGGTCTACAGCTTCATCTGGCGGTACGTCGGGATGCACGAGCTGAAGGCTTTCGTCTACGCGTTCTGGTGGTCCGCCCTCGCCTTGACGGCCCTGCGGTTCACGCTCCCGAACGCGCTCGGCGACTGGCGCGTGCCCCTCTCCGTGATCCTGATGGGCAGCGTTCTCGGCTTCCTCGGGGTTCTCGGCATGCGGCTCCTCAGGCGCCTCGTGTACGAGGCCTCGGAGAAGCGGCGCCCGCGGCCGCGCGTGAGCGACGGGCCACGGGTCCCGACCCTTTTTATCGGGGCCGGTGAGGCCGGTCGGGTCGCCGCGCGCGAGGTCGAGGGGCGTGAGGACACGGACCTCGACATTCGCGGTTTCATCGACGACGACCCCGCCAAGCAGGGGATGGTCATCCACGGGATGAGGGTTCTCGGGACGACGAAGGACCTCGGGCAGATCGTTCGGGCCCTCGACATCCAGCAGGTCGTCATCACGATCGCGCAGATCGGGCGACCCGAGATCCTCCGGCTGATCGAGCTCTGCCAGGGCGTGCCCGTGAAGGTGAGGATCATCCCCGGCTTCTCGGAGATCCTCGAGGGCCGCGTGAAGGTGAGCCGGATCCGGGACGTGAAGGTCGAGGATCTCCTCGGGCGCAGCGAGGTGGAGCTCGAGCGCGAGTCGGTCAACGAGTTCCTCGACGGCAAGACGGTGATGGTGACGGGCGCCGGGGGCTCGATCGGCTCGGAGCTGGCGCGGCAGGTGGCGCGGTTCCGTCCCGCGCGCCTTCTCCTCGTCGAGCGGGCGGAGTTTGCGCTGTTCGAGGTGGAGCAGGATCTCATTCGATCGCTCCGGAGCTTCCGCGACACGCCGGTCGAGGCGCTCGTGGCGGACGTGGGCGACGAGGTGCGGATGAGGGCCCTCTTCGATGAGTACCGCCCGCACGTCGTCCTCCACGCGGCCGCGCACAAGCACGTCCCGATGATGGAGGCGAACACGACGGAGGCCGTGAAGAACAACATCCTCGCGACGCGGCGGCTCGCGACGATCGCCGGGCAGTCGGGGGCGCAGGCCTTCGTGATGATTTCCACCGACAAGGCCGTGCGCCCGACGTCCGTGATGGGGGCGTCGAAGAGGGTCGCGGAGATCGCCGTCCAGGACCTCTCGCATCGCTACACGACACGCTTCGTGGCGGTGAGGTTCGGGAACGTGATCGGGTCGGCGGGGTCGGTGATCCCCATCTTCCGCGAGCAGATCCGCCAGGGCGGGCCCGTGACGGTGACCCACCCCGAGATGCGGCGCTACTTCATGACGATCCCGGAGGCCGCGCAGCTCGTGCTGCAGGCCGGCGCGATGGGGACGGGCGGCGAGATCTTCGTCCTCGAGATGGGCGAGCAGGCCCGGATCCTCGACCTGGCCGAAGCCATGATCAAGCTGAGCGGCCTGAAGCCCTACGAGGAAATGGAGATCGAGTTCACGGGCCTGAGGCCCGGGGAGAAGCTGTACGAGG
Organism: Thermoanaerobaculia bacterium; assembly: GCA_049581965.1. Taxonomy (GTDB): domain Bacteria; phylum Acidobacteriota; class Thermoanaerobaculia; order UBA5066; family UBA5066; genus Fen-183. Next base: position 699 of record JBAUSZ010000040.1, on the reverse strand, counting down.
AGCTGGAGTACGACGGGGAGGCCTTCAGCAAGACGAGGCACCCGAAGATCCTCATTGGAAACCTGGAGCCCTACCCCCGCGAGAAGGTGGAGGAGGCCCTCAGGACTTTCGAGGAGCTGGCCGTGAGCGGGACGCCGGACGACATCCGGATCGCCCTCGCCGGCTTCCTGCCCGAGGCGCGCCTCACGCTCCCGGTTCTGGAGCCCGAGGACGAGGTCGCCTCCGAGAGAACGAAAGAAGGATCTGGCCCGCACGCCGCGTGAGGCCTACGTTGGCTAACATGAGTAGGCGCCGACGTTGCCTCGTCGTCCGGGTTGCTGCGGTCGTCCTCCTCGTTGGGGCCGCCGCGCTTGCGCGCGCCGACGACTTCGCGGGTGCCCGCATGTCGGACGGGATCGAGGCGTACCGGTCCCGGCAGTTCGCCGAGGCGGCGGATCAGTTCCGGATCGCCTGCTTCGGCCTCCTCGACCAGCCGGTTCGCCTCTCGGAGGGCCTCGTGCGCCTCGCGCTCGCGCAGGAGGCCCTCGGGCGCAAGGAAGGCGTCACGGCGGCGCTCAAGCGGTTCGTCGAGGTCGAGAAGCGGTTCGGGGCGTATTCCGGCGCCCGCGTCGACGCCGGGATGCGCGGCGAGTTCGAGGCGCTCCTCTTCGCGCGCGTGCCGGCCGAGACACTCGCGGCGGTGCCGTCGCTGTCGAGGCA
>JBAUSZ010000039.1:0-2415 GCA_049581965.1 Thermoanaerobaculia bacterium | reverse complement strand
CCACAGGCCCCGGCAATTCCCATTGCGCCCCTACACTTGACGGCGAAGGTGGCCCAGGCCAGGGAGATGAGGCATGGTCATCAGTGCTCAGGCGTCGCGTGGGCCTGGACCGGTAGGTTGCGCTGCGCACGTGAGAATTAGCCGTCCCGTGTCAATCCTATTCCGGGAGGATTCCGTAATGTGGAAACAGCAAGAGAGCAGGGAGCCCAAAGTCCCACTCACCGAGCAGCGGGCGCCGGCACCGCCACCGCGAAGTGTGGCGCTCGTGTCGTCACCAACGGAGTGCGCCTTGATTGGATCGACCATATTGATAAAGGGTGATCTCAGCGGCGATGAAGACCTGGTGATCGAGGGCCGTGTAGAGGGTAAGATCGAATTGACGAAGAATAACGTGACCATAGGCAAGAACGGCCGCGTCAAGGCCGACGTCTATGGAAAGGTGATCACCATCGAGGGAGAAGTACACGGGAACTTGTTTGGAGAGGACCAGCTGGTGCTGCGCCAGTCCAGCACCGTTCGGGGCAATATGGTCGCGCCGCGCGTGATCCTCGAAGACGGAGCCGACTTCAAGGGAAGCATCGACATGAGCCCCAAGGCGCCCGGCCAGAAGGAAACTACGCCGTCCGCCTCTCTTTCGAGCCCCGATTCCTCGGCAGAAGACAGATAGTCGCGGGCAATGTCGGGTGCGAGCTCAGGTCCTCCGACGGGTGCGTCATGCTCAAGCCTACTGAACAGAGCCCGAGCACGGGATGGCCGGTTTTCCGGTCCCCCGGGCTTGGGGCGTTGCTGCAGCAGCTCGAAGAGGGCCGCCTCTATTCGATTCTGGACCTCGGCCCGGCCGGGGGCGGCAACCTGGATTTCTGGGCTCCGACCGCCCGCCGCATCTGCTTTGAGGACTACTACTGCACGTGGGCGGACAAGGGACTTGTGAAGCCCGAGGAGGGCGGATCGTATTTCCCGCTGCTCGCTCAGCTGCTCTCGTTCCGAGAAGACGCCCGGTTTGACATCGTACTCGCCTGGGACATTTTCAATTACCTCGACCATGATCATGTCTGTGCCCTGGTGGAGTACGTCGGCCGATCGTGCCCGCCCGGCGCCATCTTGCTGGCCCTGGTCTCGTCGGCCGCGATGATTCCCGCGCGACCCACGGTGTTTCGGATCCGCGATCGCGAGCACCTCAGCTGCGAAAATAGCTCCCCGATCATGAAGCCGAGCCCGCGTTACCAGCCGCGGGACATTGCCCGGATGATCCCAGGATTCCAGGTCATGTGTTCTTTCCTTCTTCGTCACGGCATTCAGGAATACCTTTTCGTCCGCGAAGGTGCGAACCCGGCTTAGAGCGCTACCCGCGCCGCCCGCGCCGGCATGAACGAGGACGCGCCGCCCGGGTTTCGGTGGATGCCGGCCGCTCTCATCGTGAGGATTTCGGCACGGTGCTGGAGTGTCAGCTCAGTGGCTGAAGCGCCGCTGCAGCTCGGCGTATGGGATCGCGCCCCGGGCGAAGCCGAAGGTGCCGTGATCGGCCATCTCCCGAGCGGCCTGCTCGACCAGGGTGAGGACGGCGCGAGCGAGGGTGCCGCCAACGCTGATCCTGGCGACGCCGAGCGAGCGCAGGGTGGCAGCGTCCAGCACCGGCTCGACCAGCCCGGACACGACGTTCACCGGCGCGCCGATCGCGGCGGTCAGTCTGCCGATCTCCTCGGCAGCGGTGACGCCGGGAACGAAGATGCAGTCGGCTCCGGCGGCCAGGTACCTCTCGGCCCGGCGCACCGTCTCGGCGAAGGCGTCCGGGCGCCTGATCATGTAGGCGTCGGTGCGCGCGTTCAGCACGAACGAACCGGCCGGTGCGGCGGTCCGCGCCGCCTCGAGACGTTCGCAGGCAGCCTCGATCGGGAGCAGTTCTCCGGGCTGAGTCACGTCCTCCAGATTGCCTCCGACCACCCCGAGCTCGACCGCAGCGGCGACCGTTGCGGCAACGTGGTCGGCGGTAGCGCCGTAACCGGACTCGAGGTCGGCGCTCACCGGGCACGCGACGGCCGACACGATCCGCGCGATGCACTCGAGCATCTCCGGCCCCTCCATGGTGCCGTCGGCGGCGCCACGGCTGAAGGCGATCCCGGCGCTGGTGGTGGCGATCGCGGCGAACCCGGCCTGTTCCAGGATCCGTGCCGAGCCACCGTCCCAGGCATTCGGCAGGATGAAGCCGGCGCCGGGTCGATGCATCGCCAGGAACGCCACCGCGCGGTTCGGGGTCGCGGATGCGGTCATGCGCCTGATTCTATGGCCGCGATCTTCGTCGGCTTCGTGCTCCCCGCCTCCGGCAATTCCCATTGCGCCCCTGGGGCTCAACGCGGGCCGGCGAGCTCCTTGACGAGGACGGCCCAGTGCTCGAGGCCGTCGTAGAACGACTTCACC
>JBAUSZ010000038.1:0-5726 GCA_049581965.1 Thermoanaerobaculia bacterium | reverse complement strand
TCCGAAAGCGGGCGCCCGCCGTATCCGCCGACGCGCGCGTCGGAGGCCGCCGACGTCCTGCACGGCGTCACGGTCCGCGATCCGTACCGCTGGCTCGAGGACGAAAAGAGCCCCGAGGTCCAGGCCTGGATGACGGCGCAGGACGGCCTCGCGCGGCGGCGCCTCGCGAGCCTCCCGGGACGCGACGCGCTCGCCTCGCGCCTCAAGGAGCTCCTTTACCTCGACAGCCTCGGCGCGCCGATCCACCGGGGCACGCGGTACTTCTTCACGCGCCGCCACGCCAACCGAGAAAAGTCGATCGTGTACTGGAAGGAGGGGGCGGAAGGCGCCGAAAAGGTCCTCCTCGACCCGAACGGCTGGTCCGCCGACGGCAGCGCCTCTCTCGGCGCGTGGAGCGTCTCGTGGGACGGAAAGACGGTCGCGTACGGCAAGAAGGTCAACAACTCGGACGAGGCCACGCTCTTCGTCATGGACGTCGCGACCGGCAAGGGGTCGGACGTCGACGTCATCGAGGGCGCCAAGTACGCCTTCCCCTCCTGGACGCCCGACGGTTCGGCCTTCTACTACACGAAGCTCCCCGTGGACCCGAAGATCCCCGCTTCGGAGCGGCCCGGCTGGGCGGACGTGAGGCTCCACCGCCTCGGGACGGACCCGAAGACCGACGCCGTCGTGAAGGAGAAGCTCGGCGACCCGACGACGTTCCAGAACGTCGACATCACGCGCGACGGGCGCTTCCTCTTCCACGTCCTCTCGCACGGCTGGACGTCGAACGAGATCTGGTTCCGCGACCTCGAGAAGGACCCCGCATCCACGGCCTGGACGCCGCTCGCGGTGGGCATCAAGGCCCACTTCAACGTCGACACGCTCGGCCGAACGCTCTTCGTCCAAACGGACGACGGCGCGCCGAAGGGCCGCATCTTTGCCGTCGACCCCGCGAAGAGCGCGCGCGCGGCCTGGAAGGAAATCGTCCCCGAGCGCAAGGACGCCGCCCTCCAGAGCTTCGCCGTCGTGGGAGGCAGGCTCGCCCTCGACTACCTGAGAACCGCCTCCAGCCTCCTCGAGATCCGCGAGCCGGACGGGAGGCTCGTCCGCGAGGTCCCCCTGCCCGGCATCGGCTCGGCGAGCAACATCCTCGGACGCGACGACGAGGACGAGGGCTACTTCTCCTTCACGTCGTTCACGACGCCCACCTCGATCTACCGGACCTCCGTCAAGACGGGCGCGACGTCCCTCTACTTCCAGGTGAAGGTCCCGGCCGACACCTCGCCGTACGCGGTCAGCCAGGTCTTCTATCCGTCGAAGGACGGCACGCGCGTCTCGATGTTCATCGTCCACCGCAAGGACCTCGTGCGCGACGGCAGCGCGCGCGCGATCCTCGAGGGATACGGCGGCTTCCTCGTCTCTCAGACGCCCGTCTTCATGGCGTCTCTCTTCCCGTGGCTCGAGCGCGGAGGGGTCTATGCGATCCCGAACCTCCGCGGCGGCGGCGAGTACGGCGAGGCGTGGCACGAGGGCGGAATGCTCCTGAAGAAGCAGAACGTCTTCGACGACTTCGCGGCCGCGGCGGCCACCCTCGCGAAGGAGAAGTGGACGTCCGCGGACCGCCTCGTCCTGCGCGGCGGCTCGAACGGGGGCCTCCTCCTCGGCGCGATGATCACGCAGCATCCCGGGCTCTTCCGCGTCGCGCTCTGCGGCGTGCCCCTCCTCGACATGGTGCGCTATCACCTCTTCGGGTCCGGCAAGACGTGGATCTCCGAGTACGGCTCGGCCGACGACGCCGCTCAATTCGGGGCTCTCCATGCCTACTCTCCCTACCACCACGTGAAGGCCGGGGCGAGGTACCCGTCCGTCCTCCTGCTCTCGGCCGACAGCGACGACCGCGTCGACCCCATGCACGCGCGCAAGTTCGCCGCGGCGCTCCAGGCGGCCTCGGCGGGCGGGCCGGTTCTCCTGCGCATCGAGAAGCACTCGGGCCACGGCGGGGCCGACCTCGTCAAGGCGGCCGTCGAGGAGCGGGCCGACGAGTACGCGTTCGCCCTCGCCGAGACGCCGGGCCCGGCACCCGCGGCTCCCGCCGTTTCCGCGCGCTGATCCGATCGGGTATCCTCCGGGCGCGCCGTCCCCGCGGCGCGCCCCCTTCGCATGACCGACGACGTCCGCACCCTCGCCGCCGAGGTCGCGCGCCGGCGCACCTTCGCCATCATTTCGCATCCGGACGCGGGCAAGACCACGCTCACGGAGAAGCTGCTCCTCTACGGCGGCGCGATCCATCTCGCGGGCTCGGTCAAGACGCGCAAGAGCCAGCGGCACACGACGAGCGACTGGATGGAGCTCGAGCGCCAGCGCGGGATCTCGATCACGACGAGCGTCCTGCAGTTTCCCTACCGCGGGCACCACGTGAACCTCCTCGACACGCCGGGCCACAACGACTTCTCGGAGGACACCTACCGCACGCTCGCGGCCGCCGACGCGGCCGTCATGCTCATCGACAGCGCCAAGGGCGTCGAGCCCCAGACGATCAAGCTCTTCGAGGTCTGCCGGATGCGGCGGATCCCGGTCGTCACGTTCATCAACAAGCTCGACCGCGCGGGCAAGGACCCCCTCGACCTCATGGACGAGATCGAGCGCGTCCTCGGGATCCCCTGCCACCCCGTCACGTGGCCGATCGGCTCGGGCCCGGACTTCGAGGGCGTCTACGACCGCTGGGCCAAGACGCTCTTGAAATACGAAAGAGGGGACGCCGCGAAAGGAGAGAGAGTCGCCCCGGTTCATGTCGCCTCTCTCGACGATCCCGAGCTCGTGCGGAGCATCCGGGCCGAGTCTCGGGCGACTCTCGTGAGCGAGCTCGAGCTCCTCGAAGCCGGCCGCCCCTTCGCCCGTGAAGCTTTCCTCGCAGGGGAGGTCACGCCCGTCTTCTTCGGCTCGGCCGTGAACGACTTCGGCGTCGAGCCCTTCCTCGTGCGCTTCCTCGACCTCGCGCCTTCTCCGCTGCCGCGGACCTCGACGAGCGGCCCCGTCGACCCGACGATGCCCCGGTTCTCGGGATTCGTGTTCAAGATCCAGGCGAACATGGACCCCGCGCACCGCGACCGGGTCGCGTTCGTGCGGATCGTCTCGGGGAAGTTCACGCGCGGGATGGAGGCGACGCACGCGCGGACCGGCAAGACCCTCAAGCTCGCCAAGCCCCTCCAGTTCCTCGCGCAGGAGAGGACGCTCGTCGAGGAGGCCTGGGCGGGCGACATCCTCGGCCTGTGGGACCCGGGCAACCTCCGGATCGGCGACTCGCTCGCCGCGGAGACGGCGATCGAGTACGAGGGAATTCCGCGCTTCTCGCCCGAGTTCTTCAACCGCGTCGTCATGCTCGACCCGTCGAAGAGAAAGCAGCTCAAGAAGGGCCTCGACCAGCTTTCCGAGGAAGGCGCCGTGCAGGTTTTCCACGACGCCGAGCGGCTCGAGCGCGATCCCGTCCTCGGGGCCGTCGGCGTCCTGCAGTTCGAGGTCATCCAGCACCGCCTCCGCGCCGAGTACGGCGCCGAGGTGTCCTACGCGCGACTGCCGTTCACGCTCGCACGCTGGGTCGAGGGCGAGGGCTTCGACCCGAAACGCTTCGACGACCCGCCGAGCGTCGCCTCGCTCGTGGACCTCGAGGGTCGGCCCCTCGTCCTCTTCCAGAGTTTCTGGCACCTCGAGAGGGCCCAGCGCGAGAACCCGACGCTCAAGTTCGTCGCGGCCGTCCAACCGGGGCGCGCGCGGACGACCGCGTAGCGCCGGCCTTCACCTCGCCGAGCGCAGCGCCTCGTCCAACCGCTTCCTGAACGACGGCGGGTCGATTGCGGGATACCGGTTGAGCCGCGGCTCGATGACCTCGAACAGCTCCCGGAGCCTTTGCGGTTCCACGAGGCCGCGCGCGAGGAGCTGGGCCACGTCGGCGAGGTCCTTGGCGTGCCCGCGCTCGATCTTGGCCAAAGCCTGTGAGTAGGGGTCGTAGTGGTAGTAGGAGACCCTTCTCACGCGCTCGATCAACAGGCTTCGCTCCCGCCATCCCGGCAGCTCCGGGATGAAGTGCGCCGGGCTCGCGATCTCCACGTTGAGCTGCAGCTCCTCCTTGAGGCGCGGCAGCGCCCGATAGAGCGCGTCTTGTTCGGGAACGATCAGAATGTCGGCGTCGATCGTGCTCTGCCGCCAGCCAAACAGGACGGCCGTGGCGCCGCCGGTCAGGTAGACGGCCACCTCGGCTTCCGCTTCCCGCGCGAGTTCCCTCAGGAAGCGCCGGAGCCTGTCGGCATCCGCTAACCCACGCATTCGAGCGCACTCTCGAAGCCCGTCAGCCGCCGGAGGAGTGCGTTGTAGCGCGAATGGGCCGAGTCGGGGTCCTCGCGAGCCAGCTGCTCATAGAGCCGATGCTCGGGGTCGGGGAGCGGTTTTGCGACGGGGACTCCCAGGGTTCGGAGCCGCGGAGCAGCGATGGAGAGAAGCAGGGACTCGACCGTGACATTCGAGTTGGCGAGGTCCTGGAGCCCCTTCACCACGAGGTCGCCGCCGGGCAGGTGCTCGAACTCCATCAGCTCGATTGTAGACCGGAGAACTTGTCGTTCCTCGCGCCCGAGACGCATTTGCAAGAAAGGCGCGTAGACTCCTCCGGATGCAGAAGTCCACGCGAGACTGGGTCAACATCCTCTTCCTCTGCCTCTCCCCCGTCGTCGGCCTCGGCGGCACGGCCTGGTATGCCGCGCGGCAGGGGATCGTCTGGTGGGAGCCCGTCCTCGCGCTCGCGCTCTTCATGGCGATCGGAATCGGGATCGGCTCGGGCTACCACCGGTGCTTCGCGCACCGCACCTACGAGTGCCACCCCGCGGCCGAGTCCGTCCTCCTCTTCTTCGGCGCGCTCGCGCTCCAGAACTCGGCCCTGCGCTGGGCCCGCGACCACCGCGACCACCACCGCTACACGGACACGGACCGCGACCCTTACAGCGTGACCCGCGGATTCTTCTGGGCGCACGTCTTCTGGGTGTTCTACAAGCAGCCTCCCGACACGAGCTTCGACAACGTGCCCGACCTCCTGAAGAACCCGCGCGTCATGTGGCAGCACCGCTGGTCGCGCTTCCTCGGGATCGGCGTCGGCCTCGGGCTCCCGACGCTCGTCGGGGCGTTCTTCGGGCGGCCGCTGGGCGGACTCCTCTGGGGCGGCTTCCTGAGGATCGTCCTCGTCCACCACACGACGTTCCTCGTGAACTCGGCCGCGCACCTCTGGGGCAAGCGGCCGTACGCGCCCGAGATCTCGGCGCGCGACAACTGGTTTCTCGCCTTCTTCACGCACGGCGAGGGCTTCCACAACTTCCACCACGCGTTCCCGTCGGACTTCCGCAACGGCGTGAGGTGGTACCACTGGGATCCGAACAAGTGGGCGATCCTCACCCTGAAGATCACCGGACTGGCCCGCAACCTCCGGCGCACGCCCCGGCCCCTCATCGAGCGAGCCCGCGCGCGCGTCCTCGAGGCCGCGTCGAGCCTCGCGCCGAGCCCGACCAGCTGAACCGCCGGCGCGCGACATCACTCGTTTGACCGGGCGCGGAGGGGGTGCTACCTTCCCCGTCTCTCCGCACGGCGTGGGGCTGTAGCTCAGTTGGGAGAGCGCCTGAATGGCATTCAGGAGGTCGTGGGTTCAACTCCCATCGTCTCCACCAAACCCTTGAAAACATTGGGTCACAGATGCGGGTTACCACCGG
>JBAUSZ010000037.1:0-6319 GCA_049581965.1 Thermoanaerobaculia bacterium | reverse complement strand
GTCCGCGAGCGCGCGGACGGCCGACGCCTCGATCTCGATCACGCGGCGGGCCTGCTGGCGGGCGGGGGAGGTCACTCGGGGGCGAGTTTACTTGCCTTTGCCCAGCAGCACCGTCTGCGTGCCCGTGGCGAGGTCGAAGCGGACGAGGCGGCCTTCGGCGTCGAGAAAGAGCGTCGAGGAAGGCGAGCCGGCCTCCGCGGGGGGAAGGACGGCGTTGAACCACCAGCCGAACCGATTCGCAGGAACGAGTCCGTCGGGGCCGGACGCGACCACGCCCGTCGCCGCGTCCACGAACGCGAGCCTTGCCGCGCGGCGCGAGGCCGGGAGATTGTCTTCGAAGGGCAAGAGTGAGACGACGACCCTTCCGGCGGCGATTTCGCCACCGAGAACGACCCGACTCGCCTTGCCCAGGTCGACCGAAAGGCTCGGCGCGCCCCATCCTTTTTCACCCTCGAAAAAAACCACCCGTGCCGTCGCTCCGGTGATTCCGGCGATGACGATCCGGTTCCCCGACAGGAAACGCGCCTGCGGGCTCCGGAAGTCCTCGGCGAGCGTCGCGAGGAGCGCGCCCGTCCGGCCGTCGTGCAGGGTCAGCGCCTGCTTGCCGTCGGGATCGTCCCTCAGCCGCCTCGTTCCGACGAGGAAGCGCGCGTCCGCGCTCAGGTGCAGGAAGGGGAGCGTCTCGCGGTCGAAGCGGCCGGTGACGAGGGATTGCTTCGAGGGCAGAGAGAGCTCCACGACTTCGAGGACTGGCGGTGCGAGGCCCTTGCGGTTCAGGGTGTTGTAGAACCTCGGGAAGAGACGGACCGTGTCCTCGTCGACGAACGCGAACCCACGGCTGCCTTCGGCGACCGGGAAGGCCGCCAGTTGCCTCGGGTTCGCCGGGTCGGACACATCGTAGGCCGCGAGCGACTGCCCGTCGCGAACCGCGAGCCGCCGGCCGCTCGGCGAGAAGGCGAGCGCGGCCCAGCCCGCGGTCTCGATGCCCGCCCCGACGACCCGACCCGTCGCGAGATCGGCCACCATCAACTCCGCCCGGTTGCTCTTCCTTTCGAAGAATCCGAACTCGGGCTCGCCCCACGCGGCCCGCATGCCGTCCTGTGAGAAGACGGCGTCGTATCCGCGGACCCGGATCGAGCGCCCGCGGGAGGCGTCGAAAAGGAACGAACCACCTCCGCGGGCCGCGCGCACCGGTCCGCCGGCAGCGACCCACGGCCCACGCGGCGCCGCGAGGAAACCCTGCTGAATCGAGACGAGGTCGGTCGCGTCCGCAGAAGCGACCCACCCCGCGTAACCGCCGAGCGCGGCCGTCGCCGGGACGAGGATTCCCCAGAGCGCGACGGAGAAGACCCCGTGTGATCGCCGCGCGTCCGTGCGCCCCGCAGCCACTTGCGCGCCGCTGGCGGCCGCGAGGGCGGCGAGGACGACGGCGGCCAGGCCGGCGAGGGACCGGACGAGGTCGAAGGTCGCATCGAAGGGACCGGACCCGAAAAGGCCGTTCCTCAGAAGCGACCGGAGAAACGCCGCTGCGAGGAGGACGAGCGCGGGCGCGAGGATGAGGTCCAGAACGACCCACGGCGAGCGCAAGCGGGCGATCGTGACGACCGCGTGGCTCCCGAGGACGCAGCTGGTCACGAGGGCGACGGCTGCGAGAGCGAGCCGGCCCGTCGTCGTCTCGAATCCCCACAGCGTGCTCGCACGCGCCGGCCCCGTGAGCCAGCCCGGGAGGAACACGAGAAAGCCCGCCGAGAAGCTGAGAAAGACCGCCGCGAGGAGCTTGCCTGCCCAGATGGAAACGTCGGGAAGGGGGCGCGAGTAGTAGAACGAGATCCTCTTCTCGGCCGTCTCACCCGCGATCATCGACGCGCCGAAGAGGAGGGCGAGGGCCGCGGCGAGAGCTCCGCCCCCGACCGTCGCAACCAGGAGGCGTACCTCGGTGGAACCGGGCGCATTCCACCCGTGCAGGGCCGCCGCGACGACAGAGAGGAGCCCGGAGCAGATCCCGACGAGGAAGACCATGCGGCGCTCGGCGATCTCGCGTGCGAAGACCGCGGCGAAGGCTCTCATGCGTTCCTCCCGGCCGGGCCCTCGCCCGCGAGTGCGATGAAAATCTCCTCGAGGGAGAGGGACTCCGCCTCGGCGTCGACGACGCCCTCGAGCGCCGCGAAGCGCGCGAACGCGTCGTCGCCGAAATTCGAAACGACGGCCTCGACGCCCCAGCCGCGCACCTTGACGCGCACGGCGTCGAAATCGGCAAGCTCCTGGCCGTACTCGGCGCGCTCCTCCGTGGCCTCGTTCGCGTAGCGCAGGCGCCGGAAGCGGCCCTTGAGGGTCTCGAGGTCCTCGTCGAGAACGAGCTTCCCGTCCTTCAGGAGCCCGACGTGCGTCGCCATGCTCTCGACGCCCGCGAGGTCGTGGGACGTGAGGAGGATGGTCGTCCCGCGGTCGGCCAGCTCCCCGACGAGCTCCTCGAAGAACGCGCGGCGCGCGAGGGCGTCGAGGCCGAGCGTCGGGTCGTCGAGGACGAGGAGCTCGGGCGAGGACGCGAGGGCGAGTGCAAGGGCGACGAGCGCGCGCTGGCCCTTCGAGAGGCTGCCATGGGGAGTTGCCGCCGGGACGCCGAATCGGGCGAGGCGCGCCTCGACGGACGGCGCGTCCCATGAGGGGTAGAGCCTCGAGCAGAACGCGGAGAGCTGCCGGGCCGTCATCGCGGGCGGTGCGTCGGCGTCCTCGGGCACGACGCCGACCCTCGCCATCAACGGGGCGCGGTTCTTCCACACGTCCTCGCCGAAGAGAAAGCACCGGCCCGCGGTCGGCTTCTGCTGGCCGAGGAGACAGCGGACGAGCGACGACTTGCCGGCGCCGTTTCGCCCCAGCAGCGCGTAGACGGAGCCGACAGGAACGGAGAAAGAGATTTCTTCGAGTGTGGGAGAAGGGTTTCCGCCGTACCTCACGAGGAGGCGCCCCACTTCGACCACGGGCGCGAGGGATTTCTTCGAAGGTGAATTCGCCTCGTGCGCCGCCGGCGCGCCCGACGAGGCGCCCACCAGGTCGATGCCGCTCATTCTGCCGGTCCCCCTCTCTTTCTTCTAAGAAATCCCAGACTGCGCTTCACCTGTTCCACCGCCTCCTCGTTTGGTGCACCGAGTGTCACGGCGAGCGATGCATAGCGCAGCGCGGCGCTCTCCAGCTCTTTCTCCCGCTCGCCGCGGGCGGGCGCGGGCGGCTTGTCGGCCACGAACGTGCCCTCGCCGCGTTTCACGGCCAGGATTCCGGCATCCACGAGGCGCTGGTAGCCCTTCGCGACGGTCGCGGGGTTGATCGAGAGTTCGCGCGCGAGGTCGCGCACGGACGGCACGACCGCGCCGGGCTTCAGGGCCCCGGATGCGACGAGCCGGCGCAGGGACTCCTCGATCTGTCGCCAGAGGGGAACGGCGTCCGACGGGTCGACGGAGAGGCCGCGGGCGCTCATACGCGAACCTCCGCGTACGTGATCTCCCGCCGCTCGAGCACCCAAACCGCGAGGCCGAGCGAGGCCGCGGTGACACTGGCCGCGACGAGAAGTTCTGGAACGTGAACGGCCGGAGACGTCCCCGAGGCCATGCCCCACCCTGGCGCGACGACGAACTGAAGGCCGTCACCTAGACGGATCCAGAACTCGTCGTGGTTGACGAAGCCGATCGTGCGCGAGGTCTGCGCCGCGATGGAGGCGAGACCCCAAACCGCGAGATCCGAGAGCCCGCTGCCGAGTGAGGAGAACAGCAGCAGCACCGCGGATGTCCCCGCAGCCACGACGACGCGTTCCGCGAGGCGGGGACCGAGGGCTTCCGGATCGAACAGGCCGTGACGGAGCCGGAGGATCAGGACGACCGCAAGGAACTGCGCGACGGCCAGGACGCCGGTGGCCACCGTCACGGCGGCCCACTTGCTCAAGGCGTACGTCCGGCGAGAGATCGGGCGCGTGAACAGGAGCGCGAGGACTCCGCTCGAGAACTCGAGCCCGAGAATCCCGCTCGCGAGCGTCACGGCGAGAAGCGGATGGAAGAACGAGGCACTCGAGTTCGGACGCGGATCCACGAGCGCGATGGGAATTGGGAAGAGCACGAACCCCAGGAGCGTCGCGATCCGGATCGGGTTCGAGAAGCGCTCACGCAGGGCCGCCGTGCAAACGTCGACGTTCATGCGATTTTTTCCTCGGTGGAGGACTCGCCCGTGTGGAACAGGGACTCGAGGCGGGCCTCGACGGGACCGGCCTCGACGACCCGCACTCCATTCTCGACGAGCGACCGGAGAAGACCGGCGGCCGCGGCGTCGGTGGCGACCCGGATGCGTGCCGTCGTAGCATCTTCTTCGAGAATCTCGGCGCCGCAGGCGCCGGCCGCGTCGGCAAGCGCGCGCCCGGGTGATGCATCACCATCCACGAGCCATCGCAGTGCGAGCGTCCGCGGGGCGGCCGTGCCCGCCGCCGGAACGTGTTCGAGAAGCCCCTTTTGCAGGAAGAGGACGCGGTCAGAGACGCGTTCGACTTGGTCGAGCTGGTGCGAATTGAAGAGGACCGTGACTCCGTCGCGTTTCAGGCCGGCGAGCAGGCGGCGTACGAGGAGCACGCCCGTCGGGTCGACGCCGGAGGTCGGTTCGTCCAGAAAAAGCACCCGCGGCTTTCCAATGAGAGCTTGAGCCAGGGCGAGACGCTGAAGCATGCCTCGGGAGTACGTCGCGATACGCCGCCGTCGCGCCGAGGGCTCGAGTTCGACCTGGTCGAAGGCTTCGTCGACGTCGGACTGGCGGGTCGCGCGAGCGCGGCCCGAAAGAGCGTGGTGGTAGGCGACGAACGCCTGCCCGCTCATCCACCGGTCGAAGGAAAGCCGTTCAGGGACGTAGCCCACGAGGCGATTCACCTCGGGTGCGCCGGGCTTGCCGCCGAAGAGCATGATCTGGCCCTCGTCCACGAAGAGGAGCCCGAGCAGGCAGCCGAGGAGCGTCGTCTTGCCGGCTCCGTTCGGGCCGACGAGGCCGAGAACGATCCCGGGCTCCACCTCGAAGGACACGTCCCGCAGTGCGGGAGCCGGCTTGCCGGCATAGCGCTTCGTCAGTCCGCTCACTGAGATCGCCGGGGTGGGGTCGGATACCGCATCGGTGTATTGCAACACCAATACAGTACGGACGCGGGCGGCCCGTGTCAAGGGTTCGGGACGAAGAGCCTCAGGGGTTCGTCTCGCGCCGGAGGGCGTCGAACCTCAGGAGGTCCGACAGGAACTTCGGGAGAATCGCGAGCGGGAGCTGCGTCGCCTTGTCGGACTTCGCCTGAGCCGGGTCGTCGTGGACCTCGAAAAAGTAGCCGTCCACGCCGACCGAGGCCGCCGCGCGCGCGAGCGCCGGCGCGTACTCGCGCGAGCCGCCCGTCTCCGTCCCGAGGCCACCCGGGAGCTGGAGCGAGTGCGTCGCGTCGTAGATGACCGGGACGCCGAGCGACCGCATCATGGGCAAACCGCGGAAGTCCACGACGAGGTTGTGGTAGCCGAAGGTCGTCCCGCGCTCGCAGAGCATGACGTTGGTGTTTCTCTTCGCCCGGCACTTGTCGACGATCTGCTTGCAGTCGTCGGGCGCGAGGAACTGGCCCTTCTTCACGTTCACCGCCTTGCCGGTCGCGGCGGCGGCCTCGATGAGGTCGGTTTGCCGGCAGAGAAACGCCGGGATCTGCAGGACGTCGACGACCTCGGCGGCGATCGCGCACTGCTCTCTCTCGTGGACGTCCGTGAGGATCGGGAGGTCGGTCTTCTCCTTCACCTCGGACAGGATCGACAGGCCCTTCTCGGTGCCGGGGCCGCGGAACGAGGCCCCCGCGCTCCGGTTCGCCTTGTCGAACGAGGACTTGAAGACGAGACGGTCGGCGGCGCCGCACGCGGCGAAGACTTCCTTGATTGCCCGGGCCATCTTCAGGGCGTGAACGCGGGACTCGATCACGCAGGGTCCGGCGAAGAAGACGGGCCGGCAGCGGTCGCCGACGGACAGGTTGGGAGTGATGGAGGCGAAGACCTTCACGGAGGCGATGTTACAGAAGGTTGGTCGCGGCCTCAGAATGGGCCCGTGAAGAAGCCCGCCCCCTCCTTCGCCGGCCTCGGCCTCGAAGAGCGCCTCGTCCGCGCCCTCACGGCCCTCGGCTACGAGGAGCCGACGCCCATCCAGGGTGAGGCGATCCCGCCGCTCCTGGCGGGGCGCGACGTCCTCGCGCAGGCGGCCACGGGAACGGGCAAGACGGCCGCGTTCGCCCTTCCGATCCTCCACCGCATCGGCGCCGCGGCGGGCCGCGGGCCGGCCC
>JBAUSZ010000036.1:0-3545 GCA_049581965.1 Thermoanaerobaculia bacterium | reverse complement strand
GCGGAACGCCTCGAGCGCCTCGACGATCGGCGCCCCCGGGGGACCCGCCGCGCACGGCGCCGCCAGCTCGCCCGCGGTCCCTCCGGCTCCGAGGTAGGAGGCCGCGAGGCGGATCTCGTGGAGCGTCTCGGCGGCGTCTACTTCGGCGGGACGCACGCGCGCGAAGCGCAGCGCCCCGTTGGAGAAGAAAATCGCCGTCGCGGTGGCGCCGTCGGCCCACACGAGGAAAGAGTCGCCGGCGGCGGCCGGCGTCGCGAGCGCGGACACGGCGAAGGCACCCGTCTCGAGAGCCCCGATCCGGATGCCTGCGCGCTCGAACGGCGCCTCCCACGAGGCCGCCGCACTCTCCGGCACCGCGAGCGCAAGAACGCGCGTCCCTTCGGAGCCGGGCCCGACGGACTGCCACGAGAGACGCAGCGCCGACGCGCTCTCGCCGAAAGTACGGCCGAACTTCCAGGCGAGGACCTCCTCCGTTTCGCGCGGATGCGCCTCCGGATCGTCCACGTCCGCGGCCAGGAGCTTCACGAAGCCGTCGGGCACGACGAGCGAGGCGCTCGTCACCTTGACGGCGACCTCCGCGAGGAGGCGCTGGAGCGCGCCCCCGAGCGCCGGCCCGGCGACCGGCACGTCTCCCGCCCCAACCGAGAACGTGTCGGCGGGCAACGGACGCGCGACGACACGCAGTGCGAGCGCGGCACCGAGAGCCGCCTTCTTCGCCGCGTCCTGCGGGCCGACGTATACGAGGCGCTCTCTCGTGAGCACGAATGCGTGCGGCGGGCGCGGCGAGCGCCAGAACGACCTCGAGAAGGGGTTCTTGTCAGTCAACGAAAGTCACCTTGTTGATCTCGCGCAGCGTCGTCTCGCCCGCAAGGACTTTTCGGATCGCGCTCTCTCGGAGGAACGCCATGCCCTCGGCCTGCGCGGCCTTCTTGATCTCGGCCGCGGGGCGCTTGTCGAGGATGAGGCCCCGGATCCGGTCGGAGAGATCGAGGAGCTCCGTGATCGCCATCCGGCCGAAGAAGCCGGTCCCGTTGCAGTCGAGGCAGCCCCGCCCCTCCCAGAGGGCGACGCCCTTGAGGCGCTCGGGTTCGAGGGCGGACTCCTCGAGAAGCTGCGCGGACGGGACGAAAGGCTCGCGGCAGTGCGGGCAGATCTTGCGGACGAGACGCTGCGCGAGGACGCAGTTGAGCGCCGAGACGAAGTTGTAGAGCTCGACCTTCATGTTCAGAAAGCGCCCGAGGACGTCCACGACGTTGTTCGCGTGGACGGTCGTGAAGACGAGGTGGCCCGTGAGGGCGGCCTGCACGGCGATCTGGGCCGTCTCCTCGTCTCGGATCTCGCCGACCATGACCTTGTCGGGGTCGTGTCGCAGGATCGAGCGCAGGCCGCGCGCGAACGTGAGCCCCTTCTTCTCGTTCACGGGAATCTGCGTGATTCCGCGCAGCTGGTACTCCACGGGGTCTTCGATCGTGATGATCTTGTCCTCGACCGTCTGGATTTCCGAGAGGCATGCGTAGAGGGTCGTCGTCTTGCCCGAGCCCGTCGGGCCTGTCACGAGGACCATCCCGTAGGGCTCGCGGATGAACTTCCTGAGACGCCGGATCGTCTCGGCGTCGATGCCGAGGACGTCGAGACGCAGGTTCTTGAACTCGGCGTTCGCGGACTCCTTGTCGAGGATCCGGATGACCGCGTCCTCGCCGTGGACCGTGGGCATGATCGAGACGCGGAAGTCGATCGTGCGGCCTTTCACGCGTACCTTGAAGCGGCCGTCCTGCGGGACGCGCTTCTCGGCGATGTCGAGCTCGGACATGACCTTGATGCGGCTGATGATCGTCTGGTGATGCTTCTTGTCGATCGGCTCCATCGCCGGATAGAGGACGCCGTCGATGCGGTACTTGATGACGACGACGTGCTCCTGCGTCTCGATGTGGATGTCCGAGGCCCGGCGCTGAATCGCGTTGAAGAGGACGGAGTCGACCAGCTTGATGATCGGGCTCGCGTCGGCCGTGATCCGGTCGATCGAGAGGACCTCCTGGCCCTCTTCGTCCTCACGGACCACCTGCATCCGGAACTCCTCGGTGGCCTCCTCGAGCACGCGCTGGGTCGACTCGGACTTCTGGAGAATGTCCTGGAGCGCCGCGCGCGACCCCACCTTCACCTTGAGGCGCGCCTTGAGGAGGACCTCGAGCTCGTCGCGCTTGACGACGTCCGTCGGGTCGGCCATCACGATCGAGAGCGTCCCGTTCTCGCGGCGTTCGGGCACGAACTCGAACCTCAACATCCACTCGAGCGGGATCGACCGGAAGACGTCCGCGTCGATGCGAAACGTCCAGAGGTCGACGTACGGGAGGCCGAGACGCCCGGCGAGCTCCCGGGCGCGCGTCTCCTCGGACGCCGCGTCGAGAAAGCGCGGGATCGCGGAATCGGACGTCTGCGTACCGGACGAACTCATGGTCACCCCTTGATGTTCGAGAGAATCGTGAACATCGGGAGGTAGATCGACAGGAGCAGCGTCGCGACGACGCCGCCCATGACGACCAGGATGATCGGCTCGATCAGGGTCACGATCCGCTGGAGCTGGGCTTCGATCGATTCATCGTAGAAGTCCGAGACGTTCGTGAGCATCTCCTCGAGCGCGCCCGTCGCCTCGCCGACCTTGATCATCTCGATCGCGAGCGACGTGAACGTCCCCGTGGCCTCGAGGCTCCTCCAGATCTCCGTGCCTTCGCGCACGCGCGGAACGACGGAGAGGACGGCGCCCGAGACCTTGCGGTTCGCGATGGCGCCCGCCGCGATGTCGAGCGCCGGCACGACGGGCGTGCCCGCGCCGACGAGTGTCGCGAGCGAGCGCGAGAACTGCGAGAGCGCGAACTGCCTCAGGATGGGTCCGACGAGCGGAAGCCTCAGGAGGAATGCATCCCAGCCGAGGCGACCCGCCTCGGTCGCCTTCCACCGCGCGAACACGATGGCGGCCACGACGATCGCAGCGAGGACGACGAGGATGTTGGACCTCAGGAAGTCGGCCATCCCGATCACGACGCGTGTGATGAGGGGCAGCCGCCCCGCCTCGAACCCCGAGAAGAACTCGCGGAAGCGCGGGATCACGTAGGTCATGAGGATCGCGACGAGACCGATCGAGAGCCCGATCAGCACGGACGGGTAGACGAGCGCGCCGGTCACCTTGCGGCGCAGGGCGCCGAGGATCTTCTGGTAAGCCAGGTAGCGGCGCAGGACCTTCTCGACCTCGCCCGAGCGCTCGCCCGCCTTGAGCGACGTCGCGTAGAGGCGGGGAAAGACGTCGCCGTGCGACAGGAACGCGTCCGAGAGCGCGACACCCGAGACGAGCTGCTCGCGAATGTCCTCGAGGATCCGCCTGAAACGCGGGTTTTCCTGGCGCTCGAGGAGCACTCCGAAGCCCGTCACGATCGGGAGCCCCGCTTTCAGCAAGGCGACGAGCTCCTGGTTGAAGACGAGAAACTCCGCCTGCTTCACCGGCCGGCGCGACCCGAAGGAGCGGCCGAGGAGCGGGGCCCCGCGCCCGCGGG
>JBAUSZ010000035.1:0-3432 GCA_049581965.1 Thermoanaerobaculia bacterium | reverse complement strand
CCCGAAAGGCGGACTCCCAAGACCGGCCGCGGCCTCCTCTCCGTACGCGTCCTCAGGCCCGCGGTGCCGCTCGAGGTGATGATCGAGGACGAGCGCCCCGTCTCGCTCCGCGCTTTCGAAGGGAGCGAGACCGCCGGCGACGGCGGCGCGCCCAAGGCCGCGCCCCCGCCCGAGATCCGCGGCGCCGTCCGCGTCGCCTCCGGCCCGTGGCGCATGGAGGAAGGCTGGTGGCTCGATGCGCCCGCGACCCGCGCGTACTGGGACGTCGAGCTTTCGGGCGGCGGCCTCTACCGCGTCTACCGCGACGAAGCCGGCGGCGCGTGGTTCGCCGACGGAATTTACGACTGAGGTTCACGTAAATGCGTGCTACACTTTTTCGCGTGAAGACACCCGACGCCGATCGCCAGAACGTCACCCTCTCCCTCCCGAAGCCTCTGCTCCGCAAGGCGAAGATCCTCGCCGTCGAGCGGCAGACCTCGCTCTCCGGCCTTCTCGCCGGCGCCCTCGAGACCCTCGTCAGGGACCAGGGCGAATACGAGAAAGCGAAGGAGCGCGCGCTCGCGCGGATGAAGAACCCCCCGAACCTCGGCACCAAGGGGCGCATCACGTGGACGCGGGATTCACTGCATGAGCGCCGCTGATCCGGCCCGCCAGTTCGTGGACACGAACGTCCTCGTCTACGCGCACGACGAGGACGGCGGGCGGAAAGCCGCACACGCGCAGGACCTCCTCGCCGATCTCTGGGAGACGGGCGAGGGGTGCGTGAGCCTCCAGGTTCTCCAGGAGTTCTACGTCATCAGCACGCGAAAGCTCAGGAGGCCGCTGACACACGAGGCCGCCGCGGAGTACGCCGAGGACTTCTCCCGGTGGACCCTTCACACACCTGACCGCGACGACCTTCTCGCCGCGATCGCCATCGCGCGCCGCCACCGGCTGAGCCTCTGGGACGCGATGATCGTCCGCAGCGCCTCGCGCCTCGGCTGCCGGCTCCTCTGGACCGAGGATCTCAAGGACGGTGCGGTCCTCGAGGGTGTGCGCGTTCGTGACCCGTTCAAATGAAAGACCCCGCCCCACCTCCCCGCCTCCTCGACCGCCTGCGCGCGGCCCTCCGCGCTCGCCACTACTCGCTTCGCACCGAGCAGTCGTACGTCCACTGGGTGAAGCGCTTCATCCTCTTCCACGGCAAGCGCCACCCCGACACGATGGGCGAGCCCGAGATCAACGCCTTCCTCTCGTCTCTCGCCACCGACGGCAAGGTCGCCGCCTCCACCCAGAACCAGGCGCTCTCGGCGCTCCTCTTCCTGTACCGGCACGTCCTCGAGAAGCCCTTCCCCGAGATGCCCACGCTCGTCCGCGCGCGCAGGCCGGCGCGCCTTCCCGTCGTCCTCACGCGCGAGGAGGTCCGCCGCGTCCTCGCGCACCTCGGCGGCGAGGCCCGCCTCGTCGCCACGCTCCTCTACGGATCGGGCCTGCGCCTCATGGAGGCCTTGCGCCTGCGCGTCAAGGACCTCGACCTCACCCGCAACGAGATCCTCGTCCGCGACGGAAAGGGCCAGAAGGACCGCGTGACCATGCTCCCCGCCGCGCTCAAGCCCGACCTCGCCGCGCACCTCAGGCGCATCCGGGCCCTCCACGAGGCTGAACTCGCAAGCGGCGGCGGCGACGTCCACCTTCCCGACGCCATACGCATCAAGTACCCCGCCGCTGCGAAGAGCTGGCCCTGGCAGTACGTCTTCCCGGCAGGGCGCGAGAGCGCCGACCCGAGAAGCGGCGAGATCCGCCGCCATCACCTCCCCGAGACGCTCGTCCAGCGCGCCGTCAAGAACGCCGTCGAGAAAGCCGGCATCACGAAACACGCGAGCTGCCACACCCTTCGCCACAGCTTCGCGACGCACCTCCTCGAAGGCGGCTACGACATCCGCACGATCCAGGAGCTCCTCGGCCACCGCGACGTCGCCACCACCATGATCTACACCCACGTCCTCAACACCGGCGGCCGCGGCGTCAGAAGCCCGCTGGACGGCCTGTGAGGGAGGGGACATGACCGCCGGCGACGTTCGCAAGACTCTGCGCCCGGGCCAGAAGGGGACGCGGCGCTTCCTGCGGGACTGGGGCGATCGTCTCGTCTGTGTGCGCTACCGCTTCGATCCTGGAAAGAGGGTCCGCTACACGACCGTCGAGCTCGTCGCCTCGGAGCCCCGGCCATGGACGCCGCCCGCCCGTCCTCGGCCGGATGCGCTCGTCTACCTCAGGATCGATCGGGACGACTGGAAGGCCCTGAGGAAGGTGCGGGAAGCGAGAGCCTGGTGGGATCGGGAGAGGGGGCTCTGGCGGCTCAGGTACGACGCGGCGGAGAGGATGAGGCTGAGAAACCGGATTGTGAGCCCGAAAACCGCCCTGCTCCAGGCACCTAGCAATGCCCACCGCTCTATGGTCACTAATAGGAACTTGGGCGAGAATCCCAGTAAGGGTTCCTAGCTATGTCCACCCATCCTGACGTCCAATACTAGTTAGCGGGCTCAATGAGCTCTTGGCTTCGGAGAACGGCGTTTAGCCTAAGAATCTCGGCCGCGAGCTTCCTCTCGTAAGGGTCACCGGAGCCCCAGCCGCGCTGCTGCGCGGTTCGGACGCGCTCGACAGGCCTCGGTGCTCAGTCGGCTTTTCGCAGCTCCCACCACAGAAAGCATCTGGGTCAGGCGGTTCGTAGCGCGCCTCGCTTCGCCCGGAATACCGGGCCGCGCAGCAACGCATCCGGCCCACGCGGTGCTCCGTATCGGGTCGGAACCCTTGCACGTAGGCGAAGTTCGCCCGGCGGCATCCGTCGTCATTTTTAAGCGTGGGCCGGGGCTGGAGGCTTCCGGCGCCCCTGCCCGTGCGGCCATCAGTCGGCGCCCTCACTCACTGGCTCGCGGTAGCGCGCCGCGAGTGCAAGGCGCCCGCTAACAACTCGCTGCAGCGGACTCGCTACGCTCGCCGCTGAGCTTGATATCGTTAGCTGGCGGAGAAACAAAACGCGTGGTGAAGCTCAGGTTGGAGCCCCTTCGCTTCATGTCGGCCGGAGACGAATCCGCGTTGTTCGCGTGGCTCAGCGTCATACCCGCGGTCGGCAGGGTGCACGGTATCGGGCGCTTTCTCTGCGTTCACGTCTCCTCATCGCTCTCGGAGGCGTCGTTAACCGAGCTGCTTGCTCTATGCCGTCGTTATCGCTTTCCTCTAGGCCAGTTCAAGCAGTTCAAGCGCGTTCAACGCCTCCTCGCCACACGTCGTTCTCGGCCTCTTTCGTGGTTCAAGGCCGTCAAGAACGGGCGGCCCACGCCTCGGGCCGTGAGGTCGGGTGCACCGGAATCCGACCGAAAGGGCGGCTCAGCAGCCCCGAGGCGTAAGGCCGCCAGCTAACAACGCGCTGCAGCGGACTCGCTTCGCTCGCCGCTG
>JBAUSZ010000034.1:0-19326 GCA_049581965.1 Thermoanaerobaculia bacterium | reverse complement strand
CGGGGGAGCCGCGGGCTTGGCGGCGGGGCTGGCGGGCTGCTTTGCGCACCCGGTGAGGACCGCGAGAGCCATGAGGACAACCGGAACACGCATGAGAAGAGAGCTCCTTATTGAAAAGTGTTTTCAGGAGGCCTTGTCCGGATCGGGAGTGAGCCAGGACAGGACCGTCGAGACGATGGAGACGATGAGCGCGCCGAGGAACGCGGCCCAGAACCCTTCCACGGCGAAGTCGATCCCGAGCTGCCTGCCGACCCAGGCGGCCAGCATGAGCATCAGCGCGTTGATCACGAGCGTGAAAAGTCCGAGGGTCAGGAAGATGATCGGACAGCTCAGAAGCTTGAAGAGTGGGCGTACGAACGCGTTCACGAGGCCGAAGACGACCGCGACCGCGAGGACGGAGCCCGCTCCGCCGGCGTGGATGCCGGGCAGAAGGGTCGCCGCGACCCAGAGCGCCGCCGCATTGATCAGGATCCGAATGAGGATTCTCATGGGCGTCCCAAGCCGGGGATTCTACGGCGCGCGCTCGGAACCGTAGAATCGAGGCGATGGGAGACCGCAAGTACGGCCACAAGGGCTACCAGGACGGCGCGCGCACCGGCGGCTCCGGCGGCAGCGGTGGCGGCTTCCCTTCCGACCGTCCGGCCCGCCTTGAAGGCGCCCCGCGCGGGCGCGGCGCCGACCGTCACCGCGACGAGGTCTTCCGGTGCAAGGCCTGCGGCGAGAAGAACGATGCCGAAGTGGCGTCGGGATCTGTGTGCCGGAAGTGTGGAGCCGCGCTCCACGCCTGCAACCAATGCCGTCACTTCGACGGCGCCGCGCGTTGGCAGTGCCGGCAGCCGATCCCGGCCCCGATCGCGGCCAAGTCGAAGGCGAACGATTGCGCGCTCTACGCGCCCGTCGTGAGCCTCGACCTCACGGGCTCGAAGGCCGCCGAGACGCCGGACCAGGCGCGCTCTGCGTTCGACAAGCTCTTCGGCAAGCGCTGAGGAGCCGCTTCAGCCCTTCAGGAACTGCGCGACCAGGCGCTGCCACTTCTCCTCGGAGAGGAGCGCCGGTGCCTCGACGACGAGCTCGCCGCCGTCCGCCGCCTGGAGTCCGAGCTCGGTCTCGAGGGCGCGCGAGAAGCGTGCCGTCTCGTCCTTGAACCACTCCCGGGCCGCGGCGCCCGTCGGGAGCGTCAGGAACGACGCCGTCGCGGGCTTCATCGCGAAGAGCCAGCCGCCCCGGTAGCGCGCCTCCTCGAGGAGCGCGGGGTCCCGCGCGACCGCGGGGTTGATCGCGACGACCGTGCCCGTGATCGGCGCCGGGATGTCCGCGCTGCGCGCGCCGCAGCTGACCTTCGCGGCGGGGAGACCGGCGGCCAGGGAGGTGCCCGGCCTCGGGAGCGAGACGGCGGTCGGAGAGTGGAGGAGCCGGCCCGCGATCTCGTCGAGACCGACGCGGACCGTGCCGCCCGCGTGCCGCGCGACCCACGTGTGGCCCGGCGCGTAGTGATGCGCTTCGGCGAGCTCGAGTCCGTCCACGTCGACGAGGCCGATCCGCCGGTCGCGCATCCTCTGCCACGCGCGCCAGAGCGCCCAGGCGGCGAGAATCGGGAGCGAGCAGACCACGAGGACGAGCGAGAAGGCCAGGATCCTGACGACGAGTCCGGCGAGGAAGATTCCGGCGACTTGGAGGGTCTCGAGGAGCGTCATGGCTCACCTCACTTGGTCTGGTGGCACGTTCCGCAGTCGTCGAGGCCGTGGGCGCTCTTGCCGTCGTGACAGGAGCCGCAGCTCTTGCCTTTTTCCATGTCGGCGTGGCGGATCGCGGCGGGGGCGGCCGAAGAAGCAGCGTGTTTGAGGATGGGGAAGAGGACCGGGTGACAGGTCGTGCAGTCGGGGCGCGCCGTATCGACGTGCGACGTGTGGCGGAAGGTCACGACGCCGGGGCTGCCCTCGCCTTGCGGGAGCGCCTTGTCCCTCGGGAGGTTCGCGAGAGAGCCGGCTGCCGCGCAGAGGGGGACGAGGAGGAGGGCCGCGGAAGCGAGCAGGGCGTGACGTCGGAGTTTCATCGCGTTCTCCTCACTCTCCCCCGAGCGCACGGCGGACGATCTCGTCCCAGTGCGCCGGGTCGATCTCGCGCGCGATTCCGTGGACCGGCGTGCCGCCGTCCTGGAGGACGACGCCCAGCTCGGGGCTCATCCGGCCCGAGAGCGCCTCGGCGGCCGCGTCCAGGAACCGGCGGGCCGAGTCCCCCGAAACGAGATTCTTGAGGTTCGCGGTGAGCCAGCGCGGCTCGACCTTCAGGAGCCAGCCGGTGCCGTAGGGGTCGCGGACCGCGTCCGCCGGATGCGCACGGGTGATCTCGTTCACGGCGACGACGTTGCCGTCCACGGGCGAGACGACGTCGAAGGGCTTGCCGTGGGCGACCACCGTGAAGGCCTTCTGGCCCTGGCGCAGCGCCGTGCCGACGGCCGGAAGCTGCACGGCATCGACGGGCCCGATGAGCTTGTGGGCGAAGTCGTCGAGGCCGACCGTGACCCAGCCCCCGAGCGTCTTCGCCCAGGAATGGCCGCGGTGCAGATGGACGTTGTCCGGAACCTGGAACCACCCGAGGGTGAAGGCCTGGGCGACGGAGGCCCCGTTCACGAAGCGCCAGAAGGGGATGAAGAGCACCAGATACGCGACCGCGAGCAGGTACTCGATCGCCTTGGTGGCGTGCGGGCTGAGGAGGTCGTGTTCGGTCATGGCTGCCTCTCCCTCTTTCAGTGGACGCCGCGCCATTCCGGATGCTCGCGGAGCACCGGCATGCGGTTGACGATCCAGCGGAACACGAGGATGCCGAGCGTGACGATCGTGATCGAGATGACGATCTCGCCGAGCGCGGGGACGTAACGGTCGGGGACGTTCCAGTTGAATGCGATGAGGGAGACGTTGAACCTGTTCAGGACGACGCCGAGCACGGTCATCACGCCGGCCGCGCGCGCGAGCGGGGCGCTCTGCGTTCGCACGGCGAAGGCGAAGAGGAGCGACGGCAGGAGGACGAAGCCGAGCATCTCGACCGCGTACCACGCGCCCCATCCCGTGAGGAGCAGGTCCCACCGGCCGCTCGCCGCGAGACCCTGGAGACGGACGAAGAAGTAGGCGAAGAGGACGACGGCGCCGCCTTTGGAGAGGCCCAGCGTCAAGGCGTCGATGTCCACGTGGGCTGACGGGTCGAGCTGGTCCTGAAACGCTCGGTGCGAGAGTGCGCTCTCGAAGATGACCATCCCGAGGCCCGCGGCGATCGAAGACACGAAGAAGAAGATCGGGAGGAACGGCGAGTACCAGAGCGGGTGGAGCTTGCCCGGCGACATGAGAAAGAAAGCGCCGAGCGAGGACTGGTGAAGGGTCGAGAGCGTGACGCCGAGGACGATGATTCCGATCGCGAGGCCGCCCATGAACCGGCGGAGCTTCGCGAGGCCGAGCCACTCGAGCGCCGCGGGCAGGAACTCGAGGGCGAGGACCATCAGGTACAGGAACACGCACCAGCCGACCTCGTACATGACGGCGGTCGTGCCGGGAGTCAGGAAGAACTGGTAGGGGAGCCGCCACGGCTGGCCGAGGTCGACGACGAGGCCGACGAGGACGAACACATAGCCGAGGAAGCCCGTCAGGATCGCCGGCCTGAGGACCGGTGCGTACTGCTTCTGGCCGAAGAGATAGACGGCCGCGGCGACCGTGTAGCCGCCCGCCGCGAGCGCGACGCCGCAGATGACGTCGAACGCGACCCAGATTCCCCACGGGTTCGTCTGGGAGAGGTTGCTCACGGCGCCGATGCCTTTCCAGAATCGGTAGGCGATCGTCGGGAGGCCGATCGCGAGGATCAAAGCGAAGATCGCGTTCGTGCGGGTCATGAGGCTCTTCGCGTAGTCCCTCAAGGGGAGGCCGAGGAGCACCTTCTCCTTCACGAACGCCGAGACCGCGACCGGGCGGGTCAGGACCTGTTCACTCATGGCCGTCCTCCTTCCGCCCGGATTCCTTGCCGGCGACTTCGTCGCGGCGCTTGCTGAACGTATAGAGACCCATGAGGAGAGGCGGCCAGAGGGTCACGACGAACGGGACGGCCGAGAGCGCCCCGTCGGCCATCTCCGGATAGGATTTCTTCGCGACGTCCGCCGGAAGCGCGAGGCTCGCGAACGGGACGTCCGAGATGTAGAGCCAGCTCGTGCCGCCGGCTTCGTCCTCACCGTAGATCTCGTGGACGTAGCGTGAGGGGTTCTGGTAGATGCGGGTCTTCGCTTCCTCGAGGAGGTCGGACCGTTTGCCGAACGTGAGCGCGCCCGAAGGGCACGCCTCCGTGCAGGCGGGAGGCAGCCCCTTCTCCTGGCGCGCCGCGCAGAACGTGCACTTCCGGACGAGGGGAGCGGCCTTCGCATACTCGTACTTCGGTACGCCGAAGGGGCAGGCGATCATGCAGTAGCGGCAGCCCAGGCAGCGGTCCTCGTGGTAGACGACCGGCCCTTTCGCCGTCTTCTCCAGTGCCTTCACGACGCAGCCGGACGCGCACGCGGGGGTCACGCAGTGCATGCACTGCGTCTTCGCGAAGCGCTCCTCGCCGGACGGGCTCTTTTCGGCCGACTTGTTCACGACCGTGAAGCTCCCCGGGGAGGTCCTGCGGCGTGCCGCGAACACGGCCTCGTCGCCTGGTTTCTCGGGTGCCGCGAGGCCGTTCGCCTCCGAGCACGCGGCCTCGCAGGCGCGACAGCCGACGCAGCGCGTCGTGTCCACGAGGACGCCCACGGCGTCCCGTGCGGCGCCACGCGTCGTCGCCGACGAGAGGGCGCGGCCTGCGAGCGTGGCCGCGCCCGCGGTGCCGGCGATCCGGAACAGGTTTCTGCGGTTCAGACTCATCGCGTCTGTCTCCTTCACGCCGTGCGGGTCTGGCCCCGGTGGGCCATCGCGAGGAGCGCCAGGACGGCGAGGAGCGCGAGCGGAACGGTGGCGATCATGACGGGACCTCCCTCCCGGAGGCGGCCGCGCGTGCGGAAACCTCCGCGTCTTCGGTGCGGGCTTCGATCCGGCGGACCATCTCGCGGTACATCGCACAGCTCTCGAAGGAGTTCGCGAGGCACGGGCCCAGGGACACGAGCTGATCGCGGGGGACCATTTTTTTCGTCGGGCAGGCGTCGCAATAGAGCATCACGACTTGCTTCAGCCAGGGGCAGGTGGTGGTGGTGGTGGTGGTCGACATGGCAACCCGAACTGCGCAAGGAGCGCGCCACCTCGGCCACGATCGCCCGCCCGTGAGGCAAGCCGCTCTGTCGCAATGGCTTGTCGCCAAAATGCGAAGAACTCGCGGGAGACCCGCGAGTTCGCTTTCTCAACGGGGAGTTGTCTTTCTCAGCGGCCGGGTGTTGCGGGTTCGAACTCCCCGTCCTCGGCGCGTTTCAGTCCGTACCGACGAATCTTGGCGTAAAGGGTGACACGGTCGATGTCGAGGATGCGCGCGGCCTGCGTCACGTTGCCGCCGGTCTGCCTGAGGACGGTTTCGATGTGCCGGCGCTCGATTTCCTCGAGAGACGCCGGGTGCGCGGGCGCCGCGCCGACACTTTCGAGGGTCAGGCCGAGATGCCGGGCCTCGAGGACCGGACCCTCGGAGACGACCATCGCCCGCTCGAGAACGTTGCGCAGCTCGCGGACGTTTCCGGGCCACGCGTGAGCGAGGAGGATCGCCATCGCCTCCGGCGAGATGCCCTCCACTTCGCGCTTGAGCTCCGAGGAGAGCTGCTCGAGGAAGCGGTCGACGAGGAGCGGAATGTCCTCCTTGCGTTCGCGGAGCGGAACGAGGGTGACCGTGATGACGTTGAGGCGGTAGAACAGGTCCTGCCGAAAGCGTCCTTCCTCGACGGCGCGCCTCAGGTCGCGGTTCGTGGCCGCGATGATCCTCACGTCGACGGGGACGGATTCCGTGCTCCCGACGCGCGTCACGCGGCGCTCCTCGAGCACCCGGAGCAGGTCGAGCTGCAGCTTCGGGCTGATGTCGCCGATCTCGTCGAGGAAGAGCGTCCCGCCGTTGGCGGCCTCGAACTTCCCCCCCCGCCGCCCGTTCGCGCCCGTGAAGGCCCCCTTTTCGTATCCGAAGAGCTCGGATTCGAGAAGGGTCTCGGTCAGGGCCGCGCACGAGACGGCGACGAACGGCTTGCCGTGGCGCGGGCTCTCGGCGTGGATCGCGCGCGCGAGGAGCTCCTTGCCCGTTCCGCTCTCGCCGAGGAGGAGGACCGTGGACGGGCTCCGCGCGGCCGTCTTCGCGAGCTCGAGCGTCGCGAGAAGCGTGGGGCTCTTCGTGACGAGGTCGTGAAAGCGGTATTCCTTCCTGAGGGCCTTGCGCAGAATCACGTTTTCGCGCACGAGGGCTTGCTGCGCGACGATCTTCTCGACGACAAGGCTGACCTCCTCGGGGTCGAAGGGCTTGACGACGTAGTCGAACGCGCCCGCTTTCATCGCGTTCACCGCCGTGTCGACCGTCGCGTAGGCCGTCATGATGAGGACGGCCGCATCGGGCCATCTCTCCTTGACCCGCCGGAGAACCTCGAGGCCGTCGATTCCGGGCATCTTGAGGTCCACGAGGAGGATCGACCAGGGGTTTTCATCCATCATCGTGAGCGCCGTCGCCCCGTCCGGTGCCGTCCCGATCGTGTAGCCGTCCTTCTCGAGCCAGCCCGAGAGGGATTCGCGGACGATCTCCTCGTCATCGACGATCAGGATTCGCGTGCTCTTCTTGCTCATGGACGTCTCCGTTCTCCGAAAGTTCGAGAGCGCGCGCCCGGCAGGCGCGGCAGAGGGCGGGGGATTTCGTGTCGACGTGCCTCAGGCTCGGCGAGCGGGCCATCGCGCAGTTCGCGTCGCGGCAGTGCAGCAATCCGAACGTGTGCCCGAGCTCGTGCACGGCTTCCTTCTGGAGGCGCAGCGCGATGCGGGCCGGCATTCCGGGAACCTGAGAGGCGGCGTCGCCGAGCCGGGCCGTCGAGACGACCGCGGCCCGGCCGCCGAGCTGGGCCTCGCCGAACACGAACGTGAGGATCGGGATGAAGAGGTCGGCGTCCGTCAGCCCCAGGACGCGTTGCGCTCCCCCGTGACGGTCGTTGAGCCAGACGAGGATTCGACTCGAGGAGTACTGGCCCCGGCGCGGGTCGAGGGCCTCCTCCGGCCTGTCCCGGGCGACGCCCACGCGCACGGCGACGTCGTACTCGCGCGTGACGCGCAGGCGCACGTCCTCGAGGAGGTTGGCGGCGGGTTCCTTCTGCCCGATCCACAGGAGGAGGACCTCGCTCACGCGGCGGCGCCCGCCGGCGCCGCCGCCTCCCCGGCGAGCGGCAGCCGGATCGTCATGGTCGTCCCGACACCGACCTGGCTCTGCGCCTTCATCGAGCCGCCGTGCTTCTCGACCACACCGTAGGCGACGGAGAGGCCGAGGCCCGTCCCCATCTCCTTCGTCGTGAAGAAGGGATCGAAAAGACGCGAGAGGTTCTCGGGCGCGATGCCCGTGCCGGTGTCCGTGAAGGAGATCTCGACGGCTCGGCCGTCCTCCACCTTGCGCGATCCCACCGCGAGGGAGCCTCCCCTCGGCATCGCGTCACAGGCGTTGAGGACGAGGTTCACGAACACCTGCCTCAGCTGCCCGAAGTCCCCCTTGACGATGGCGCTCCCGTCGAAGCTCCTCGTGACGACGACCTGCTGGAGCTGGAGCTTGTGCTGCGTGAGCGAGACCGCCTCGTCGAGCGCGGCGGTCGCGTCGACGGGGTGGAGCTCGATGGGTCGCGCGCGCGCGAAGTCGAGAAGGCTCCGGACGATGCGCGTGCAACGCTCCGTCTCGCGCTGGATGAGGCCGAGATTCTTCAGGCACGTCGCGCGGGAAGCGTCGTCGACCTCGCCCGATTCCAGCGTTCGCGCCATGAGGCGCGCGAACGTGAGGATCCCGGCCAGAGGGTTGTTGATCTCGTGGGCGATCGAGGCCGAGAGCGTTCCGAGCGAGGCGAGCTTCTCGGTCTGGACGAGGGCCTCCTGCGCCTTCTTGAGCGCTGCCGTACGCTCCTCGACTTGGTGCTCGAGTCCGTCCGCCGCGGCCTGCAGTTCGGCGCGTGCTTTCCGGAGCGAATCGCTCATCTCGTTGAACGAGCGACCGAGCAGCCCGATCTCGTCGCGGGAGTGGATCGGAAGTGGCGCGGGGGCGCCGCCGTGCGCGAGGTCCCTCGTCGCCGCGAGCATCTCGGACACGGGCCTGAAGACGAGGAAACGGACGATGAGCGAGACGAGGGCCGTGAGGACGACGAGGGAGAGGAGCGAGAGGCCGGCGATCCTCCAGGTCGCGGCCGCTCGCCGGTCGTCCACGTCCTTGAGCGAGAGCGCGACGTCGAGGAGGCCGAGGACGCGCTGCTCCTTCGGGTGGGCGTGGCATTCGGCCCCGCTGCAGCTCGCTTCGTTGTAGATCGGCGTCACGAGCGAGAGGACGCGGTGGCTGCTCGACGTCGTGATCCGGCTGCGCGTCGCGGGGTCCGGGTTCGAGGCGGGCGCCCCCGAGCCGCCATGGCAGGGCGCGCAGACGTCGGCGCGCTTGTCCGCGATGCGACCGATCTCGGCGCGGTCCGTCGAGTAGACGGTCGTTCCCTGCTTGTTGAAGATGCGGACGCTCTCGATCGCGCTGTTCTTGCGGAGGCTCTCGTGGCCGACGATCTCGACGATCCGGTAGGCGTCCTCGCGCTGGTCCTTCAGCATGAAGTCGTGCGTCGCGCTGCGGACGGTCTCCGAGAGGATCGCGGCGCCGTTCTCGGCCTGCGCGACGAGCTCCTCGTGCTGCGCCCGGATCGTGAGGGCCGCGAGGAGCACGACAGGCACGAGGATTGCCGCGGCCGCGGTCGCGGTGATCTTGAAGCCGAGGCGCCGGTGGAAGGGGATCTTGGACAGAGTCATCCACAGTCAATGTCAAGGCCCGCCCGCGGCCCGTCCATCCCTCACTTGAACCATTTCCGCAGCGCCGGAAGGCCGGCCGGGGGGCACCCGGCCGCGACGAAAACGCCTCCGGGCACGCCGCCCGTAGAATCCTCGTCGATGGCGGTGCCTGCGGCGTGAGCGCCGCTCCCGAGCGGTCCGGCCGGGCTCACGTGCTCACCCTCCTCGCCGGGCTCGGGGCCCTCCTCGCGGTCCATGCGTACTCCTTCGGCCGCGTTCCCCCGGGCCTCGAGAGCGGGGTCGCCGTGGAAGCGCTCCGCGGTGTCCACCTCGTCGTGAAGCGCCGCTTCGAGGTCATGACGTTCGCGATCGGCCCGTCCGCCGAGACGCTCTGGCTCTACGTCGTCGGTGCCGCCGTCGAGATCCTCGGGCCGCGCTGGTCCTCCGTCGTCCTTCCCTCCGTCCTCGCGGCCGCGGCCGTCGTCGCGCTCACGGTTCTCGCGGCACTCCGCCTCGCGCCGGGAACCCCGCCCGTGATCCCGCTCCTGCTGTCGGCGGGCTCGGTCTGGCTCTTCCACTACGGCCAGGTCGGACTGAGGGCGATTTCCGCGCCTCTCTTCTTCGTCCTCGCGGTCCTTCTCGTGGGCGCGAGCGAGGCCGCGGGCGCCTCGAGGCGCCTGCGGTTCCTTGCGGGATTCGTCCTCGGCCTCTCCGTCTACGCCTACAGCTCCTGCCGCGTCCTCGCGCCCGCCTGGCTCCTCTGGAGGCTCGCCGGCGAGTGGCGAAAGCCGCGCGCGGAGCGCCGCTTCTCCGCCGTGCTCGGTCCGACGTTCCTGGGGATCGCCATCGCCTCGATCCCGAATTTCCTTTTCTTCCTGCGCGAGCCGGGAGAGTTCCTCTTCCGGGGCTATTACGTCTACCGCGGAGGCTGGCTCTGGAAGATCGTGAACGTCTTCTGGACCGTCCTCCTGCCGTTCTACCATCCGCGTTTTTACACGCGCTGGCTCGGCGCCGGCCACAACTTCGATCCAACGGCGGTGTCGCTCACGAGCGCGGGAGTCCACCCGGTGGACCCCGTCACCGCCGTCGCGTTCGGGTGCGGCCTCGTCCTCGCGCTCCGCGGTCCTCGCTCCCCCGGCCTCTCGTACCTGGGCTGGGCCCTCGCCACCGGGGCGGTCTTTCTCGGGGTCTCCGGCCCGAGTCTCACGCGGCTCCTCCTCCTGCAGCCCGCCCTCGTCATCTTCGCGTCCTTCGCGCTCGGCCGGGCCTGGCGCGTCTTCCCGCGCACCCGCCTTGCCCTCGCCGCCGCGCTCCTCGTGCCCGGCGCATCCGGCGCCGCGGAGTACGCCTGGAAATTCGGGCGGTCCACGGACGCGCAGCGCGAGTACCTCGAGGCCGCGAACGCGATGAGCGCGCGCGCCCGGGATCTCGCGGACCGCGAGAGCGCGCTGCGCGTCATGCTCGTCACACGCAAGGGACGGGACGTCGCGAAGCTCTACAACTATCGGCACATCGAGAGGATCTCGCTCGTCGAGGGCGTGCCGGAGACGGCCGGCGCCGTCGCGGACGCGATCCGCCGCTTCCAGCCCGGCGTCGTCCTTCTCGAGCGCGACGCCGCTCTCGCCGCGGCCGCCGCTGTGCTCGGGCCTCCTCCCGCCCGGGCCGGATCGCTTTTCGACGAGTTCCGCCTGCCCGCGCCGCCGCCCGGCGCGCCCCCGCCCGAGAGAGGGAACATCCGCCGGCTCTGGTCGGACATCCCGCACTAGTCGGGAGAGAAACCGTCGCGATTACGGGCCCCCCCGTACGCCGTTCTTCGGGCCCGCTCTAGTATTCCCAAAATGACGCTCCGGCGCGCGGGCCCGCATGTTCTTCTCCTCGCCGCCAGCCTGCTCGCCTGCTCGCGGGTTCTCGTCCTTCACGGCTGGCCGGAGAACCACGACGGAGTGGCCTGCTTTCAGAAAGTCGAGATCTTCCGCCGCGCTCTCGCACACGGGAATGTCCTGCCTCTCTGGACGCCTCTTGCCGAGAACGGCTACGGCTCGCCGTTTCCGTTTTTCTACCACCGCCTGTTCAATACGCTCGCGGGCACCGTGGCGCTCGCCACGGGGTCCGTCACCACGGCCGTGAAGGTCGTGATCCCGGTGCTTCTCTTCGTGGGCGCCCTCGGGATGCGCCGTGCGTTGCTCGCGATGGGACTCGGACCCGTCTACGCGGTCTGCGGGGCCCTGCTCCTCGTGTTCTCCAACTACGCCTACACCGACTGGGTCTTGAGGGGAGCTTTCGGGGAGTTCGCAGCCTTCATGCTCGTCCCGTGGCTCACGGTCGCCGCCCTGGGCGTCGTTCGCGGAACGCCGCGGGCGGGCTGGCGCCTCGGCGCGATCCTCTCGCTGATCTTCTTCGCGCAATCGACGATCTTCGTCTTCGCCTTCGTGCTCGTTCTCGTCGCCTTCGCCGGAGCGCTCGTTCTCACGAGGTCGTGGCGGCGGGCGCTTGCGAACCTCACCCAGGCCGGTCTCGTCGTCCTCCTCGTGACGGGGCCTTTCCTCCTGGGATTCTGGCTGTTCGGCGAGGATCTCGACCTGGACCGCCTCCGGACGGGAATGTTCAGCGTCTTCCGGAACTTCGCGCCGTTCGAGGAGTATTTCTACGACCGCCTCGGGGGCTCAACGTCGAGCACCGCCGTTCTCTCCGTCGAGATCGGCCGCGTATTCAACACGCTGGCCGTGGTTTCCTTTGCGGCCGTTGCCTTGGCTTTCGCACGCGGCCGCCTCTCGGCGGCGCGGTTCCGAGAGATGCGCCCGGCCTGGCTTCTCGTCATCGGGTGGGCCGTCTGTTCTCTCGCCCTGCAGACGCCTCTCTCGACCCCGCTCTACCGCCTCGTGCCGCCGATCCAGTTCATCCAGTTTCCCTGGCGTCTCCTCGTCTTCTCGACCCCGGCCTCGATTCTCGTCTTGTGCCTCTCACTCGACCTCATGGAGGCGAGCCGGCCGCTTCCGTCGGTGCGATCCGCCCTCCGCGCCGCGCTGCTTTTCGCCGTCCTCTTCCAGGTCTGGTATGGGGTTGGGAGGCCGCCCACCGGGCGGGTTTTCAGCGTGAAGGAAATCGAGGCGAGCCTCACGACGGACCGGCTCGCGGCCACGACGGTCTTCAGCGGGGCTTTTCGCCCGCGCGGGGTCACGCTGCCGGCTCCCCGACCTCTACTCGAGGCGACGGGCTGCGTCGTTCGACGGGCGTCACCCGAGCTCACGATCGAGGGCCTCGCGGACGTCGGGGAGTTCCGGCTGACCCTGGACGCCGCTCCGGGCGGCGCTCTCGTGATCAATCAGTTCGCGAATCCCTTTCTCCTCGTGAGCGCCGAGGGCACGGCCTCCATCGGCACCACGACCTGGGGCACGATTCTCATTCGGCCGCGGCCGGGCCGAAGCGAGATCGTGCTTCGGCGCCGCGGCCTCCTGGCGGCGCTCCGGGCGAGGCTCCTCGGGAGCTGAACTCCCCCCGGTCAACTCAGCTGCAGCCGCTCGTCGCGCCGCAGTTCAGGCACTTGTAGCAGGCGCCGCTGCGCACCATGAGGCTCCCGCACTCGTGGCAGCTCGGCGCGTCCGCGCTGTTCTCGAACGCGAGGTGGCTTCGAGCGGGCTGAGAGAGCGCAGGGGACGTCGCGCCCGCGCCTCCCCCGACCACGGCAGAGAACCCGATCGGGCGCGCGTCGGCGGCTTCGGTCGACGCTTCGGCCTTCGCCATCGCCTGGAACGCGGCCGCGATGGGCGCGCCGGCCGACTCGGCGACCGGCGTGAGCGGCGCGATCGCCTTGAATCCGGAAGGCGACGGGGCGGGGCCTCCCTCCTCGCGCGAGACGACTCCCGCCTTCTCCCGGAGGTCGGCGGTCAGGAATTTCGACGCGAGCCAGCGGAAGATGTAGTCGACGAGGCTCTTCGCGATCGGGATCTCGGGGTTCTTCGTGTAGCCCGCGGGCTCGAAGCGCATGTGGCTGAACTTCTCGACGAGGGCCTCCAGCGGCACGCCGTACTGGAGCGTGAGGGAGATCGCGGTCGCGAACGCGTCCATGAGCCCCGAAATCGTCGAGCCCTCCTTCGCCATCGTGAGGAAGATCTCCCCCGGCATCCCATCCTCGTAGAGGCCGACCGTGATGTAGCCCTCGTGCCCCGCGACGGAGAACTTGTGCGTGATCGCCCGGCGCTCGTCGGGCAGCTTGCGGCGGCGCAGCGCCGGGGCGACCGGGGCGGGTGGCGCGATCGAGTTGCCGCGCGCGTCGCGCGTGCCCTTCACGCCATCGTCGTTCTTGGACGCCGACGTGTTGAGGGGCTGCGTGCGCTTGCAGCCGTCTCGGTAGATCGCGATTGCCTTGAGCCCCAGCTTCCAGCCCTGCATGTAGACGTCGGCGATCTCCTCGACCGTCGCGTCGTTCGGCATGTTGACCGTCTTGCTGATCGCACCCGACAGGAACGGCTGGACGGCCGACATCATGCGGACGTGGCCCATCGGAGCGATCGAGCGAGTGCCGCCGAGGGCCTTGAACGCGCAGTCGAAGACCGGCAGGTGTTCCGGCTTGAGGCCCGGGGCGCCTTCGATCGTGCCTTTCTCGTCGATGTGCCTCACGATCGCGTGCATTTCGGCATCCGAGTAGCCGAGCCGCGTCAGGGCGTGGGGGACCGTCTGGTTGACGATCTTGATCGTGCCGCCGCCGACGAGCTTCTTGTACTTGACGAGCGCGAGGTCCGGTTCGACGCCCGTCGTATCGCAGTCCATCATGAAGCCGATCGTCCCTGTGGGCGCGAGGACGGTCGCCTGCGCGTTCCGGTAGCCGTGCTGACGGCCCGACTCGAGCGACAGGTCCCACACGGCCCTTTGCGCCTCCCAGAGGTCCTTCGGGACCCCGCCCTTCTCGACGGCATAGGCCGCGTCGCGGTGCGTCGAGACGACCTCGAGGAACGCCTCGCGGTTCGGCGGGTAGAAAGCGAACGGGCCCAGCCCGGACGCGATCTTCGAGGAGGTCAGGTACGCCTGTCCGGTCATGAGGCTCGTGACGGCGGCGGCGTAGTGCCGGCCCTCGTCGCTGTCGTAGGGGAGGCCGTTGTACATGAGGAGGGCCCCGAGGTTCGCGTATCCGAGACCGATCGGCCGGAATTCGTGTGAGTTCTTCTCGATCGCGGGCGTGGGGTAGGACGCCTCGTCGACGAGCATCTCCTGGGCCGCGAAGACGACGTCCACGGCGTGGGTGAACTTCTCGACGTCGAAGCCACCGTCCTCCTTTGCGAACTTCATGAGGTTGAGCGAGGCCAGGTTGCAGGCCGAGTCGTCGATGAACATGTACTCCGAGCACGGGTTCGAGGCGTTGATCCGGTGCGTCGCCTTGCAGGGGTTCCACTTGTTGATGAGCGTGTCGTACTGCATGCCGGGGTCGCCGCAGACCCAGGCCGATTCGGCCATCTTCAGGAGGAGCGCCTTCGCATCGAACGTGCCCATCGGTTCGCCCGTCGTGACGGCCTTCGTCGTGTGCGTGCCGCCGGACTCGACGGCCTTCATGAATTGATCCGTCACGCGCACCGAGTGGTTGGCATTCTGGAAGGCGATGTTGCTGTAGACCTCGCCGTTGAACGAACCGTCCCAACCGGCGTCGATGAGGTCCCAGGCCTTCTTCTCTTCCTTCTCCTTGCAGACGATGAACTCCTCGATGTCGGGGTGGTCGACGTTGAGGATGACCATCTTGGCCGCGCGCCGCGTCTTGCCGCCGGACTTGATCGCGCCCGCGAAGCTGTCGAAGCCTTTCATGAACGAGACCGGGCCCGAGGCGATGCCCCCCGAGGACAGGGCCTCGGTCGAGGAGCGCAGGCCGGAGAGGTTCGAACCCGTGCCCGACCCGAACTTGAAGAGCATGCCCTCGGTCTTGGCGAGATCGAGGATCGAGGCCATCGAGTCGCCGACGGAGTTGATGAAGCAGGCGGAGGCCTGGGGCTTGGGCTCGACGCCCACGTTGAACCACACGGGCGAGTTGAAGCTCGCGGCCTGGTTCACGAGGATGTGGGTCAGCTCGTCGGAGAAGGCGTCCCGGTCGGCGGAGGTGCGGAAATACCCGCCCGTGACGCCGTAGCCGGTGATCGTCTCGACGACGCGCCCGATGAGCTGGCGCACGGAGCGCTCGCGCTTGGGCGTTCCCGGCCGACCGGAGAAGTACTTCTGCGCGACGATGTTCGTCGCCGTCATCGACCACGCCTTCGGGACCTCGACGTCCTTCTGCTCGAAGAACACCTCGCCCTTCTCGTTCGTGATCGCGGCCGTGCGGAGCTCCCACTCGATCGCGTCGTAGGGGTGCGTCACGCCGTCCGTGAAGAGGCGCCGGAACGTCAGGCCACCGGCCCCGGTCCGGGAAGCGGCCCCGGCCGTCGGCTCCGCCATCGCTCCGGCCTTCGTCTCGCGCGCATTCCTGTTGTTCATTGCCGGGAAAGCCTCCCTCTCAGCTTCGTGATGACGTGAGCGGTTTGTCCTCTTTTTGCCGCCGAAAGACGGCACCGGGGCCTCTCGTCTGACCGGGAAGACGACGTGTCGCGCAATCGCCGGGTCGTGATCAGGTCTGTCGGACAAGGTAGTGCGGTCGAGATTTCTTTTCAAGGGAAAAACGCAAGGGATAGTGTTTTTTCGCCGCCGGCCCACTAGATGGTGGGGTTCTGCAGAGGCTGTGGGGAATTCGCAAAGCCCCTGTTCCGTTTGACTTCGGTGGGCGTAACCGCTCATATTCCACAGGCGGCGCGCACGCCGCGGGAGGCAACGCGACATGTCCACCGTACCCGAGACCGCCACGCAGGTCACGTCCCCGTCCGTCTTTCTTCTCAGCGTGACGGATCGCGCCGTCGCCAAGGTGAAGGAGTTCGCCGCGAAGATGCCCGAGGCCGCGAACAAGCCGCTTCGGGTGTTCATCCAGGGCGGCGGATGCTCGGGATTCCAGTATGGCTTCACGTTCGACGACAAGCGGCCGACGGACCACGTCCTCGCCGTGAAGGACATCGAGGTCGTCGTGGACCCGGCGAGCGCACTCAAGCTCCACGGCTCGACCGTGGATTTCGTCGAGGACATGCGCGGCGCCGGATTCGCCGTCGAGAATCCGAACGCGACGTCCGGCTGCGGCTGCGGAAAGTCCTTCAGCTGACGTGACGAGGAAACCCGTCTTGCGGGTTTCCCTCACCCATCCGCTCGGCCGCTGCGCGGCCCAACCACGCGCGTGAACGATCGTTCCGTCCTCCGCATCGTTTTCCTGACGGTCTTCATCGACCTCCTCGGCTTCGGGATCGTGATCCCGCTCCTGCCGCTTTACGCCGAGAAGTACCATCCGTCGCCCTTCGCGTTCGGCCTCCTGATGTCGAGCTACTCGGCGATGCAGTTCCTCTTCGCCCCGCTCCTCGGCCGCCTTTCGGACCGGTTCGGACGCCGCCCCGTGATTCTCTTCTCGCTCTTCGGGACGGTGATCGGCTATCTCCTTTTCGCGTTCGCGGGCTCGCTCGCGGTCCTCTTCGTCTCGCGCCTTCTCGACGGCGCGACGGGCGGAAACATCGGCACCGCGCAGGCCGTCATCGCGGACTCGACCGTGCCCGCGGACCGTGCGAAGGGGATGGGGATGATCGGGATGGCGTTCGCCCTCGGCTTCATCTTCGGGCCGGCGATCGGCGGGTTCGCCGTGCATCTCGGGGAAGCCGCGCCCGGCCTCTTCGCCGCCGGGCTTTCCCTGATCGCGTGCGTTTGGGCCTTCTTCCGGTTGCCCGAGACGCGTCCCGCGGGGAAGGCCGCGCCGGTCTCGCTCTTCTCCGCCGCGTCGCTCGCCAAGGCGTTCCGGCGCCCGGAGATCGGCGCGCTCATGCTCCTCTCCTTCGTGACGACGACGGCCTTCGCGAACTTCGAGTCCACGTTCGCGCAGTTCCTCAGCGTCCGGCTCGGGACGGGCCCGTCCACGGTCGCGTGGTTCTTCGTCTTCGTGGGCGTCTGTTCGGCCATCGTTCAGGGCGGTCTCGTGCGGCGCCTCGCGCCGCGCTTCGGCGAGGCTCGCCTCGTGGTCGCCGGCGGAATCCTGCTCGTCGCCGGGTTCCTCCTGCTGAGGCTCGGAACCGACGTTCCTCGGCTCCTCGCCGCCGTCGCCGTCATCGCCCTGGGCATCGGCGTCACGACGCCCACCCTCTCGTCGCTCGTGAGCCTTCGGACGCCGCCGGCCGAACAGGGCGAGATCCTCGGGGCCTACCAGTCGATGGCGTCTCTCGGCCGCGTCCTCGGCCCCTTCGCCGGCGAGAACCTCCACTTGAGGCTCGGACCCGACTGGCCGCACTGGGCCGCGGCCGCCCTCCAGGGAGCCGCTCTCGTCCTTTCGGCGTCGGGCCTTCTGAGGGACAATGCCCGTTCGCGCTCGCGCGCGAAGGAGTCGCCCCCATGACGCCGCAAGTTCCGACCGCCCACCTGCTCGTGCGCGACTGTCCCGCCATCCGGATCCCTTCCGGCGAGCCGGTCACCCTGAAGGCCGGCACCGACGTCTTCCTGACGCAGTCGCTCGGCGGCACCCTCACCGTGCAGGCGCCCGTGCTCGGCGGCCTCTTTCGCATCTCCGGGGCGGACGTCGACGCGTTGGGCCTCTCGGCCGGCGCGGGCGGCGACGCGCAAGCCTCCGCCGCCGGAGACGACTCCGGTGCCCCCGCGGCCACGGGCGGCCCTGTCCGCGAGGAGGCGCTCTGGGACCAGCTCAAGACCGTCTACGACCCCGAGATCCCCGTGAACATCGTCGACCTCGGCCTCGTCTACGACCTCCGCGTCCTTGCCGGCGCACGAGGCGGGACGCGTGTCGAGGTGAAGATGACGCTGACGGCCCCCGGGTGCGGGATGGGTCCCGCGATCGCGGCCGACGCGCAGTCGCGGATCGCGAGGGTCCCCGGCGTGGGCGAGGCGGAGGTTCAACTCGTGTGGGACCCGCCCTGGAGCGCCGAGATGATGACCCCCGAGGGAAAACGAATTCTCGGGATCGCCTGAGGCGTTACTGCAGGGGGACGCGCCCGGCGAAGCCCTCCTCGTACCCGTGGAAAAACTCGAGGGATTCCTCGGGCCACTTCCAGCAGTAGTAGCCGGCACCGGAATCGAAATCGACGAGCCACGGGCCCTTGACCTCGATCCCGAGGGCCTCGACCTCCTCGCGCCAGCCGTTCAGGATGCCCTCGACGGCACGCTCCATCACCTGGCGGGCGGCCTGGGGGTCCTCGTCCGACGGACCGGCGAGGCCGTCGAGTGCCGCGAGGGCCCGCCGCGTCTTCTCGCGCACGGCGGGGAGCAGCGCGCGCGCTTCGTCGAAGGTGAAGGTGCGGCGGGAGGTCTCGCTCACCCCGTGAGGATAGCGCGGTGCGGCCTATGATCCCCCTCGTGAACGCGCTCTCGAAGGACGCCGTCGACGAGCCCGCCGCCGCGGGCTGCACCGCGAGGACCGACTACCGCAGGCTGACGCCGCCGCTCGTGAACCATCCCGTCGAGGCCGAGCGTGCCCTTCGCGCGGCGTCGGAGATCCTCGGCCCCGGAGGCGTGATGACGCAGTGCCGCACGATGGGCGGCGCGGATTTCCCGGAGTTTCTCGAGCGCGTCCCCGGGGCGTTCGCGTTCGCCCGCGACGTCCTCGCGGCCTAGGCGTGGCCTTCGCCCTCGCCCTTGCCGTCGCCCTTTACGGGGCCGCCGTCCTCGTCATCGGCCTCTGCTCGGCGCGGAGGGCCTCGCGTTCGCCCGACGCCTTTCTCGTCGCGGACCGCGGGTTGGGCGCCTTTCGCGCCGGGATCGCGCTCTCCTCCACGGTGATCGGCGGCTCGACGACGCTCGTCCTCTCGGCGCTGGTCGCGTCGAAGGGACTGCCTGCCCTGTGGCTCGACCTCGCGGGTGCGCTCGGCCTCCTCGCGCTCGGGCTGTTTCTCGCTCCGCGCGTGCGCGCCACGAATGCCACGACGATCGCCGAGGTGATCGGGCGCACGTACGGCCGCCGCGTCCGCAGGATCGCGGCCCTCCTCGTCGTCGCCACGGAGATCGTCTGGTTCGCACTCCTCACCGAGGCGACCGAGACCGTGATCGTCGCGACGACCTCGTGGGACGCGACGCGAGTCCTCGTTCTCACGGCGGCGCTCTTCGTCACCTACACGGCGCTCGGCGGCCAGCGCGCCGTCGTCGGAACGGACCTCCTGCAGTTCGCGCTCATGGTCGTGGGCCTGCTCCTCGTCGCGCTGCCCCTCGCCCTGCGTCAGCTCGTGTCGACTCCGCC
Source organism: Thermoanaerobaculia bacterium (assembly GCA_049581965.1). Classification (GTDB taxonomy): domain Bacteria; phylum Acidobacteriota; class Thermoanaerobaculia; order UBA5066; family UBA5066; genus Fen-183. Next base: position 138 of record JBAUSZ010000034.1, on the reverse strand, counting down.
TCCGGGGTGGCTCCTCTCGTTCCCGACCGGGCCCGGGTTCTCGTGGGCCGACGCGTGCGCGCTTCTCGTGCTCGTCGGGCTCCCGCACGCGGTCGGGAGCGACGTCTGGGCGAAGGTGCTCTCGGCGCGGAACGGCGC
>JBAUSZ010000033.1:0-12030 GCA_049581965.1 Thermoanaerobaculia bacterium | reverse complement strand
GGCCGCGGCCGAGGCGAGGGCCGCCGCCGTGAGCGCCGCGCGGAGGCGCGCGGCGCGCCTCATTCGTCGCTTTCCCAGAAACGCGCGAAGCGGTACCACTGGGTGGGGTAGGCGCGGATCGTCGCCTCCATGCGTGCAACGAATGCCGCGAGGCCCCGGACGACCGCCTCGTCGGCCGCGGCGCCCCGCGCGTGGGGCACGCGGATGGCCTCCTCGACGATCGTGCGGTAGCGCCCGTCTTCTTCCTGCAGCACGAAAACGGGAAAAACGGGTGCGCCCGAGGCCTGCGCGATCCGAAAGGGGCCAATCGGGAACGAGGCCGTCTTTCCGAAGAACGGCATCGCGCGGCCCGTGCCGGAGACGTCGCGGTCGCCCTGGATCGCGACGCACATGTTCTTCTCGAGCGCGCGCAGGACCGGGAGAAAGCCGAAGGGCGAGCGGTCCACGGGAATGCCCTGCACCCCGAGCATCCGGCGCGCGTCGTCGCGGTGCTTCTCGATGACGGGCGACGGGTCCGGCACGTAGACGGCAGCGACCTCGAGGCCGAGCTGCGCGAGAAAGAGGCCGCCGAGCTCGAAGTTGCCGACGTGCGCCGTGAGGAGGATCGCCCCCTTGCCGTCCTCGTGCGCGGCGACGAGGCGCTCGTCGCCGACTCGGGCCGCCAGGAGAGATTTCGGATCGACGTCGGTGCGCCCGGAGTAGCGGAGGAGGTCGATCCAGAGCCGCGAGTGCCGCGACACCATTTCGCGGCCCGCGCGCTCGACGTCCAACGAGTTGCGCGGAAGGCCGAGAACGGCCGCCGTGTTGTCGAGGATCGCCTCGCGCACGCTGTCGCGTTCCCAGATCGCTCGCTCGGCGGTCGCCTCGGCGAGGCGCGCGACGCCGACGGTCGGGAGCGTCCGCGCCATCCAGCGGAAGAAGGGGAACCAGAGCCCGAACGTCGCATTCACGAAGCTCGAGACGATCGTCGGAGGAGGCGCGGGAGCGGCATTCGGCACGCCGCGAGGATGCCACGGCCGCTCGCCGGGCCTCTCGGCCGATACGCCGTCTCGACGCGGCCCTTCGGCTAGGATGGGGCTCCCACCACCCGCGGCAGGAGGCCCTGATGCTCGAAATTATCCGCAAGCAGCTCGGCGAACGCTCCTCGCTCCTCGATTACAAGGCGCAGGGCGTGCCCGCCTCGATGCTCCATCTCCCCGGTCCCGATTTCGTCGACCGCGTTTTCGTTCCGACCGACCGGCCCCCCGCGGTCCTCAGAAGCCTTTCCGGCCTGTTCGGCCACGGCCGCCTCGCGGGTACGGGCTACCTCTCGATCCTCCCCGTCGACCAGGGGATCGAGCACTCGGGCGCGGCTTCCTTCGCACCGGCGCCGGAGTATTTCGACCCCGAGAACATCGTCCGCCTCGCCCACGAGGGCGGGTGCAACGCCGTCGCCTCGACGCTCGGCGTCCTCGGCTCGGTCGCGCGGACCTGGGCGCACCGGATCCCCTTCATCGTGAAGATCAACCACAACGAGCTGCTGACGCTCCCGACGTCGTACGACCAGACGCTCTTCGCGAGCGTCCGGCAGGCCTTCGACATGGGCGCGGCAGGCATCGGCGCGACGATCTATTTCGGGTCCGACCACTCGCGCCGGCAGATCACGGAGGTCTCGCACGCCTTCCAGCAGGCGCACGAGCACGGAATGTTCACGGTCCTGTGGTGTTATCTGAGGAACCCCGAGTTCAAGACGAAGGAGAAGGACTTCCACGTCTCGGCCGACCTCACGTCGCAGGCAAACCACCTCGGCGTCACGATCGAGGCCGACATCATCAAGCAAAAGCAGCCCGAGAACGACGGCGGCTTCCCGGCGTTCCCGTTCGGGAACAAGCCAAAGGCCGAGGCGTACGCGAAGCTCGTCCCGGCTCACCCGATCGAGTGGACGCGCTGGCAGGTCGTGAACTGCTACATGGGCCGCGCGGGCCTCATCAACTCCGGCGGGGCGGCGGGCGGCAAAGACGATCTCGGCCAGGCCGTCGCGACCGCCGTCATCAACAAGCGCGCGGGCGGCACGGGGCTCATCTCCGGGCGCAAGGCGTTCCAGAAGCCGATGAAGGACGGGATCGAGCTCCTGCACGCGATCCAGGACGTCTACCTCGAAAAGGGTGTGACGGTGGCCTGATGCGCCGGCCCGTCGTCCTCATCACGGGCGCGAGCGGCGAGATGGGCCACGGCCTCATCACGCGCCTCGCGGCCGAGGGTACCCGCCCGATCCTCACGCTCGACCTCAAGCCCCTGGACCCGTCGCTCGCCGGACTCGTCGCCCGCGAGTTCACGGGCTCGGTCCTCGACCGGAGCGTTCTCGAGCGGATCCTCTCCGAGTTCGAGATCGAGCTCATCTTCCACCTCGCGGCGCTTCTCTCGACCCGGGGCGAGTTCACGCCCGTCACGGCGCACCAGGTGAACGTGGAGGGGATGATCAACATGCTGGAGTTCGCGCAGAGCGAGCGCCAGTCCCACGGGCGGGCCGTCAAGTTCCTCTACCCGTCGTCCATCGCGGCCTACGGCCTTTCGGACCTCGCGACGAAGGAGCTCGCGGGGCGCGTCAAGGAGGACGAGTACAACACCCCGCGGACGATGTACGGCTGCAACAAGCTCTACGCCGAGCACCTCGGGCGTTACTACGCGAAGTACTACAAGCAGCTCTCCTCCGAGCAGCAGTCCGGCCGCGTGGACTTCCGGTGCCTGCGCTTTCCCGGCCTCATCTCGGCCGTCACGGTCCCGTCGGGCGGGACGTCCGACTACGCCCCCGAGATGATCCACGCGGCCGCGGAGGGCAAGCCCTACGCGTGCTTCGTCCGTGAGGACTCGCGGATCCCGTTCATGGCGATGCCCGACGCGATCGGCGCCCTCCTCGCGCTCGCGGCCGCGCCCGGCGGGACGCTCACGCGGCAGGTCTACAACGTCGGGGCGTTCGCCCCGTCGGCGCGCGAGATCCGCGACCTCGTGCTCAAGTCGTTCCCGCACGCCTCGATCGCGTTCGAGCCGGACCTCAAGCGCCAGCGGATCGTCGACTCGTGGCCCGCGGACGTGGACGACAGCGCGGCGCGCGCGGACTGGGGCTTCGCGCCGACCTACGGCCTCGAGTCCGCGTTCTCCGACTACCTCATCCCGACGATCCGCGGGCGCTACCTCCGGGTGTGAGGTCGCCGGCGCCGCTCCTCGCCGTCCTCCGCCGCGAGCTCGCCGCGGCCGGGACGCCGGGGCGCGCCGCCGGAGCGCAGGCCTACATGAAGTCCGCGATGCCGTTCCACGGCGTGGGGGCGGTGCCACTGAGGGCGATCTGCCGGAAGATCTTCGCCGCGCATCCCGTGACGAACGTGGGGAGCTGGCGCCGCGACGTCCTCGAGATCTGGCGGGGCGCCTCGTTCCGCGAGGAGCGCTACGCGGCGATCGAGCTGACGGGCGACAGGCGCGCCCGGCCGTTCCAGACGATGGCGACCCTTCCGATGTACGAGGAGATGATCGTGACGGGCGCCTGGTGGGACCTCGTCGATGCGCTCGCGACGAAGCGCCTCGGGGAGATCCTGCGAAACGAACCGGCGCCGATGCGCAAGGCGATGCGCGCGTGGAGCCGGTCGGACGACATGTGGAAGCGCCGGGGCGCGATCCTCTGCCAGAACTCGTTCAAGAAGGACACGGACCTCGAACTCCTCTTCGCGTGCATCGAGCCGTCGCTGGGCTCGAAGGAGTTCTTCCTGAGGAAAGCGATCGGCTGGGCCCTCCGATCCTACGCGTGGACGGATGCGAGGCCGGTCGTGCAGTACGTCGAGAAGAACCGAGTGCGACTCGCTCCGCTCTCGATCCGCGAGGCGCTGAAGAACGTCCACTAGCTCTTCAGGAACTCGAGGACGTGCGAGAAGTCCTTCTCGCCGAGGCCCGCCGCGCGCGCCCTTTCGTAGTCGGCCCGCGCGGCCTCGACGACGGGCGCCGCCGAAGGACCTCCGCTCGCCTCGACGAGGAGGCGCAGGTCCTTTTCCATCAGGGCGAGCCGGAAGGCGGGCGGCTCGCCGCCCGCGGCGAGAAAGTCCATCTTCGCCTTGAGATACGGCGAGACGGAGGGGATCGAGAGAAGCCACTCGGTCGTCTCCTTCTCCGGCAGGCCCAGCTGCTTCGCGAGTCCGAGGGCCTCGCCGAAGGCCGCCAGCGTGACGCCGAAGAGAAGGTTGTTCACGAGCTTCATCGCCGAGCCCTGCCCGACGGCGCCGAAGCGGAGGACGCCCTTCGACACGGCGTCGAGGACGGGCCTCGCGCGCTCGAGGTCGGCCGCTTCGCCGCCCGCGAGGATCCGGAGCGTCCCGTCCGTCGCGGGCTTCACGCTGCCCGCGACGGGGACGTCGCAGAAGCGCGCGCCTTTCTCGAGGGCCCGGGCCGCGAACGCGCGTGAGGCCGCGGGCGTCACGGTCGAGAAATCCAGCCAGAGCGCGCCCTTCGACAGGCCCGCGAGGAGGCCGTCGGGACCCGACGCGACGGACTCGACGGCCGCGGGGTCCGAGAGCATCGTGCAGACGATGTCCGCTTCGGCCGCCGCCTCGCGCGGGGTCTTCGCGACGGAGGCGCCAAGCGCCGCGCACCCAGCGGCTCGCTCGGCGCTCCGGTTCCAGACGGTCGTGCGGAGGCCGGCGGCGACGATCCGCCGCGCCATGGGGGCGCCCATGGCGCCGAGTCCGAGAAAGGCGACGCGCATCATGACCGCATCTTAAGATCCCGGCATGACGCGGCGCGATCTCTCGCCCGGGGAGGTGCGTGCTCTCGCGGAGATCGTCGGGGACAGGCACCTTCTCGCCGGGGCGGACGACCTCGCGCCCTACGCCAAGGACTGGACGCGCGATCTCGTCGCGCTCCCGGCCGCGGTCGCGCGGCCGCGCACGACGCAGGAAGTCTCGCGCCTCCTCGCGTTCTGCAACGCGTGGTCGATCCCCGTGACCCCTCAGGGGGGCCGGACGGGCCTGTCGGGCGGCGCACTCGCGATTTACGGCGGGCTCGGCCTTTCGCTCGACCGGATGACGTCGATCCTCGAGATCGACGCGGACAACTTCGTCGCGGTCGCCGAGGCCGGCGTCGTGACACAGACCCTCCAGGAGGCCGTCGAGGAGAAGGGCCTCTACTACCCGCCGGACCCCGCGTCGCGCGGCTCGTGCACGATCGGCGGCAACGTCGCCGAGAACGCGGGCGGCCCGCACGCGGCCAAGTACGGCGTCACGGGGCGCTGGATTCTCGGCCTGACGGCGGTCTTCGCGGACGGCACGATCGCGGACACGGGCGGCAAGACGCGCAAGGACGTCGCGGGTTACGACCTCACGGCGCTCCTCGTCGGCAGCGAGGGGACGCTCGCGGTCGTCACGAAGGCGTGGCTGCGCCTCATCGCGAAGCCGGCGGTGTGGGCGACGGTCCTCGCGCCGTTCGCGTCGCTCGAGGCGGCGGCCGCGGCCGTCTTCGAGATCCACCGGCGCGGTCTCGTCCCCTCGGCCTGCGAGGTCGTCGACCGGCCGGCCGTCGAGGTCTCCTCGAAAAAGAAGGGCGTCGCCGTGCCGTTCCCCGAGGCCGAGGCGCGTCTCCTTCTCGACTTCGACGGCCCGACGGGTGAGGAGGTCGAGCGCGAGGTCACGGCCGCGGGGGAGGTCCTCCTCGAGTGCGGGGCGCTGGACGTCGCGCTCGCGGCCGACGAGCCGCGGCGGCGGGAGCTCTGGGACGTGAGGCGCGGGATCGCCGAGGCGATCCACGAGCTGGGTGTCTCTTACGAGCTGGACCTGGCGGTCCCGCGCTCTCAGCTCGTGCCGCTCGTCGATGGCGTACGCCGTCTCGCCGGGGCCGCGGGCCTGCGAGCGTTCGCGTATGGCCACGCGGCCGACGGCAACCTCCACGTGCGTCTCCTGCGCGAGGGCCCCGCGGCTCCCGGCCCGGACGCCTTCGAGTCCGCGGCGGACGCGATCTATCGCGAGGCCGTACGCCTCGGCGGGACGATCACGGGCGAGCACGGCGTCGGTTTCACGCTCCGCGACCGCCTGCCGATGCGGCGCCCTCCGGCCTTCGTCGCCGCGATGCGCGCCGTGAAGGCTGCTCTCGACCCGAACGGCATCCTGAACCCGGGCAAGGTGATCCCGGCCGCCGGATGAGCGCGACGGCCCCGGACGTCGCCGCCGCCGCGGAGCCCGTGGGGCGGGCGCGCGTCCTCGTCCTGCTCTCGGTCGCCGAGCTTTTCGGGATGTCGCTCTGGTTCTCGGCGTCGGCGGTCGCACCGCTCCTGAAGGCCGAGTGGGGCCTCTCGGACTCGGCCGCGACATGGCTCACGCTCTCCGTCCAGCTCGGCTTCGTCGCGGGGACGCTCGCGAGCGCCGTCCTGAACCTGCCCGACGTCTGGGCGCCGCGACAGGTCGTCGTGGGCGCGAGCCTTCTCGGCGCGGCCGCCAACGCTCTCCTCGCGCTCTTCGCCCACGGACCCGCCCTGGCGCTCGTCCTGCGCTTCCTGACCGGTTTCTGGCTCGCGGGCGTCTACCCGCCGGCGATGAAGATCCTCGCGTCGTGGTTCCGCGCGCGCCGCGGCCTCGCGCTCGGCGTCCTGATCGGCGCGCTCACGCTCGGGAAGGGATTTCCCTACCTCGTGAACACGGTCTTCGGCTCCGCGTGGCGCGCGACGCTCCTCGCGACGTCGGGACTCGCCGTGCTCGGAGCGGTGCTCGTCGCCTGCTTCGTCCGGGAAGGGCCCTTCGCCCCGCCGCTCGCGCGCTTCGATGCCTCTCAGGCCGTAAGGGTGCTGAAGAACCGCGGAGTCCGCCTCGCGTGCTTCGGGTACTTCGGGCACATGTGGGAGCTCTACGCGATGTGGACGTGGATCCCCGTCATGCTGCGGTCCAGTTTCGCGCTCCGTGGGCTGCCGGCCGCGGCCGCCGAGGCGGCGTCGTTTCTCGTGATCGGGAGCGGCGCAGCGGGCTGCGTCGTCGCCGGTCTCGCGGCGGACCGGAGGGGACGGACGCTCGTGACCTCGGTCGCAATGGCCTTGAGTGGCGCCTGCTGCGTCGCGGTCGGCTTCGTGTACGGGGGGCCGCCCCTCGTCCTTTTCGCCGTCGCGGCCGTCTGGGGCTTCTCGGTCGTCGCGGACTCCGCGCAGTTCTCGGCCGCCGTGACGGAGCTGGGCGATCCCGTCTACATGGGAACCGCGCTCACGCTCCAGACCTCGCTCGGCTTCCTGCTGACGACGCTTTCGATCGATCTCGTCCCGGCGCTCCTGCCGGCACTCTCGTGGCGATGGGTCTTCGTCGTCCTCGCGCCGGGGCCGCTTCTCGGCGTCCTCGCGATGCTGCGGCTCAGGGGACTGCCGGAGGCGGTGAAGATCGCGCAAGGCCGGCGCTGAGGCCTGGGGCCTCCGCTAGACTCGCCGGATGCCGACGTCCGCGTTCGAGCCCGTCATCGGGCTCGAGGTGCACGCGCAGCTCAGGACGATGAGCAAGGCGTTCTGCGCGTGCCCCGTGACGTTCGGTGCGCCGCCGAACACGGCGGTGTGCCCCGTCTGCCTCGGATACCCGGGGACGCTGCCGGTCCCTAACCGCGAGATGGTGACGCTCGCGCTCCGCGTCGCCCTCGCGGCAGGGTCCACGATCCAGGCTCGTTCCGTCTTCGAGCGCAAGAACTACTTCTATCCGGACCTCCCGAAGGGCTACCAGATCTCGCAGTACGAGCTCCCGCTCGCGACGGGCGGGAGCCTCCCGGTCGGGGTGGGCGCGTACCGCAGGGAGATCCGGCTGCACCGCATCCACCTCGAGGAGGACGCCGGGAAGCTCATGCACGAGTCCCCGTGGGACGACGTGTCGTCGTCCGCGTCGCTCGTGGACCTCAACCGCGCCGGGACGCCCCTCATCGAGATCGTGACCGAGCCCGACCTCGCCTCGCCCGACGAAGCGCACGCATTGCTCGCCGGCCTGCGCCGCCTCGTGCGCTGGGTGGACGCCTCGGACGGGAACATGGAGGAGGGGTCGCTGCGGTGCGACGCGAACGTCTCGCTCCGACTCCGCGGGGCGCCCGTGCTCGGCGTGAAGGTCGAGGTCAAGAACCTCAACTCGATCGCCCACGTGAAGAAGGCCCTCGAGCACGAGATCGCGCGGCAGACGGCCGCGCTTTCTTCGGGCGTGGGCGTCGTCCAGGAGACGCGCCTTTACGACCCCGCGTCCGGAGCGACGAAGACGATGCGGTCCAAGGAAGAGGCGATGGACTACCGGTATTTTCCCGACCCGGACCTCGGGACGCTCCTCGTGGACGATGCCTGGGTCGCCGAGGTGAAGGCCTCGCTTCCCGAGATGCCGGAGGCACGCGTGGCGCGGCTCGCCGCTGCTTTCGGGCTCTCCGTCTCCGACGCGGAACTCCTCTGCTCAGCGCGCCCGTTTGCAGACTTCTACGAGGCCGCCGTCACGGTGCACCCCGCGAATCCGAAAGGAGTCGCGAACTGGCTCCTGTCCGACCTTCTCGGCCGGATGTCCGACGCCGACCGGCAGGCCGGCCGCGTGCCGATCCCGCCGGAGCACCTCGCGGCGCTGGTCGCGCTCATCGACGGCGGAACGATTTCGGGAAAGATCGCGAAGGAGATGCTCCCGGAGATGATCGCGACGGGGAAAGCGCCTCAAGACCTCGTGAAGGAGAAGGGCCTCGTCCAGATCTCGGACGAAGCCGCGCTCCGCGAAATCGCCGCCCGGGCGGTCGCGGATAGCCCGACTCAGGCTGCCGCGTACCGTTCCGGGAAGAGCGCGACGCTCGGCTGGTTCGTCGGGCAGGTCATGAAGGCGACGGGCGGCAAGGCCGCCCCTGTCCTCGTGAGCCGCCTCCTCCGGGAAGAGCTCGAGAAGGGCGCGTGATCGAGTTCTATCGCGTCGCCAAGGAATACCAGGGCCGCCGGGTCCTGCGCGACGTGACCTTCCAGGCGAAGAAGGGGGAGTTCCTCTTTCTCACGGGCCCCTCCGGCTCCGGAAAGACGACGCTCCTGAGAATGATCTTCCGCGCCGAAAAGCCGAGCGACGGTCAGATCATCGTGAACGGGATGAACGTGAGCGGGATGCCGCCCGCCCGCGTGCCGGCCCTCAGGCGCTCGATGGGTGTCGTCTTCCAGGACTACAAGCTCCTCCCCCGGCGCACGGTCCTCGAGAACGTCACGTACGTCCAGAAGTTCCTGGGCGTCCCGGCGGCCGAGCGGCGGCGTCGTGCCTACCAGACGCTCCGCCTCGTCGAGCTCCACCACCGGATGTCGGCGCTGCCCGAGGAGCTCTCGGGCGGCGAGCAGCAGCGCGTCGCCCTCGCGCGCGCCCTCGTGAACGACCCCGTGCTCCTCGTGGCGGACGAGCCGACGGGTAACCTCGACCACCGCCTCGCGCAGGAGGTCATGAGGCTCTTCGTGGAGATCAGCCTGCGCGGAACGACCGTCCTCGTCGCGACCCACGACCAGGACCTCGTGAGGGCTTCCGGCCGCCGATGCCTGACGCTGGACGGCGGGCGCGCCGTGGAGGGCCTCGTTGAGGGGGCGCTCCCACCGCAGGCGGCCCACCGCCGTGAGGAGCCGCCCCGGTGAAGGGGAGCACCTCTCTGGCCGCCCTCTGGACGGAGGCCTTCGAGGGTCTCGTGCGGGCGCGGCGCATGACCTCGCTCTCGGTCGTGCTCATCGCGATCTCGATCGGTCTGGTCGGCGCGTTCTTCCTGGTTGCCGAGAACCTGCGGGGCGTCGTCGAGACCGTGCGCGACGAGACCGCCGTGACCGTCTTCCTCAGGCCCGGGGTGACGGACGCGGACCGTGCGGACCTCGAGCGCGTCGCGCGCGACTCGCGCCTCGTCGCGAAGATGACGCGCGTGACCCCCGAACAGGCACGCGCGCGCTTCTCGGACTGGTGGCGCTCCCTCGCCCCGGCCGCGCGGACGCTTCCGACGAACCCGTTCCCGGAGTCGCTCGAGCTCGACCTCGAGCCTTCGGCCGTCTCGTCCGAAGCCGTGCCCGGATTCCTGAGGAACCTCGCGGCACACCGCGCGACGGAGGAGGTCCAGTTCGACGTGGACTGGATCCGGCGGCTGCGTGGCGCCGTTCAGCTCGCGAAGATCGCGGGGTTCGTCCTCGCGACGCTCCTCACGCTCGGCGCGGCGTTCACGATCGCGAACGTCGTGCGCCTCACGATCCTCCTCCACCGCGACGAGATCGAGATCCTCCGCCTCGTCGGAGCGCCGGAGCTCCTCATCCGCGGGCCGTTCGTCCTCGGCGGGCTCCTGCAGGGGCTCCTCGGCGCCTGTCTCGCGGTCGGCGGGCTCTGGCTCGTTTACCGCGGCGTCCTCGCATGGGTTGCCGCGACGAAGAACGCCTTCCTCGGCGTCTTCGCGGTGCGCTTCCTGCCCGGTGGAACGACGTCTCTCCTGCTCCTCTTCGGGCTCACGGCCGGTGTCACCGGTGGCCTTCTCGCCGTACGGCGGCGGAATCTGGCCGGCTGACTCAGAGATTCGCCAGGAGGGATTCCGGCTCCTCGGGCGGCTCGGGGTCCGGCGTGCGCTCGCCGAGGAGCGCCGCCCACGGCGCGTAACGCTCGAAGCGCTCCGTGACGACTTTGATCGTCGCCGTGAGAGGCACGGCAAGGATCGCGCCGGGGACGCCCCAGAGGATGCCCCAGAAGAGGAACGCGAAGAGGACGGCGAGGGGGTGCAGGCGCACCCGGCTTCCGACGATGAACGGCGTCAGGACGTTTCCCTCGAGGAACTGGACGACCGAGTAGAAAACGAGGACCTTCACGGGAAGCGCCGCGTCGTTCGAGGCGAGCAGCGCGATGACGAAAGCGGGCGTCGTCGACAGGATGACGCCCACGTAGGGCACGAGGACGCAGACGCCCGCGAGCGGACCGAGGACGTAGCCGTAGGGCACGTGCAGGACGAGGAGGCCCGCGGTCGTGATGCACGCCGTGATGAGGACGACGAACAACTCCCCGAGGACGTAGCCCGAGAGGACGCGGGCGACGCCCTCGGCGAAGTCCTGCGCGGCGCGGCCGCCCTTCAGGCGGAGGATCTTCGCGACGGCGCCGCCGTACTTCTCGCGGTCCTTGAGCATGAAGAAGGAGAGCATCGGCACGGCGGCCGTGTAAAGGAGGAGGGACAGGACGGTCTTGACCTGAATCGCGACCCGCGAGAGCGACTCGAAGGCGTCGGACTCGAGGCGCACGGAGCGGGCGCTGCGATCCCCCTCGGGGAGGAGCGAGCGCGTGCGTTCCTCGAGCTGCGCGAAGAGCCCCTGCGCCTTCGAGGTGAACGCGCGGATCTTCGTCTCGTACGACGGGAGGTCGCGCGAGAAGGTCTCGATCTGCCCGAGCGCGTTCACGACGAAAAAGACGACGAGCGCCGTCAGGAGAAGGATCACGACGAGAACGGAGAGCGTGCGCGGAAGCCGAATCCTTTCCAGGAGGCCGACGAAGGGCTGGAGCGCGAAGGAGAGGAAGAGCGCGAAAAAGAAGGTTACGAAAAGGACCTTGCCCGCCCACAGGAGACCGACGACCGAGGCCGTCGCCAGGACGACGAGCGCACGCGAGCGGAACACACCCCCGCCGCCCGGGCCGGCGCCCGTCGAGAAGGTCCCTGTGGAGAAGAGTCCGCTCGAGCCCGCGTCCACGGCGGCGTCAGTGTAACGCCGCCGTGGACGGTCCCTCAGGCCCTGGAGCGCGGAATCAGGGGAACGTGACGGAAACGACCGCCCGGCGATTGCGCGTCGCGTCGGTGGAGTCGCCGTCTCCCTTGACCTCGGTCGCGATGCGCGAGCCGTCGATCCCGTGCCGTTTCATGAGGTAGTCCTTCGCGGCCTCGGCGCGCGCCTTCGCCAGTGCCGCGCGATCCCCCTTTTCCTTCCCGTCGGTCCATGCCGATACGGTGCAGGTGGCCGCGAGGCTGTTCTTCAAGCGGAGCGCGACCCCGTCGAGGATCGCCTTGGCGATGTTCGTGAGGCGGCTCTTGGCCGGGTCGAAGAGGATCTCGTCCGTCGTGGAGGTGGCC
>JBAUSZ010000032.1:0-2380 GCA_049581965.1 Thermoanaerobaculia bacterium | reverse complement strand
GCGTCTAACACCTCGTTGCAGCGGACTCATCGTCAGTCGCTGCGCTCCTTCCTTCTCGCCGCTGAACTCGATATCGTTAGGCGCGATAGACTTGTCATTGGCGGATCGCTTAGCGAGGCAACATGATTGAGGCTCAACCGGAGCTCGCTCGTCTTCGTCTTGAACAGCGCGCGAAGGCTGGCGCTAATTGGTTCTACTGGATCGCCGGCCTGTCATTGGTCAACTCAATCGCCCATGCGGCTGGCTCCACATGGGTCCTTATCGCGGGTCTCGGCATCACTCAGGTCTTCGACGGCGTCTTTAACAACGCCACGCCCGCGATCAAGGTCGTCGGCATCCTGGCCGATGTCGCCGCTGGCTCGGTGTTCATAGCGCTCGGCTATATCGCGCGCACGCAGCGGGCGGGCTTCGTTGCCGGCCTCGTCCTCTACTCGCTGGATGCCCTGATCTTCTTGCTTTTTCAGGAGTGGCTAGGGCTCGCGTTCCACGTTTTCGTGCTCTTTTCCATTTCATCTGGTTACACCGCATTCAAGGTCCTCAGTTCACCTCCACCCCTGCTTCCTAAAGCGCCTTCCCTTACCTCGGCACCGGCCATCCAGGTTCGGCCGGAAGACCTCCAGTTTCGAAATCGTTAGTCGCGCCTAACACCTCATTGCAGCGGACTCATTGTCAGTCGCTCGCGCTCCTTCCTCTTCGCCGCTGAACTCGATATCGTTAGAAGGCGCAATGGAAGAACACGTTCCTGCGCCCGAACCAATCGAGCCGGGCGCCTTGTCCCGGTCTTTTCCGGCACACGCCGAAGCGCTTCTCAGCCAGGTGTCGCACTTGCACCCGGCCGCCCGTCTTGTGCTCGCCGCGTTTCTCGGGCTTCTTTCCTGGTCGTGCTTTTCCGGCGCGGCCGGTCTTTCGGAATACAAGCACTGGGTGCCCTGGGCCGTCATCCTGCTTCTTCTTGAACCCATGGGCGTTGCGCTGGCTCTCGGAACCGTGTTCTTCATTGCGCCGCAATCGCGCCTCTCGCGCTGGTTCACGGCCGCCATGTTTCGAGCGGGTGCGGGCATCGCTCTTATCGTCTTCGCGCTCGCTTGCGCCGCAGGCGCCATCATCGTTGCCGGCCTGTGGGAGCTTTATCGCCTGAGCCGGTAGGCCGGGCGCCTTCTAACACCTCATTGCAGCGGACTCGGCGTCAGTCGCTGCGCTCCTTCCTTCTCGCCGCCGAGCTCGATATCGTTAGCGGGCTAGTTTTCCAGATGCAAGCGCGCACCTTCGCCTTCCGCTTCATGGCTTGGTGGTTCATAGGCGTGCTCGCCGCCGGCACGCTTTACCGGCTGCTCTTCTTGGAGCGTCCGTTCCCACGTTTTCTGGGCCCGTACTGGGTGTTCATCGCCTGCGTCATGACGTTCCTGTTCGTGGCCGTCTACATTTACGACGTCTTCCACAATCCACGCCTCTCCGGAACCGACCGCACCGCATGGGCCCTGCTTCTTCTTGCGGCCGGTCCTCTACTCATGCCCGTTTACTTCGCTCGCTTCATCCGGCCGTCAAAGGCGCCCACTGCCCCTCCAGCAGGCTCATTCCCTCAGCCCAGGTAACCGCCGCCTCAAATGGGCCGCGTGCCCCCGTCGCAGCGGTCGCAAAAGGCGCGTGCCGTACCCAGGCGCAGGAGCGCCCGCTAACAACTCATTGCAGCGGACTCATCGTCAGTCGCTGCGCTCCTTCCTCTTCGCCGCTGAACTCGATATCGTTAGACGCCGGAAAGAGGCAGGGGCTAGAATCTCGTCATGTCGGTTGAACTGACCGCCGTTTTTCAGCAGGTTCCCGAGGGCTTCATCGCCTTTGTCGAGGAGCTTCCGGGCGCGAACTCCCAGGGCGCCACGCTAGACGAGGCGCGCTCGAACCTGCACGAGGCGGTAACGCTCGTGCTCGAGGCTAATCGCGCCCTCAGCGAGCAGGCGCTCGCGAACGCCTCGGTCATTCGGGAGCGCTTCAAGCTCACTGCGTGAAGCGCGCCGAACTCATCCGTCACCTCGAGCGTCACGGCTGCCAGTTCCTTCGTGAAGGCGGCTCTCACACCGTCTACGTGAACCGGGCCGAACGCAAGGTCTCCACCATTCCTCGCCACCGCGAGGTCAACGAAATCCTCGCGCTCAAAATCTGCAAAGACCTCGGCGTTCCGAAGCCCGGCGTCTAACACCTCATTGCAGCGGACTCGGCGTCAGTCGCTGGCACTCCTTCCTTCTCGCCGCTGAACTCGATATCGTTAGACGCTGGGAAATATGGACGGGCCTCCACTCCCAGCTTCCGGCGCTGCTCCTCGCGTCGTCACCTTATTCAAGGTTTATGCGGTGCTCCTAGGTATCGTCTACCTGGCTGCTGGGGC
>JBAUSZ010000031.1:0-2148 GCA_049581965.1 Thermoanaerobaculia bacterium | reverse complement strand
CGTCGAGGCCGCGCGCACGCACCTCGAGCCGGCGCCGGACGCCCTGCACGACCCGTTCGGGATGGGCGGGCTGCCGGCAGCCGTCGAACTCCTCGCGGCGACGGCGAGGCGCGGGGGTCGCATCGTCGTCTTCGGCGACTACGACTGCGACGGGATCGGCGCCCTCGCCATTCTCACGACGACGCTCCGCAGGCTCGGCGCGGACGCCCGGCCTTTCATCCCGCACCGCCTCCAGGACGGCTACGGCCTGCGCGCGCCCGCGCTCCGCCGGGCCCTCGAGGAGCACGAGCCCGACGGGATCGTCACGGTCGACTGCGGCATCACGGCGGTCGAGACGGTCGCCGAGGCGACGCGCCGCGGCGTCTACGTCGTCGTGACGGACCACCACCTCCCACCGGCGTCGCTCCCGGAGGGCGCCGTCCTCGTGGACCCGAAGCTCCCCGGCTGCCGGTATCCCTTCAAGGAGCTCTGCGGCGCGGGTCTCGCCTGGAAGCTCTCCGAGGCCCTTCTCGTCCACTCCGGAGAACGGGTGGGCGTCGACGCCGCAGGCCGTCGGCGCTGGCTCGCATCGCTGGCGAAGATCGCGGCCCTCTCGACCGTCGCCGACATGGTTCCCCTCACCGGGGAAAACCGCGTCCTCGTCGCGTGGGGTCTCTCGGGCCTCGCCGACCCGAGATCGCCGGGCCTCGCGGCGCTCCTCAAGCGAGCGGGCGTGCCGGCGGGACGTTCGCCGTCGACGCGGGAGGTCGCCTTCCGGATCGCGCCACGCCTGAATGCGACGGGCCGCCTCGACCACGCCGCGCGCGCCTTCGAGCTCCTCACGACCTCCGACGTGGCGCGTGCCGAGACGCTCGCGAACGAGATCGACGAGGTGAACGAGGAGCGCCGTGCCGTCCAGGAGCGGCTCGTACGGACCGTCCTCGAGCGGCTCGAGAGGAGCTTCGATCCCGCCCGCGACGCCGTCATCGTGGAGGCCGGCCCGGCGGCCGAGGGCTGGCACCGAGGCGTTCTCGGGATCGCGGCCTCGCGTGTCGCCCAGCAGGTGGGGCGGCCCACGCTCCTCCTGTCGATCGACGGCGACGCCGTGTCGGGGAGCGGGCGCTCGTTCGGCCGCACCCCTCTCTACGAGCGCGTCGCACCGGTGGCGTCGCGCTACACGAAGGAGTTCGGCGGGCACGCGGCTGCGCTGGGCCTCACGGTCCCCAGCGCTTCATGGGAGGCCTTCCGTGAGGACCTGCGGGCCGCGTTTTCGGCCGCGCGTGACGAGGAGGAGTGGGCCGAGGAGCTGAACGTCGACACCGAGGCCGAGGCCGCCGAGGCAGATGGCGTGCTCGCGCGGGCGCTCGAGCGCTTCGAACCCCACGGGCAGGAGAACCCGAAGCCGCTTCTTCTCTTCCGCGGAATGGAATGGGACGGGCGCGGGAAGCAGGTCGGCGAGAGCGGCCTGAGGGTCTCGTTCGCGTCCTCGGGCCGGCGCCTCGAGGCCGTCGGCTGGAATCTTGCGGAAATCCCCGCGGCCCGACGGGCCGGGCTCTGGGACGTCGCCGCGAACCTCGCGATCGACTCGTTCACGGGGCGGGCCGGGCTGACCGTGGTCGATCTCGCGCCGGGAGCCGTATGAGCCGCTTCGTGCGTCTCGGTAGGGCCGTGGTCGCCGTTCTCGCGGTGATCTTCGCGGTTCTCGTCGCGCTCTCGTATCGCAAGCCGGGCGCGAGGACCGAGAGCGCCGGCGACCCCGTGGCTGAGACGCTCGTCGCCGAGGCGGGAGGAGCGCGGGACCGGATGCGCTTCCGTGACTTCCAGTACGACGAAACCCGCGAGTCCGAAGGCCGCTACCGCGTTCGCGCCTCGGAGGCCGTCCGCTTCGACGAGAAGGGGGAGCGGACGTTCCGGCTGAAGGACGTCGTGTTCGAGTCGCAAGAGCGCACGAACGGCCAGACCGTCTCGATCCGCGCCCCGCGGGCGGAGCTCGTCGAGGGCTCGCGGGCGTTTCGCGTGTTCGACGGCGTCGAGGTGGCCGGGGAGGAAACCCGCGTGACGGGCGCGTCGTTCCGGTACGACCCGGCGCGCCGACTCCTCGCCTCGGAGGGACCGGTGGACGCCACGCGCGGAGGCCTCGTCGCGAACGCGCAGACGGGGTCCCTCGAC
>JBAUSZ010000030.1:0-10733 GCA_049581965.1 Thermoanaerobaculia bacterium | reverse complement strand
GAGGCGCCGCGTGAGGCTCCGGGCCGCGGTTCGCCTCACGCGGCCGTTCACGCTCCTGCCGCCTCTCCTCGGGATTCTCTCGGGGGCGGTCTGCGCGTTCGGGAGCGTCCACAACCCGGACCGGGCGCATCGCGTGACGCCGGAACTCCTCGGGATCGTCGCGCTCGGCGCCGTCTGCGCGTCGCTCCTGAACGCGGCGTCGAACGTCCTCAACCAGATCACGGACCTCGAAGTCGACCGGATCAACAAGCCCGACCGGCCGCTCGTGACGGGCGAGGTGGCGCTTCGCTCCGCCTGGCGTCTGACGGGCGCCCTGTACGCCCTCGCGATCGTCCCGACGTGGTGGATCGTCGTGCCCGCTCTCGAGGGTCCGATGGCGCGAGCGCTCGCGCCCGTACCGGCACACCAGTGCTTTTTTCTCTTTCTCGGTGGCCTCGTCGCGACGTTCATCTACTCGGTCCCGGCCTTCGGCCGGACGAAGCGACTGGGGATCTGGGCGAACATCACGATCGCCGTCCCGCGCGGAACGCTCCTGAAGGTCGCGGGATGGACGCTCGTGGCCTCCGCGTTCACCTCGGAACCCTGGGCGATCGGCGGGCTCTTCGGCCTCTTCCTTCTCGGGGCCTCGTCGACGAAGGATTTCTCCGACGCCGCGGGCGACCGCGCGGGCGGCTGCGAGACCCTGCCCGTCAAGTACGGGAACCGGAAGGCCGTCGCGATGATCTCGCCGTTCTTCGTCTTCCCGTGGCTTCTCCTTGCGGGGCTCGCCTGGGCGAAGGACCCTCTCGTGCCCGAACGCCGGCTGCTTTCCGGCAACCCGTGGCTCCTGACGGCGCTCGGCCTCCTTCTCGCGACCTGGGGCGCCTACACGGTTCACCTCCTGCGCCGGAACCCGGATGAGCTCGCGACGACCGAGAACCATCCCTCGTGGACGCACATGTATCTCATGCTCATGTGCGCGCAGGTCGGCTTCGCGCTGGCGTACGTCCTCTGAAAGTGGCGTACGATGGGGCGTGGCCGAGCCCGCGCTCCTGCCCCCGTCGCCCGACCTGCCCGCGCTCACGGTGCGGTGGGAAGGCCTGGTCGTCGCGATCGACGCGACCACGCTGAACACGTTCGCCCGCCAGGCGATCCGCAACGTCCCGGAGGTCCGCGAGGTCCTCATCGACCCGGAGGACGGCCGCCTGCGGATCACGGTGCGCGTCAAGAAGGGAATTCCCGTGGCGTTCCGCGGCGAGATCCGCGACATGCGGGTCAAGGACGGGTACGTCGGCTTCGCGATCGCCGACCTGCGCGTGTTCCGGAGGGTCCCGATTCCGAACTGGGTCGTGAGGAAGATCGTCGACATGCAGCCGCCCGGCCGCGCGTTCTTCTACCCGGAGGACCGCATCGTCGTCGTGGACCTCGCCGGCATCCTTCCGCCGGAGCTCTCGGTGCAGGTGAAGGACGTCGTCTGCGAGAACGGCGAGATGCGGTTCGTCTTCGGGCCGAGCCAGTATCGGCTCGACAAGCTCCTCGCCGACATGGGCCGCGACCCCTTCGCGGAGGAGTAGTCCGGGGCTACTCGATCCAGATTTTCACGTGGGCGTCGGGCGCCGTGACCTCGAGGAGATCGCCACGCCGCGCGTCGCGCAGCTGGGCGACGAGGCTGTTCACATCGAGGTCGCGGTCGTCACTCGCGAGAGCATCCACGAGCCGCCAGGGGAGCCTGAGCGCCACGGCCTCGCCGTCCCTCTTCCTGACGTCCATCGTGACCTGGTCCCCCTCCTTGCGGAGCGTCAGGGTCGCGTCGTCGTGCGTGCGGACGACGTCGGTGCCGTCCGGCTTGTCCTTGAGCTCTTGCACGATCGTCCGGACCTCGGCCGCGTCCACCGACTCGTCGAAGTGCAAATCGAGCTCCCGGCGAACTTTTCCGAGCGAGGCAAAGCGGAGCGCGCCGGACACGAAACCGTAGGGAACCGAGAAGGAGACTTTCACGGGGTGTCCGGCTTCGTGGGTGTCCTCGACCTGCATTCTCAGGAAGCGAGGCCCCCGGACGCTGCTCCGGGCGTGGCCGGGCACGACGGCGGAGTAAAGGAGCAGGAACACGGCGAACAGGAAGGCGGCGTTGACGGCGGAACGGAGTTCTTTCACGGGTGCCTCCGGCTCTCTCTGGGGGAACGCACTTTGAGGAAAAAGGTTCCCGGGGCGGCGTCCTCCGGCATGGACATCCCCTCCGTGGAATGCTAGCTTTTCCGGGCGCGCGGGGGCGCCCCAATGCCTCATTTCATCCACGACACGTGTATCGGGTGCGGGGTCTGCGAGATCAAGTGCCCGACCCACACGATCACCGGCGGCAAGAACGAGAAGTTCGTGATCCACCAGGAGCGATGCATCGACTGCTCGGTCTGCGCGGTGTACTGCCCGGTTTCCTGCATCCAGGACCAGCACGGCGAGATCGTGCAGAAGGTCAAGCCGAAGGACATCCCGAAGGCGATCGTCGACCGCGACCTCTGCACCGCCTGCGAGTTCTGCATCGACATCTGCCCGTTCGACTGCATCCACCTCGTGGCCGACCCGCTCGCGCCCAACTTCCACTACAAGGTGGCCGAGGTGGACGCGGCCCCGTGCGTCTCCTGCCGGCTCTGCGAGACCGTGTGCGACAAGGATGCCATCTACGTCCCGAACCCGATCACGCAGGCGAAGCAGTACCTGCCGGTGATCTGAGTCGGACGAAGACGAAGAAAAGAGAGAGAAGAAGATTTTCTTAGAAGGTGAAGAGGGGCTGCGCGCGCCGGTGCGGCCTGCCGCCCGATGACCGACGACGCGCCGCCGCCGGCCCCGCCCCATGAACCATTCGAAGAATCTTCCTCTTCGTCTTCGGTCTCCTCGACGCCCGCGGGGCGGCTGCTCGTCCAGTTCTTCCTGATCCCGGCGTTCGTCGTCGGCATCGCGGTGTTCGTCTTCTGGCTGTTCGGCACGCTCGCCGTGGACCGCAAGACGCCCGCCGAGCTCCTGTCGGACGTCAGGACGGGCAGCCGCAACCAGCGGTGGCAGGCAGCCTTCGACCTCACGAAGAAACTCCCGGCGATGAAGGATCCCGCCGAGAAGGCGGCATTCGCGGCCGCCGCGATGCAGGCCTTCGCGGGCGCCGGGTCCGACGACCCGCGCGTCCGCCGTTACCTCACGCTCGTCCTCGGGCGTCTCGGCGACCCGAGAGCGGTCCCGCTCCTGGAGGGCGCGCTCTCCGACAAGGATGCCGAAACCCGGCTCTATGCGCTTTGGGCCCTGGCCCTCATCGGCGACCCGAAGTCGGCCCCGAAGGTACGGCCGCTCCTCGACTCCGAGGACGCCGGCGTGCGGAAGACGGCCGCGTTCGCGGTCGGGCGCATGGAGGACGGCGAGGCGATTCCTCGGCTTCGACGGCTCCTGGCGGACGCCGTGCTCGACGTGAGGTGGAACGCGGCGCTCGCGCTCGCGACGCTCGACGACCCTTCGGGCAGGGACGTCCTCGTGGGGATGTGCGACCGGGCGGCGTTGCGTCGGGCGCCGGGCCTCACGGCCGAGCAACAGGAGGACGCTCTCCTGAACGGGCTGCGCGGCCTCACCCTCCTGAAGGACGCCGCGGCGCGGACGCTCGGGTCGCGCATGGCCGACGCGGACCCGTCGCTCAGGGTGCGGCGGGAGGCGCGGAGGATCCTGGAGGCGGCCCCGCGTTGACGCGCCTTTTCGCGAATCTTGACGCGGCCGCTTATTTTTGAGACCTTGACGGGCGTTTCCGAAAGAGGAGGGCATGGCGGACACGATTTCGAGGGGAGCCGCTCCGGCCGCAACGGCGGCGACTGAGGCTCCGTCGCGCCGAGGCTTCCTCTCGTGGCTCGCGGTCGCGTGGCTCGCGTTCGCCGCGGGCGTCGGCGCGCTCCTCACGATGACGGCGCGGTTCCTCTTTCCGAACGTCCTCTTCGAGCCGCCATCGTCCTTCAAGGCGGGCTTCCCGTCGGACTACCAGGCCGGCGAGGTGGACGAGCGCTGGAAGGAGAAGTTCCAGATCTGGGTCGTACGGAACACGGAGATGATCTACGCGCTCATCACGGTCTGCACGCACCTCGGCTGCATTCCGAACTGGCTCGCCGCCCAGAACAAGTTCAAGTGCCCGTGCCACGGCTCGGGCTACTACCGCTCGGGCATCAACTTCGAGGGACCGACCCCGCGCCCTCTCGAGCGCGCTGCGATCTCGATCTCGCCCGACGACGGCCAGATTTTCATCGACAAGTCGCGGAAGTTTCTCTACGAGAAGGGCCAGTGGTCAGACCCCGCCGCCTTCATCAAGATGGCGTAGGAGAAAACGAAGAGAAGATGAAGAAGAAGATTTTCTTGGAAGGAAAGGAGGGCGGGGCGGCCAGGGCGCGCCATGGCTTCCTTCCGCGCGCCGGCATCGCCGTGCGAGGGACATTCACCTTCGAAGAAAAACGAACCACGGACCTCTCCCATGAGACGCGGGCATGGGCGCGCGAGGGAGCCGCATGAGCCTCGAAAGGCACTGGCGGAAGCTCCAGCGGTCGGTCGTCGAGACGCAGGTCTGGAAGTCCATCTTCCGGGTCGGGATCCCGAACACGAACCGCAAGCGCGTGCTCGCGATGCTCGGGAACGTCGTGCTCCACCTGCATCCCGTCAAGACCCGCAAGTCGGGCGTCAAGATGCGCTACACGTGGTGCGCGGGGGGAATGACGTTCTTCCTGTTCCTCGTCCTCACGTTCACGGGACTTCTCCTCATGTTCTATTACCGGCCCACGATCGAGTACGCCTACGGAGACATGCTCGACCTCAGAGAACAGGTTCCGTTCGGCGTCATGCGCGAAATGCACCGTTGGGGGGCCCACGCGATGGTCATCGCCGTGTGGATCCACATGTTCCGGGTCTTCATGACGGGCTCCTACAAGCCCCCGCGGGAGTTCAACTGGAACGTGGGCGTCGTCCTCCTCGTCCTCACGCTCCTCCTCTCGTTCACGGGCTACCTCCTCCCGTGGGACCAGCTCGCGATCTGGGCGATCACCGTTGGCTCGAACATGGCGCGGGCGACGCCTCTCGCCGGGAACGAGGGTCCGTTCTCCGCGCAGATCGCCGTGAACGGCGTGAACCTCGTGACGGCCGGCAGCGACGCGCGCTTCGGCCTTCTCGGCGGCCGCATCGTGGGCGCGAACGCCCTCCTCAGGTTCTACGTTCTCCACTGCGTGTTCATCCCGCTCATCGCCGCCTTCCTCATGGCCGTCCACTTCTGGCGGGTGAGGAAGGACGGCGGGATCTCGGGGCCGCTCTAGGCCTCTTGGCAGCGATGAACGCGATCAAGAACCTGATCAACTGGCTCGCGTCGCCCGCCATCGCGGTGACGCTGTCGATGGTCGGCCTCGTCGCCGCGATGTTCACCAAGCCGCTCTGGACGAAGCGGGGCGGCGTCCTGCTTCTCGCGACGATGGTCGGAGGGTTCGCCTTCAGCTTCACGGACCCGAACTTCCGGATCGTCGCGACGACGCCCGACAACGTCCCGATCCTCGGGATGCTCTTCCTCGTCGGGTTCTTCTTCTGGTACGCGATGTACCAGGCGCACCTGAACGACGCCCGGCTCGCGAAGGGCCTCCCGCCGCTCGAGAGGGACGACAGCGACAAGAAGGTCTTCTCGTGGCCGGACCTCGTCTACGTCGAGCTCATCTCGCTCGTCGTGTGCTCGATCGTCATGATCGTATGGTCGGTCGTCCTCAAGGCCCCGCTCGAGGAGCCCGCCAACCCCGGCGCGGCCCCGAATCCGGCGAAGGCCCCGTGGTACTTCCTCGGCCTGCAGGAGCTCCTCGTCTACTTCGACCCCTGGATGGCGGGCGTCGTTCTCCCGACGCTCATCATCGTCGGCCTCATGTCGATCCCGTACATCGACACGAATCCCCGCGGCAACGGGTACTTCTCGTTCCGCGAACGGAAGTTCGAGATCGTCATGTTCTGCTTCGGGTTCATCATCCTGTGGGTCGTCCTCATCATCCTCGGGACGTTTCTCAGGGGCCCGAACTGGAACTTCTTCGGCCCCTACGAGTACTGGGACCCGAACAAGCTCGTCCCGCTGAACAACGTGAGCGTCTCGGAGATCTTCTGGGTCAAGTGGCTCAAGACGGCGCTCCCGGCGTTCTGGCTCAAGCGCGAGTTCCCGGGGATCCTCCTCGTCGTCCTCTACATGGGAGTTCTGCCGAAGCTCCTGTCCCTGACGCTGTTCAAGCGCTTCTACGAGAAGATGGGGACGACCCGCTACCTCGTGGGCGTGAACCTCTTTCTCATCATGCTCGCCGTTCCGATCAAGATGTATCTGCGGTGGATCTTCAACCTGAAGTACATCGTCAACATCCAAGAGTTCAGCTTCAACATCTGAAGCGGAGGGTGCGTGGCTCGTCTCGACAACGTTCAAGGCCGGGTTCGCACGCCCCGAGCCCCCCTGTGTCCTCGCTGAAGCATGGCTAAAGCACCGCCCCCCGAACCGATCGACCACCATTACGACATCGCGAAGCTCACGACGGTTTTCGCGATCGTGTCGATCCTCGTGCTCCCGGTCTTCGCGTGGATGACCTGGCAGGACTACGGGCGGGACTGGAAGGACTGGCAGAAGAAGTTCGTCGAGAACGACCGCAAGAAGACGCGCGAGGCGCTGCGCGCGGCCGCGGAGAAGATCGACCCGGACGCCGAACAGAAGTACCTCGACCAGAAGCGCGACGGCGCGCGCGAGCTGCGCCGCCGCCGTGCCGCATTCGCCGAGGCCCAGGAACGGGACCGGAAAGCGGAAGGCGCCTGGTACGAGGCGGATCAGGATTTTCGCTTCAAGAAGGCCGAGATGGACACGGCGCGGTACGTGTTCGAAACGCGCCGTGAGGCGGATCCCAGGTCCTCCGCGACCGCGAAGGCGAAGGTCGAGTACGAGCGTCTCGAGGCCGCGTACGGGGCGAGCCAGGTCACGGAGCAGGCCGCGAAGCAGGCCTGGGACGAGGCCAAGGCCGGCCTCGCCGCGCTCGAGAAGACGAAGCGGGATGCCGAGGAAGCGCTCGCGAAGCTGGACGAGGACTACGACCGCTACCAGACGAAGCTCAGGGCGCTCCGGCAGGACGACGCCTTCTACTTCGTCCGCAACGCCCCGATCGCGGACATGCTCGCGCCGTCGCTCAAGATCCAGCAGGTCCAGCTCGGCGGCCTGTCGAACGACGTGAACTTCCTGAGGAGCGAGCGCGTCGACCGCTGCATGACCTGCCACATCGCCGCCGACAAGCGCGGCTTCGAGGACAAGCAGAAGTATCCCGAATCGGTCCTGAGGACGCACCCGCGCCTCGATCTCTTCGTCGACTCGAACTCGCCCCACCCGTATGCGACGTTTGGCTGCACGTCCTGCCACGGCGGGCGCGACCGCGCGACGGACTTCACGCGCGCGGGCCACATGCCGAACGACTACGCGCTTTACGAGAAATTCGGCGAGGAGCTTCACGAAGGCCGAGACGAAAAGGGAATGCCCGTCGACGAGGACGCCCTGCGCGAGGAGATGGGCGAGACGCAGACCGGCCGCTGGATGCGGCAATACGACTGGGAGCTCGACAGATTCAACGACCTTCCGATGTACCCGATGAAAGCGGTCGAGGCAGGCTGCTTCCGGTGCCACCGGCAGGACGCCGGCCACCCGAAGGCCCCGAAGCTCGACGAGGGCCGCAAGCTCGTCGAGGCGCTCGGCTGCTGGACCTGTCACAAGATGAAAGGCCTCGAGGACCTGCCCCGGCCGGGCCCGAACCTCGCGCGTCTCGCCTCGAAGACGACGCCGGAGTGGACGGAGCGCTGGCTCGTGAACCCGCGCGCGTTTCGCAGCAACACGAAGATGCCGCGCTTTTTCTACCTCGAGAACTTCGACACGCCGGCCGGGCACAGGCTCACGGACACGATGATCGCGGGGGTCACGGCGTATCTCTTCGAGAAGTCCGGCCGGGACGCCTACGCCGCGCCGGCGAAGGGCGACGCGGCGCGAGGCAAGCAGCTCGCCGAGAGCGTCGGCTGCCGGGGCTGCCACATCACCGAGCCGGGAGCCGCGCGGCACGTGATGGACGGCTGGCGCCAGCACGGGCCGAACCTGATCGGCCTCTCCGAGAAGGTCACGCCGGGCTGGCTCGCGGCCTGGCTGAAGAATCCGAAGGCCTACAACCCAGAAACGCGGATGCCGAATCTCCGCCTCTCGGACGACGAGATCGCGGACCTCGTGGCATACCTGATGTCCCGGCCCTCGCAGCCCGAGTTCAAGGGCTCCCGTGCGCCGAAGCCGGACGCCCTCGAGCGCGACGCGATCGTATTCGACTACCTGACGCTGACGCGCTCGGTCGTGGATGCGAGGGCCGACATCGCGAGCATGTCCGCGAAGGACAAGGATCTCTTCGTCGGCGAGAAGATCATCGGCCACTACGGCTGCTACGCCTGCCACAACATCCCCGGCTTCGAGAAGGCCAAGCCGATCGGCGTCGAGCTCTCCGAGTGGGGAAACAAGCCGGTCCACCTCCTCGACTTCGCCTTCGTCCACCTCCCCCACACGCGCGCGGACTGGCTCGCGCAGAAGGTCGGCCAGCCGCGGAGCTTCGACCGCGAGAAGGTCAAGACCTTCCAAGAGAAGCTCAAGATGCCGCAGTTCTCGCTTTCGCCCGCGGAGATCGAGGCCGTTCAGGCGGCCGTCCTCGGGATGCAGCGGGACGACATGTCCGACGCCCTGCAGGCCCGCGCCGTCGGCGCGCGCGGCGCCGTCGAGGCCGGGCGGCGCATCGTGAAGGACTACAACTGCCAGGGTTGCCACGTCCTCGAGGACAGGGGCGGGGCGATCCGCGAGGCGATGGCGGCGGACAAGGTCGACCTCGCCCTCGCCCCGCCGATCATCCGCGGCGAGGGCGCGAAGGTGCAGAGCGAATGGCTGTTCGCGTTTCTCCACGGGCCCCGGACAGGCCAGATCCGCCCGTGGCTGAAGGTGCGGATGCCGACGTTCGGCTTCTCGACCGACCAGATCAACGTGCTGACCGGCTACTTCGCGACACAGGACAAGGCACGCTACCCGTTCGAGGAACGCATCGCCTCACTCGATCCGCGCTCGCGCGAGGCGGGTGCCGCGACCTTCGCGTCGCTCAAGTGCGCGCAGTGCCACCCGACGTCGCAGGACGCTTTCGCGAAGGCCCTGAAGGAGGGCAAGACGCCGGCGGACCTCGCTCCGATCCTCGCAGCCGCGCACACGCGTTTGCGCTACGACTGGATCGCGGACTGGATCAGGCGGCCCGAAGAGTGGATGCCCGGCACCCGGATGCCCACGAACTTCCCGAAGCTGGACGACAAGTCCGATAAGCGCATCTCGCCGCTCGCCCCCGCCCTCGACACGCCGGCCTTCGCGGCCCTCAAGAGGGAGCTCGTCGGCATCTGGGGATCCGAAGCGGAGGCGAAGGCCTACATCTCGGACCCGGACCGCGTCACGAAGGCGCTCCGCGACCACGTCTGGTCGCTTGGAAACGACTTCCTGACGGTCCCGCGGACGCCTCGGAAGAGCGCGGCGACGGTCGTCGCGTCGCACTGAGACCATGCGCGCACGAGGGGCGCTCGTCTTCGTCGTTCTCGCGGCCGCGCCGGCGGCCGCCCAGGTGTCCGGAACCGTCCACCTCTCCGGCCCCGTCCCGAGGCTCGCGCCGCGGCCCGTGATCGCGGACGTCGCGATTTGCGGCAGGGCCGACCGGCCCTCACCCGCGCTCGTCCTCGGCAAGCACCGCGAGCTCGGGAACGTCTTCGTCTGGCTCGAAGGGGCCAGGGGTGGCGACCCGCCGAAGGGGCCGTTTCGAATCGACCAGAAGGGCTGCGCGTTCGAGCCCTACGCGCAGGTCGTGAGCAAAGGCGCGCCGGTCACGATCCTGAACTCCGACCCGGTTCTCCACAACGTCCACGCGACGACCGTGACGGGCGACGCGCTCTTCAACAGGGCGATTCCCGTCAAGGGGCAGAGCTTCGCCGAGCGATTCACGACCGCGGGCGTCGTGCGGGTCAAGTGCGATGTCCACGCGTGGATGAATGCGTGGATCTTCGTCGCCGAGACGCGGTTCGCCGCCGTGACGGATCGGGAGGGACGCTACGCCTTTCCCGGTGTCCCGCCGGGCACGTATCGGCTGCACGCGTGGCATGAGCTTTTCGGCGAGAAGGTGCAGTCCGTCGCCGTTCCTTTGAACGGCGTCGCGCGGGCGGACGTCAGCCTGTCACTGGCCGATTGACCGGCTGAACTCGGCCGCGAACTCGCGGAACGTCGGGTCGTTCCAGTCGGCCGCGCCGACGACGTGCCGGAGAATCTCGCCGGACGGCGCGACGAACCACGTCTCGGGGAACTTGTCGGTCCCGATGCGGTGCGCCGTGTCGCCCTTCGGGTCGAGAGCGACCGGAAGGCCGGCGATCCCGCGCTCTTTCAGCCATGCGTCCACGACTTTCCAGTCCTCATCGACCGAAACGGCGAGAAACTCGACGTTCCGATCGCCCTGCGTCTCCTTCACGAACTTCACCAGGGCGGGCATCTCCTCGCGGCAGGGTGCGCACCATGTCGCCCAGAAGTGGAGGATGAGGCCCTTCCCGGTCTTCGCCGCGAGGTCGCGCGGGACGCCCTGGCGGCTCTGGACGGGGAGCGGAGCGGAAGGGAGCGTCGCCCGGGCGGCAGGCGCGGCGAGGCCCGGGGCGCGGGCATCGGG
>JBAUSZ010000029.1:0-3057 GCA_049581965.1 Thermoanaerobaculia bacterium | reverse complement strand
GTCGGGACTCGCGGACGCCGCCCGCACGACGAAGACACCCCGCTTCTCGTCGACCGATGCCTCGACGGCGACGCCCGCGGGCGCGGCGGACGGCACCCCGACCGCTGCCGCCCGCTGTGCCGCGAGGAGGGCCGCCCCCGGGGGAAGTGCGATCGCGATCTGCGACCCCGGAAGGCTGTCGGCCGCCGCCGTGGCGGCTGGCGAAACCACGGAAAAGGAGACGAACGCCTCGCTCGTGTAGACCACGGGCACGGCGAGTCCCGACACGAGGCCGAGGACCGCGCCCACGGCGGCCGCCGCGACGACGAAGAGCCCACGGCGGCGCAGGGCTCGGAACAGTTCCCTGACCCCCTCGTCTTCGTCCATGCGGTCGTTATACCCGAAGGGCGCGGCGGGCGACGTCCGCCGTGAAATCCAGCGTCTCGCGCGCACAGCGCTCCCAGGAGAAGGCCCGGGCTCGCTCGTGGGCCTCGTGCGCCCAGCGGGTCCGGCTCTCCGCGTCGCGAACCAGCGTCTCGAGAGCCCGCCCGAGACCGATCCGATCCTCGGGGTCGAAGAAGATACCGGCGTCGCCCAGGATCTCCGGCATTGGGCCGCGGTTCGAGCTCGCGATCGGGAGGCCCGCCGCCATCGCCTCGAGGAGGACGTTCGGCATGTTCTCGCAGCTCGACGCGAAGACGAACGCGTCCGCCGCCGCGTAAGTCTCGTGCAACTGCGCATGCGGCACCGCGTCGCGCCGCCGGATGCACGCGCCTTCGAGGTCGACGCGGCACAGCGTCCGCTCGAGACGGCGGGCCGCAGGCGGATAGGCATCACCCACGAGATCCAGCGTCACGTGGAGTCCCTGAGCGCGCAGTCGCGCGACGGCCGTCGCCACCGCGCCCTGATGCTTGTAGAGGTCGATGATGGAGACGTACAGGAGCCGGAACGGTCGGTCCGCGGAATACGCGGCTTCCGGCAGCTGGGGCCGGGGTTCGAGGAAAAAGCGCGCGTCCACGCCGTGCTGGATCAGGGAGGACACGCCTTGCCGCAGGCCGACGGCTGAACAGACACGGTCCCGGGCGTACCTCGTGAGGAAGATCAGGCCGTCCGCGCGGCGAAACGTCGCGGCCTGGCTCGCGCGCAGGAGCCGGAGACGCAGGTGCGTCGCGGAGAAGCCATAGCGCCGCATCTCGCGGGACTCGAAGGGGAGAGCGTTCCGCGAGATCGTCACGAACGGCCGGAAGCTCCCCGGGAAGGATCCGCCGGGGACAAGGAGAACGTCACAGGAGGACGCCGCACGCCGGGACAACTCGAATCGCTGCCAGAGAAGCCGGCGCCCAAGCCCACCGTCGAGGACGGGCTCGCGGATTTTCTCCAGCCAATCGCGGTCGGGAAGACGGTCGAGGGTCCCCTTTCCGCTCCAGACGCGCACGCGATCGAATCCGCTCGCCGCCGGTCGGGCCGCGGAGAGAAGCCCGACGAGGTGTGTGATGCCGCCGCCCGACTTCAGGTTGGACGCGTCGATCCCGAGCCGCATGCCGTTTACTTCCGAGCCGTGATCAAGAGGTCGAGCCCATGCCGCGAGAGCAGGCCGCGAATGAGCGGCCTGGGCCAGATCCTCTTCAACACGTCCAGGGTCACCCCTCGCCCGTGATGGGCCCCGACCTCACCTTCCAGGAGGTCGCCGAAACTCAGCTGGACGCGGACGGCCACGTCACGGAACGACCCGAACATTCGGCGCGCCTGCTCCACCGAGTACGCTTTCGTGCCCGGGCTCTCCAGGTGGTTCGCATAGACGTCGTCGAGTCCTCTTCCCGGCCGGCCGGAGAGAAGGCCGTGGCGCAGCCACAGCAGGTAGCCGACGACGGAGGCGCGGTGATAGATCATGACGCGCGCGGTTCCGCCCGCCCGGAGGACGCGATGAACCTCTCGAATCGCGGCCGGCGTATCGGGCGTATGGTGCAGCACGCCCCACGAATACACGAGATCGAAACTCGCGTCGGCGTACGGGAGCTTCTCCGCGTCCCCCCTCAAGAGCGACGCCTTCAGCCCGTATGCCCTCAGCCGCGCGTCCGTGTGCCTGAGCGCTCTGGAAGTCAGATCGATCCCGAAGAGCCTCCGGGGGCCGGCCTTCGCCCATTCGAGATGGTCCGCCCCCATGCCGACTCCGATCTCGAGGATGTCGCGGCCTCGGCCGTCCTCGAAGCGGGCGAACGGCGCGAGGTAGGGCTCGAGCGCATATCGGCGGATTGCCTGCGTTTCGTAACGGGTGCGCTCGGACTCACCCTGGGCGTAAATCTCGCCGCAGGACTCGGCATTCCAGTACTCCGCAACGGCTCTCTTCGAATCCGTTTTCATTGGATCGGGCTGCTCATGGCGCAGAATTGCCTCACGGCGCGGGGATTCCAATCTTGTACTCGCGCCGCCAAAGCTCAAAGAGAGTCAACGAGAACAGGCGCTGCGCGTTCGAGAAGCCGCGTCTCTGATTCGCGAAGAGCCCCTGTATCGCGCGCTGGTCGAAGAGCGAGCGGTCGGCATCCTGCAGGACGGATCGAAAGTAGTTTCCCCATGGACCCCTGAGCCACGCGTCGAGCGGAATTGAAAAACCTTGCTTGCGTTCGAGCTCGAGCTCGCGTGGAAGGACGCGCGTCGCGAGGCGCTTGAGGAGGATTTTCCGCCTCCCGTGCGCCGCGCGGAACGCGTCCGGAACACGGCCATACGCGAACTCGACGATGCGGTAATCGAGGAATGGCGCCCGCACCTCGAGCGAGTTGAGCATCGAGGCCCGGTCGACCTTCACGAGGATGTCGTCGGGAAGGTACGTGAAAAAGTCGATGAGGGTCGCGTTCTGAAGCGGCGATCGGCGGAACGAAAAAAGCGCTTCCTTGGTCGCTTCCGGGGAGTTGCGGCCGGCGAGGTGGCGTCTCGTCCCGGTGGCGAGGAGGCGCGCCCGGGCCCGTGCGTCAAAGAAGATGTTCGTTCGCGCGAGACTGCCGACGAGGCCCGACGTGAATCCGAGGGCGTAGTTGCGCCCCGGCAGGCCGACCGGCAGCCTCTCGGCGACCTTCCCGGCCG
>JBAUSZ010000028.1:0-9613 GCA_049581965.1 Thermoanaerobaculia bacterium | reverse complement strand
CGGCCGTGTTCCCGATCGCCGTCGACGTGGATCAGGAGGTCGAGGTCGCTGGCCGCACGCGCCGTGCCGTTCTTCGCGCTGCCGAAGACCCACATTCCCCGGACGCCGAAGCGCGCCGTCTCGGCCTCGGCCGCGATCCGCTCGGCCATCGCGAGCCGCCAGCGCGAGTGGTCCTCGGGAAGCCCCGCATCGGCCGCGCGCGGCGCTCCGGCCGTGGCTTCGAACGCGGGCCCGGGCGAGGTGAGCAGCGCGACCGCATGGTCCTGGTCGGCGTTCAGGAGGAGCCGCAGGACGGATCCGCCGGTCACCCGGGGCACGTCGATCACCCGGACGACGTCCTCGAGGTCGACGAAGTCGGGCGCGAGGTCGGCGAGGACGCTCGGCGAGCCCTTCAGGAAACTCTCGTGGAACCGGATGTCGGGATCGTCGGGGAATAGGGGGACGTAGCGGATCGACGCCTCGACGAGGTCCTGGAAGAAGTGGGTCCCGAACGAAAGGTCGGGCACGTAGTTGCCGCGTTTGCGCGCGATCTCGACGAGCACCGCGGTGTTGTTGATGTCCGAATAGGTCACCGGCACGCCGAGGCGCAGGTCGCCGCGGCTGCCCCAGCGTCCCGGACCGATGAGCACGAACTGTCGCTTCGGCAGGACCTTGTTCAGGCGGCTCACGGCCCCGCCCACGCGCTTGAAAGCGGCCGGGTCCGAGAG
This sequence comes from Thermoanaerobaculia bacterium, assembly GCA_049581965.1. Taxonomy (GTDB): domain Bacteria; phylum Acidobacteriota; class Thermoanaerobaculia; order UBA5066; family UBA5066; genus Fen-183. Next base: position 8,906 of record JBAUSZ010000028.1, on the reverse strand, counting down.
GCCCGCGTAGCCGTCGGGGTCGACGAAGACGACGTGCGTGAGATCCGGGACGCGTCCGTTCGAGATGTACCGTCGCGCCTCGAAGATCACCTTGTCGGCCGGAAGGTCCCGCGGAATGGCGGCCGACGCCGAAGCGTCCGACGAGCTCTGCGGCCGGCACTGCAGGAGGTACAGGTCCATCCCGTCGGACGCGAACTCGATGTCGACGGGTCCGCGCGTCTTCTCCCTGAGCAGCCGGAGAAGGGCGCGCATCCGCGCGAGGAAGGGAGTCGATTCCAGCAGCCCCTCGAACGTCACGACGAGCCGCGCCGAGCGCGCGTTCCAGTCGATGAGGTACGGCCGGTGGATCCCGCTCTCGTCGGCGACGGAGACGAGCTGTTCGACACCGGGGATGTCGGGGCCGCACGTCGCGAGGAGTCGCTCGATCTCGATCGTCTCGAAGCTCCCGGACTCCATGTCGATGACGTCGACCTTGCGGGGCGAGTACCGAAGGACCTCCTCCTCGGTGACGTTCACGCGCAGGCCCGGCTGGCCCGGCGCGACGAGAACGGGATAGTCGTCGGCGAGGCGGTCCACGGCGCGCGTCCCCAGTCCCGGCACGAGACGCACGAGTCCGTCGGTGCGCTTGATGCGCGCCGACCATCGGAACTCGTTGTTCGAGAACGCGACGCCGGCGAACGTCGGAAGGAAGTACCGCCCGATCCGGTTTCCGACGACTTCCTGCAGGAGGATTCCCATCTCCTCGTGCACGTCGAGGAGGCCGCGTTCCGCGCGGTACTCCAGAGGGTCCGGCCCGAAGACCGACGCGTAGACCTCGGCCACGGCATCGAGGAGCGCCGAGAGGCGCTCCGCCTTCGAGCCCCGGTTCGCGAGGAAGAGGCTCTTGTACTTCCCGGAGAACGCCGCGCCGACACGATCCTCGAGGAGGCTCGAGCTCCTCACGATGAGCGGACGCTCCTCGAGGTCGTCGAGCGCGAGCGAAAGCCCCTTGACGATCTCGGGCGAGAAGTGAGAGTTCTTGAACACCTGGACCACGTGCGGGTACTCGCGCCGTACCTGGTCGATCTCGAGGTACTTCCGGTTGTAGAGATCCTCGAGCTGGTTGTACTCGATGAAATCCAGGATTCCGTCCGAGGTCAGGTACCAGGTTTTCGGAATCCGGATCGTGCCGAGCGCGTCGGCGAACTCCGTCGATTTCCGCACGATCTGCGTCGCGAGGAACAGGCCCGCACTCTTGCCGCCGACGCGGCCATGGCTCTTCGGCGGCGCGATCGTGTGGCGCACGAGATCGAAGAAGTCGGCGGTGTCGATGAAATCCTTCGCGATGTCGACGAACGCGAGGTCGTCCGTGAGGAATCGCCGGGCGAGCGAAACGCGCAGCTGCACCTGGATCGTCCGCGAGAGCTGCCGGTCGTCGATGTGCGAGTCGTGGAAGCGCCCGAGGGCCTGCGCGAGCTCCGCCGTCGACGTGCCCTGGTTCTCAGCGGCCCGGAGCAGGAAACCCGCCATGTCGTCCTTGATCCACTTCTCGATGCACGAGCGGATCTCCTCGCCCGACAGGTGCTCGGAGGCGACCCGGAACGCCTCGTCGGCGACGCCCAGGAGCGATTCGGGGCTGCGCCGCTCGACCGGGCGGTTATCGTCGCTCTCCTCGGACCCGCGAGCTCCCGTGAATCGCGGAAGGAGATCCTGGGCCGCTGCCACGCCGTTCCAGCAGAGGTAGTTGATCATCCGCCGCGAGATCCGGATGAGGAGTCGCGGATCGGTACTTCGCAGGAAATCGACGATGATCCACCACTCGGCGCGGACCTCGGGCGCCCCGCGTGCCGGCTCCCCCTCCCAGCCGTGCAGCAGCTCGAGCAGGCGGCGCTGCAGGAGGAGCTGGCCGAGCCGCTCGGCGACCGTGTCGATGAGCTTGCGCTCCTCCTTGAGGAACGGGCCCTCGTCCGCGGCGGGCCGCTCTTCGCGGTAATAGACCTCGACCGCGCCGACGGTCTCTCCCTGGACCCGGATTCCGGCCGACTGGTTCCAGCGGGTCGCGACGGCGCCGGGGGGCTCGTAGACGACGTTATCGACGGTCACGCGCGCGAAGCACGTCTCCGGGTACTGCCACCCGAACGGGAGGATCTGGACCACGCTGCGGAAGATCTCGTCGAGCGACGACTGCGGCGTGTTGCAGACCTCGTTGACGCGGTAAAGGCAGGTGAGTTCCTTCGCCCGCTCCTGGAGAGCCTCGAGGAGGTTGTCGGCCGGAGTCATCCGGGATCCTTCTCGGGGGCGCGCCGGAACACGACTCCTTTTCCGACGCGGCCGTCCACCTCGACGAGAAGCGGCGCCTCGAGCCTCACGTGCCTCACGAACTGGGTTTCGGACAGGGCGGGGCGGGCCTCGAGCCACTCCCAGTCGATCGTCGAGCTGCCCTCCGGCACGCAGGCGTAGGGCACGGAAAACGCCGCGAGGTTGTGGAAGAAGTGCGATCCCTGGCTCATCTCGATGGGGCGCCCCCGGGGCGAGGTCTCGACCATGAAACGTGCCCCGGAAACATCCCCCCAGTTTACGGGTACGCCGAGCCAGGGGTCGGCGCTCCCCCACCGCCCGAACCCGATCAGGAGGTACCCGCGTCCCTCGTCGAGGAGGCGACGGTTGAGGCCCGCGAGGTCGTCGGCGATGACGCGTGCCTTCGCCGCGTCGAAGCGATCCGGGACGAGATACACGATGTCGGCGATTCCCTCGACGACCCCGTTTCCCATCACGTGATCCGATGCGACGAGGGGCGTCCACCCGGGGCGCTCGGACACGACGTCGACGGATTCCGAGGAGACGGCCATCCGCCGCGCCTGAAGGAGGCAGAAACGCGGCGCGGCCTCGCCGGCATCCGGAAGCGTGATCGCGAACTCCAGCTCCACCGGCCCGCCCATCGCGTCGCCCGAAACTTCGAGCAAGGTGCGGACAAGCTCGGCGAGCGGGAGCTCGTCGAGGACGAGGAGCGGGGCGAACGTGAGGACGCGTGGCCCCGCGCGGCCGAGGCCCGGCACGAGCCTCTCGGACCTCGGATCGAGCGTCGAGGCGGTGAGGGCGAGCGTGCCGTCCTTCTCGGCGTCGGCGAGCGAGGCGTGGACGAGGTACTCCGTCTCCCGGGTCGGGTCGTATTCGGGCGGCTCGCCCATCCTCACGGCCCAGAAGCCCGTCTGTGTCTCGCGGAGGAGATCGTCGGCGGAGCCATACGGCGGCGTCGCCTTGGGGCGCACGGGGCAGAACGTCCAAGCGGGCTCTCCCTGGACGATCGTGCGGCCGAGCCCAAGCGCGAGCTGGGCGATCCCCTCTTCCGGCGCCGTCCCGCCGAACCGATAGAAAGCCAGCGACCGAGCGACGCCGGAGACATCCGGGTAGTGGCGCGTCCGGTGTCTTCGGCCGACGACCTCCTGCACGAGAACCGCCATGCGCTCGCTTTCGCCCGCTCCGACCCGGGCCCGGTACGCGCGCGCCGCGGCGAAGAACGTCGACGCCCAGACGAACTTGATCGCCTCGACCATCCGGGCGAAGCGCGTGTCGGCGTCGAACTGGTCGTTCGGCGTCATCTTCGTGCCGTAGACGCCGGCGAACGGGTGCTCGAGCGCATCTTCGAGAAGGCTCGACGAACGCAGCGCGAGGGGCGCACGCACGTCCTCCATCAGCGCGCGCAGGTCTCCGACGAGACCGACCGGCAGGCTCGCGCGCTGGAAATCCCTCGCGATTTCGTCGTCGCGCCCGGGGTCGAGAGCACCGGGCAGCCCGTTCTCCTCGAGAAAGGACTCGAACCAGTCGGCGGCGACGACCGTGAAGCTCGGGACCGTGACTTCAAACGGACCGAAGCGGCCCTCCGGAAAGGCCGTTCCCAGACGCTCGAGGAGCCGGATCAGGCCCGCGGCCTTGCCGCCGACCGGGCCCTCTCCGATTCGCGTGAATCGTCCCCCCGCGCCGAAGCTCGCTCGCGAGTAGCGTGCGAGAGCGGGGGGAGCGGTCACCCGGTCACACCCAGCCGCGATCCCGGCAGGCCTTCGCGACGCGGCTCACGGCGATCACGTAGGCGGCGTCCCGCATGGTGAGCTTCCGGCATTTCGCGAGTTCGGCGACGTCGTGAAACGCGTGCGTCATCTTCACGTCGAGCTTGCCGAGGACCTCGTCCTGCGTCCAGTAGTGATTCATGTTGCTCTGCACCTGCTCGAAATAGCTGCAGGTGACGCCGCCGGCATTCGCGAGGAAGTCCGGGATGACGAAGATTCCCCGATCCTGGAGAACCCGGTCCGCCTCGGGTGTCGTCGGCCCGTTCGCACCCTCGACGACGATCTTCACGCGCGACGAGATGCGCTTCGCGCTCTCGCCGGTGACCTGGTTCTCGAGCGCCGCCGGCAGAAGGATGTCGACGTCCTCGGCGATCCAGCTTTCGCCGGGCTTCACGTCGTAGCCGAGGGTCTTCGCCTTCGCCTTGTCGATTCCGCCGAAGGGGTCCGTGACCGTCATGAGCTCGGCGGCGTCCACTCCCTCGGCGCGCCGGAAGCTGTAGGAGGTCTGCTCGGCTTGGTCCCACGACGAGACCGACAGGACCTTGCCGCCCATCTTCGTGAAGAGCTGGATCGCGTACTGCGACACGTTCCCGAACCCCTGGACGGCCGCCCGGGTCTTGTCGATCGGCAAGCCGAGCTGCGCCAGCGCCTCGCGGAGGGCGAACACGGCGCCGTAGCCCGTCGCCTCCGTGCGTCCGAGAGAGCCGCCCATTCCGACGGGCTTTCCGGTGATGAAGCCCGGGCCGCGGTGGCCGTGAATCGTCTCCCATTCGTCGAGCATCCAGAGCATGTGCTGGGGAGTCGTCATGACGTCGGGCGCAGGGACGTCGATCGTCGGCCCCACGTTCTTTGCGACCTGCCGGACCCAGCCGCGGCAGATCCCCTCCTGCTCGCGCGCCGAGAGGTTGTGCGGATCGCAAATCACGCCGCCCTTGGCACCGCCGAGCGGGATGTCGACGACTGCGCACTTCCACGTCATCCACATCGAAAGCGCGCGCACCGTGTCGATCGTCTCCTGCGGATGGAAGCGGATGCCTCCCTTGCTCGGCCCGCGCGCATCGTTGTGCTGGACGCGGAAGCCCCGGAAGATCCGGACCTTGCCGTCGTCCATGCGCACCGGGATCGCGAACGCGTACTCGCGCAGGGGCCAGCGCAAGAGGTCGCGCGTCGGGAGGTCGAGGCCGAGGATGTCGGCGCTCTTGTCGAACTGGGACTGAGCCATCTCGAACGCGTTGAACGCGCCTTTCATGACGTGTAACCCCCATCTCTCGTGATTCTTGAAGGCTGGACGGACGTCCGGGCGCGCGACGTCTCACACCGGAGGAGCATCCAGGGACATCGTAGGGAGAGACCCTCCCTCCCGGCCATGAGGCGGGTGAATCAGGGACGCGGGCCCCGATGCTCAGGCCAGGGGCGGGGCCGCGCTCGAAAGAGGGCCGCCGCGCTTGGCGGCGGCCCTCGCCTCATGTGCGCCCGCGGCGGACGCCTTCATGGCCGCGGACAGGGTTTCGTATGCGGCCGACCAGGCTTCCCGGACCTCCGGCGTGAAGCGCTCGCCCAGGAGCCCCCCGAGGGTCCAGAGGAGCGCCTCGCGAAAGGTCTCGTAGTGAGGCTCTTCGACCCCGTAGGCCTCGTGCCGGGCCCCGAGCTCCCGCACGGACGGCGGGACGAAGCCCTGCTCGACGAGTTCGAGTACGACCATGTTGAGCGCCGTGACGAACATCGTCGCCTGGTTCTCGAGGCTGCCCCGGAACAGCGACCTCAGCGCGGGGTCGAGCTCGAACAAACGCCCGTAGAACATGAGGCCCGCGCTCTTGGGAATCGGCCTCAGATGCTCGAAGGTGCTTCTGACGAGCTCCCTCTGGTGCGTGTTCACGTGCGTCTCCCTGCGCCGCCTTGTTCCGCGCGAGAGCTAGACGAGCCCCTGGTCCATCATCGAGTCGGCGACCTTCAGGAAGCCGGCGATGTTGGCGCCGTTGACGTAGTTGCCGGGGCACGCGAAGCGGTCCGCCGTCTCGACGCAGGCCTTGTGGATGCTCTTCATGATGATGCGGAGCCGCTGGTCGACCTCCTCGCGGGTCCAGGCGTATCGCATGCTGTTCTGCGACATCTCGAGCCCCGAGGTCGCGACGCCGCCCGCGTTCGCGGCCTTGCCGGGCGCGTAGAGGATGCCGGCGTCGACGAACTGGTGGACGCCCTCGAGGGTCGTCGGCATGTTCGCGGCCTCGGACACGACCTTGATGCCGTTCCTCAGGAGGTTCGCGGCGTCCTTCCCGTTGATCTCGTTCTGCGTCGCACTCGGGAACGCGCAGTCGGCCTTGATGTTCCAGAGGGGATTGTGGTCGAGCCTCGGATCCGCGGGCGTGAAGTGCGCGCCCTTGAACCGGTCCACGTACTCCTGGATGCGGCCGCGGCGGATGTTCTTCAGGTCGAGCACGAACTCCATCTTCGTCCGGTCGATCCCAGCCTCGTCGTAGATGAACCCGCTCGAATCGGACAGGGTCACGACCTTGGCGCCGAGGTCGAGGAGCTTCTCGACGGTGAACTGGGCCGCGTTGCCGCTACCCGAAACGAGACAGGTCTTGCCCTCCAGGGTCAGACCGCGCGTCGCGAGCATCTCCGCGGCGAAGTAGACGCAGCCGAAGCCCGTGGCCTCGGTCCGGATCAGCGAGCCGCCCCAGTTCAGGCCCTTGCCCGTGAGAACGCCCGCGAACTCGTTGCGGAGCTTGCGGTACTGCCCGAAGAGATACCCGATCTCGCGGCCGCCGACCCCGATGTCCCCCGCGGGAACGTCGGTGTCCGGGCCGATGTGCCGGTAGAGCTCGGTCATGAAGCTCTGGCAGAAGCGCATGACCTCGTTGTCCGACTTCCCCTTCGGGTCGAAGTCGGAGCCGCCCTTGCCGCCCCCCATCGGGAGCGTCGTGAGCGCGTTCTTGAACGTCTGCTCGAAGGCCAGGAACTTGAGGATCCCGAGGTTGACCGAAGGGTGGAATCTGAGTCCGCCCTTGTACGGCCCGATCGCGCCGTTCATCTGGACGCGGAAGCCGCGGTTGATGCGAACCTCACCCTGGTCGTCCATCCAGGGCACCCGGAACATGATGACGCGCTCCGGCTCGACGATCCTCTCGAAGATCTTCGCGCGCCGGTACTCGGGATGCTTCTCGAGAACCAGCGCGACCGACTCGGCGACCTCGTGGACCGCCTGATGGAATTCAGGCTCCGCCGGGTTCTTCGCCCTCACGTCGGCGAGCAGTGCCGCGACGTACTCCTTCTGTTTGTGGGCCTCCGGTCGGGCCGGGCCCTTCGTTCGGGGTTCGTCGAGCACGTTGGAACCATACTCTCTCATGCGCCGCTCCTTTCACGTGAAGAAAACGTACCCAATGAACTGATGAAGCCCGGCGCGGAGGGCGTCAATGAAGCAAATGAATCGGGCCGCGTAAGATGCGCACGTGATCCGGTTCGAGAGGGCCGTCAAGCGCTACGGCAGCAAGACGGCTCTCTCGGACTTCTCCCTCGAGATTCCCGCCGGCACCCTCTTCGCCCTCGTCGGACCCAACGGGGCGGGCAAGACGACGGCCATCGGCCTCCTGACCGGCCTCCTCTCCCCCACCTCCGGCCGGACCTTCCTCGCGGGTATCGACGTCGCGCGCGAGGCCGTCGCGGCGAAGGCGCGACTGGGGTTCGTGCCCGACCGTCCGTATCTCTGGCCCAAGTGGACACCGCGCGAGACGCTTCGCTTCGTGGGTGCCGTCTTCGGCGCGCGCGGCGCGGCCCTCGAGGAGCGCATCGACGCCGAGCTCGCCGCCTTCGACCTCGTCCCCGTCGCCGACACGCGTAACGAGACGCTCTCCCACGGCACGCGCCAGCGCGTGGCACTCGCTCAGGCTCTCCTCCACGACCCGGAGGTCCTCGTCCTCGACGAGCCGATGGTCGGACTCGATCCGATCGCGCAGAGGAGCCTCGGGGAGCGCCTGCGCCGCGTCGCGGCCCGCGGCACAGCCGTTCTCCTCACGACTCACCAGCTCGCGCAGGCCGAGGAGCTCGCGACCGAGGCGGGCCTCCTGTTCGACGGACGGCTCCTCGCGCGCGGAGCCTCCGGAGCCCTGCGCACGTCTTCGGGCCTCACGGGCGCGCTCTCCGAGGTCTTCTTCGCCCTCGCCGGGGGCCGCCCCGCGTGAACGCCGTCTTCCGCGCAAACGTCGTGCGCGCCGCGGCACGCTCCATTCTCGACGCACGGGGACGGGCCCGCATCCCGGCCCTCGCCGGCCTCGTCTCGCTCCTCGCCTTCGTCGTCGCCGAGGTCACCGGGCTCGAGGCGGCGCTTCGCGCCTCCACGGCCGCCCTCGCGTTCCTGCCCGAGCTGAGGCCCGCGTTCCTCGTCGAGCGCCTCCTGCGCGCCGGGTTCGGCGCCGCCGCGGCCCTCGTCCTCCTCGGATCGCTCACGACGGCGGTCTCCACGCTCTTCCTCTCCGAGGAGCTCCTCGCGCTCGCCGTGCTCCCGATCCCCCATCGGCGCCTTCTCGCCCGGCAGGCGCTCCTCACGCTCGGCCTCGCGTCCGCGCCGTCGTTCCTTCTCTCGATCCCGGCGCTCCTCGTTTTCGCGTCGGCTTCCCGTTCGAGCCTCCTCGCCGCCGCCGCCGGTCTCCTCGCCCTCTCGGGTCTCCTTCTCCTCGCGGGCTCCGTGGGGATCGCGGCCGCGCTCGTCCTCGTGAGGCTCGTTCCCCCCCGCCGCGCGCGCCTCTTCGCGGCGCTCTTTTCGGCGCTCGGCCTCTCCGCCGCGCTCGTCGGCTTCCGCGCCGCGCGACCCGAGCGGCTCCTCGACCCCGTCCAGGCCCTCTCGGTCCTCTCGGCCCTGGGCTCGTC
>JBAUSZ010000027.1:0-6477 GCA_049581965.1 Thermoanaerobaculia bacterium | reverse complement strand
CCGGAAGGCGCGCGATCCGCGCGTCGCCCGGCGCGACGGCGAGCCACGGCGCGACGTAGGGACGCGGCTCCGCTCCATGCACGGCCGCCGCGAGGAGCGCTCCGGCAAGAGCGGGGAGAATCCGGCGCGGCGCCACGGCGGGATTCTACGGGCCGCGCGAAGGGCGTGTCGGGCTCAGAGCGTGGGCATGTGGTCGCCGTCCGGCCGTGCGGCGACGACCGCGAAAAACCAGACGAGAAGGAGGATCGTCCCGAATCCCTGGAGGACCCCGCCGGCCGTCAGAATCGGTCCGGCGTTGGAAGTTTCCGACTGCAAGAGGACGACGGCCGTCGCGACGAGCGTGACGCCCCCGAGGTCGAGGCCGAGCGCCGCCGCGAGGAAACCCCTCGGAGGCCGGCGCAGGAAACGCTTCTCGGCGAGCCGGGTCAATCCGATCCAGAGCGCGGGGAGGGCCAGGACGAGGGCGAGGCCGAGGAGAGTGACCTCCCACGCGTCGGAGATTCCCTCGAAAGCCGCGCCGAGCGCGATGGCGCTCGTCCCGACGAGAGAGAGCGTGGCAATCGATCGCCCCCACGCCTTGAGGGCGGCGCGGCGGGTGAGGGGGAGGCGTCCTACGGGGGTGACGGCGACCGGCATCTACGGGGGCTCCGTGCAAGATTCGGACGCAGCCCCCGCAGAAGAGGTTTACAGGCTCCGGGTCACTTTCTCTTGTCGGGCGCCGCGGCGGCCTTGGCGGGGGCCTTGGCGTCCGGGGCCGGGCTCGGGGAGGCGGCGGGTGCCGGCGAGGGCCCGGCGACGACGTCTCCCGTCGGAAGGCCGAGATTGGCGCGGATCTTCCTCTCGAGCTCGGCGGCGATGTCGGGATTGTCGCGGAAGAACTGCTTCGCGTTCTCGCGGCCCTGCCCGATGCGCAGATCGCCGTAGCTGAACCACGCCCCGGACTTCTCGACGAGCTTCATCTCGATGCCAATGTCGACGAGCTCGCCCGTCTTCGAGATTCCCTCGCCGTAGCCGATGTCGAACTCGGCGTTGCGGAAGGGCGGCGCGACCTTGTTCTTGACGACCTTCACCTTCGTGCGGCTGCCGACGACGACCTCGCCGTCCTTGATCGCGTTGATGCGGCGGATGTCGATGCGCACCGACGAGTAGAACTTGAGCGCGCGGCCGCCCGTCGTCGTCTCCGGATTGCCGAACATGACGCCGATCTTTTCGCGGATCTGGTTGATGAAGATCAGCGTCGTCTTCGATTTCGAGACGACCGCGGTGAGCTTGCGGAGCGCCTGCGACATGAGCCGTGCCTGCAGGCCGACCATCGCGTCGCCCATCTCGCCCTCGAGCTCGGCCTTCGGGACGAGTGCCGCGACCGAGTCGATGACGACGACGTCCACGGCGGCCGAGCGTACGAGCGCCTCGGCGATCTCGAGCGCCTGCTCGCCGGAGTCCGGCTGCGAGACCATGAGGTTTTCGATGTCGACGCCCAGCTTCTTCGCGTACTCGGCGTCGAGCGCGTGCTCCGCGTCGATGAAGGCCGCGAACCCCCCGCGTTTCTGTGCTTCCGCGATGATGTGGAGCGTCAAAGTCGTCTTGCCCGAGGACTCCGGTCCGAAGACTTCGACGACCCGCCCGCGGGGGACGCCGCCGATGCCGAGGGCGTTGTCGACTCCGATCGAGCCGGTCGAGATCGACAGAATCGCGTCCTGCGGCTTGTCGCCGAGGCGCACGAGAGCGCCCTTGCCGAACTGCCGGTCGATCTGCTGGACCGCCTGCTCGAGCGCCTTGAGCTTTTCCTTGTTCACTTCGACCATGGGGTCTCCTTAAGAGAGAGGGGATTATGACGGGAGATTTCTTCGAAGGGTGAATGAGGGCGGCGCGTCATCGGAGCGCCCCGACGGCACACGTCGCACCGGCCGCGCTCATCCTTCTAAGAAAATCTTCTTTACGGCGAAACGGCCTAGGATCAGCTGGCCGCGCGGAAGGAACGGATGAAAAGTAGGCCCGGTAATCCTGAAAAGCAAGAAATTCTTCGCCCGTGGCCGGAGGTCTTCGCCGCCGCGCGCGTGACGACGCTCGTCTCGACGTGGTTCGGCACGGGGTTCCTGCCGGTCGCCCCTGGAACGTGGGGCAGCCTCGCCGCGATCCCGATCGCCCACGCCGTCGCGACCCTGTGGGGCGTGTGGAGCCTCGCGGGGTTCGCCCTCGGGGTCGCCGCCATCGGCGTCCACGCATCGGACGAGACGGCCCGCCTGCGTGGCGTGAAGGACCCGTCGGAGGTCGTCGTCGACGAGGTTGCGGGTCAGGCGATCGCTCTCCTGCCCGTCTATGCGCTCATTCCACCGGGCGCCGTCGTTCTGCGCGTCGGCACGGTCCTTCTCGCGTTCCTGCTCTTCCGGATCCTCGACGTGTGGAAGCCCGGGCCGATCGGCTGGCTCGAGAGGCTTCCGGGCGGCCTCGGAATCATGGCCGACGACTTCCTCGGAGGCGCCGTCGCGGCCGCCATGATCGCGGCCGGCCTCCTCCTCAAGGGATGATCCCGGACGGCTTGGCCGGCCCGGGCGTTTCCGTCCAGGAGGACGCACCGCTCGCGGCACGCACGACGCTGCGCATCGGAGGCCCGGCACGGTTCCTGGCGGAGGCAACCGACGCGAGCGCCCTCGCGCGCGTCCTCGAGTGCGCGGCGCGGGAAGGAATGCCCGTCCTCGTCCTCGGAAGAGGCTCGAACCTGCTCGTGCCGGATGCGGGTTTTCCCGGAGTCGTCCTCGTTCTCGGCGGTGCGTTCCGCGCGACGCGCGTCGAGAGGACGGAAATCGTCGCGGGTGGCGGCGTCTCGCTCATGGCGCTCGCCGTCGCGGCACGCGACGCGGGGCTCTCGGGCGTCGAGAACGTTTCGGGCATTCCGTCCTCCGTCGGGGGCGCCGTGCGGATCAACGCCGGCTCGTACGGCTCGGAGATCTTCGACGTCCTCGTGTCGGCGACGCTCGTCTCGCCGGCGGGAGAGGTCCGAACGGCCGAGGCCTCCACGATTCCCCACGGCTACCGCTGGACGTCCCTCTGCGAGACCGGCGACATCGTCGCCGAAGCCCGCTTTCTCCTCTCGTCGAAATCCCCCTCCGAGATCGCGGCGCGGATGGCCGAGGTCGCGGCGAAGAGGCGCGCGGCGCTTCCGAAGCAACCGAACGCGGGCTCGATCTTCAAGAACCCGCCCGGGCACTTCGCCGGGAAGCTTCTCGAGGAGTGCTCTCTCAAGGGGCGGCGGATCGGCGGCGCCGAGGTCTCGAAAGTCCACGCGAACGTCATCGTGAACACGGGCGGCGCGACGGCGGAGGACGTGAAGTTCTTGATGGCCGAGATGGAGAGGGCCGTGAAGGACAAGTTCGGGATCGAGCTGCAACCGGAGATTCAGATCGTAGGACGAACAGAAGATTTCCTGAAGGGTGAGTGAAGGCGGGGCGTTGGCTCGCGCCGCGCGCCGACGCGACCGCCCGGCCTGCATTTACCTTCCAGGAAAATCCAGCGCGACTCTCACCTCGACGCGAATCGACGCGACCCGGCATCACCCTTGTTCGTACAATGTCCCGATGGTCGACGTGCCCGTTCGCGCCCTGATCCTGGCCGGAGGCAGCGGCACCCGCCTCTGGCCCCGCTCGACGGACGCGCGTCCCAAGCCGCTCCTCGCGCTCGCCGGGCAGGACTCGCTCCTCAGGGACGCGTTTCGCCGCGCGGCGGCCGTCGTGGGCGAGGGAAACGTGTACGTCTCGGGCCGCGCCTCGCACGCGACGCTCCTCAGGGCCGAGCTGCACGAGGTGCCCGAGTCGCACTTCCTCCTGGAGCCGAAGCGCCGGAACACGGCGCCCGCGATCGCCCTCTCGGCGCTCGTCGCGTCCGAGGGCGGCACCGACCCCGTGCTGCTCGTCCTGCCGTCCGACCAGGCCGTGCGCGACGAGCCCGCCTTCCTCGCCGCTCTCCGTGTGGGCGCGGCCGTCGCTGCGAAGGAGGACGCCTTCGTGACGCTCGGCATCCCGCCCACGCGCCCGGAGACGGGGTACGGCTACATGGAGACGCTCGAAGAGCACGAAGACAAGAGGGAGATCTCTTCGAGTGGAAAAGAGCATGGGGCGGGGGATGCGCGCGGCGAATCGGCTTCTGAGCTCGACGCGCGGCGCGTCACCCGTTTCGTCGAGAAGCCGGACGCGGCCAGGGCCACCGAGTTCCTCGCTTCCGGCCGCTTCCTCTGGAACGCCGGGATCTTCGTGTTCAGGGCTTCCCTCCTGTTCGAGGAACTTGCCAGGACGGCTCCGGCGGTCCTGGACGCCGCCCGGCGAGCGCTGGCAGCGCACCGCGCCGGGGATCTCTCTTCATTCGCAGAAATCTTCTCTTCTTCCCCTTCCGTCTCGATCGACGTCGCCGTCATGGAGAAGGCGAGGCGCGTACTCACGATTCCGTGTCCCTGCGGCTGGAGCGATCTCGGCACGTGGGAAGCGGTTTTCGAGTTCCGCGGCGGCGCGCCCGGCTCCGACGTCGTCGAAGGCGACGCCGTCTGCTCGGGCGGCTCGGGCAACCTCGTCCTCGGGGGCGGCCGGAAAGTGCGCGTCGTCGGGCTTTCGGGCGTCGCCGTCGTCGAGTCGCCGGACGGACTCCTCGTCATGAGGCTCGGCGCCTCGGACGACCTGCGCGACGCCGTCGAGAAGGGGCTCGCGCGGTGAGCGAGCGTGCCCCTGCGGCGGCGTCGGTGCTCGCGTCCATCGCGCGCCTCGTCGCGACCGTCCGCACGGCGTACCGCGGCCCGGCCGCGGCGGTCGAGGATGCGGTCGTGTGTCTCCTCGCGCGCGGCCATCTCCTCATCGAGGACGTCCCGGGCGTCGGCAAGACGACTCTCGCGACGGCGCTCGGCAAGGCCATCGGCGTCGGCGTCCACCGCCTCCAGTTCACGCCGGACACGCTCCCGAGCGACATCCTCGGCCTGACCGTCTTCAACCAGCGCAAGCAGGAGTTCGAGTTCCACCCCGGGCCGATCTTCACGCCCGTTCTCCTCGCCGATGAGATCAACCGCGCGACGCCCAAGACCCAGGCCGCGCTTCTGCAGGCGATGAACGAGCGCGCCGTCTCCTCCGACGGCGTCACGCGGCCGCTGCCGGAGCCTTTTCTCGTCCTCGCGACGCAGAACCCCGTCGAGTACCTCGGGACGTATCCTCTGCCCGAGTCGCAGCTCGACCGCTTCCTGCTTCGCATCGCGCTCGGGTACCCCGCGCCGGACGAGGAGCGCCGGCTCCTCCTCGCGGGCGGCGCCGACCGCGTCCTCGCCGCGCTCCAGCCCGCGATCTCGCTCGACGAGCTGAAGGCCGCGCAGGACGCGACGGAGCGCGTCACGGTCGCCGACAAGCTCATGGACTACATCCTCGCGATCGTCGCGAAGACCCGCGCCGGGAAGGACCTCCTCCTCGGCGTCTCGCCGCGCGGCGCGCAGGGCTTCTTCCGCGCGACGCAGGCGCGGGCGCTCGTCGCGGGCCGCCCCTATGCGACGCCGGACGACGTCAAGCGCGTCGCGGCTCCCGCCCTCGCGCACCGCGTCCTCGCGTCGCAGCCGGGTGCATGGGACGGCGGGGGCGGGCGGCGCGAGCGCGACGCGATCCAGCGCCTCCTCGACGAGATCGCCGTACCTCTCTGAGGCACCGAAGCCGGTGGACTGGCGCGCGCGTCTGAGAAAGCTCGTCGACCCGGGGATCCTCGTGCGCGTCACGAACCTCGGGCTCGGGTTCATCCTCCTGACGCTCGTCGTCGCGGTCGCCGCGACGAACACGGGCAACAACGGTCTCTACATTCTCGTCTCGCTCTTTCTCGGGGCGCTCGTCGTCTCGGGCGTCGTCTCGCGCCGCAACGTCGAGAACCTCTCGCTCGAGCTCGACGGGCCGCCCGAGCTCTACGCGGGCGTCCCGGCCCGCTTCACGCTCCGGGTCACGAACCATGGAAGGCTCGCGCGCCGCGCGGTCCTCGTGAAGATCTCGGGGGCCGCCGCGCCGCTCCTCTTCGGGCGGATCGACCCCGGCACGACGGCGTCCCGCGGCGTCGACCTCGTCTTTCCGAAGCGGGGGCTGCGCTCGCTCGAGTCTCTGCTCGTCTACAGCGGCTACCCGATCGGCCTTTTCCGCAAGGGGCGCGTCCACCCGATGGAGGAGGAGCGCCTCGTCTATCCGGCCCCGGCGCGCGTGCCGACGGTCCCGCCCGACCCGCGCGAAGCCGAGGGCGGCGACCCGCGCAACTTCCTCCGGGGGCGCGGCGCGGAGATCCGCAACCTGCGTGAGGCGGGCATCGGCGACGACCCGCGTGACGTCCACTGGCCCCAGACCGCGCGGCAGGGCCGGTTCATCGTGAAAGAGCGGGCGTCGGAGGAAGGCCGCGACGCCCTCGTCGCGCTCGACGTCCACCGGCCGGCGGACGCGCTTCCGTCGTGGGACGCCGCGTTCGAGCGGGGCGTCGCCGAGG
>JBAUSZ010000026.1:0-10511 GCA_049581965.1 Thermoanaerobaculia bacterium | reverse complement strand
GGAGATCGCGCGCGCGACGTCGGGGACGCGGCCGGCGAGCACCCCGGCGGCGAGCGCGGCGGCGTTGACGGGAGCCGGCATGCGTCCCGAGTCTAGACGAGCCGCGGGCCTAGAATGACGCCCCCATGGCCGCGTCGGCCGCTCCGCCCGCCCTCGTGGAGGTCCTGTCCGAGATCGCCCGCGTCGCGGGCGAGACGCTGGACCTCCCCGAGGTTTTCCACCGCATCGCGGCGGCCGCGGGCCGTGTCCTCGCTTTCGACGCGATGACGGTCACCCTGACGGACGAAGCGGACGGGTTTGTCCTCTACTCGATCGGCGGCGCCGAGATCACGGACGAGACGCGCCGCGCGTTTGCGCGCACGGTTCCGCGCTCGGAGTATTCGCCCGGGCTGTGGGAGGTCCTCTCGCGGGCCGGCGCCGTCGACGACGTCGCTGCGGCCTGCGATCCGGCGTTCCCGAGGGACGTCGAGCTGCGCGGTTCCGGCGCGCGCGCCATGCTGCGCGCGCCGCTCCACGCCGGCCCGCGCACGGTCGGCTATCTTTCGCTCCTCAGCCTGAAGCCGCGCGCTTTCCGGAACGAGGACCTCGCGCTCCTGACGCCGGTCGCGGACGTCGTCGCAATGGCCGTTGCGCACGCGCGCCTCGGGGCCGCGGAAAAGCAGCGCCGCAGGCGCTACGAGGCGTTGCAGGCGCTACCCCCCGTTCTCGCCCGGGCGCTCGACGTGCGCGAGGTGTTCGATGCGATCTCGGAGATCGTGCGGCCCGTGATCCCGCACGACCGGATGGCCCTCGGGCTCCTCAACGAGGCCCGCGACGCCGTCCGCATCTACGCGGTCTCCGGCACCGGGTTTCCCGAGATTCGCGAGCCGATCCGGCTCTCGCCGGCGGAGTGCGCGCGGGCGGGCGACTGGTCCACGGAGATCGTTCGCGACGTCGGGAGAGAGCTGGACCCCGGCACGGACAAGCGCCGTCATCTCGCGGCCGACGGGATCCACTCCCTCCTCAGGGTACCCATCTTCTTCGAAGGCCAGTGGCAGTTCGCGGGCGGCCTCCTCTTTCTTTCGCGGACGCCGGCCACGTACGACGACGGCGACGTCCCCCTCGCCCAGCACGTCGCGGACCAGGTCGCGCTCGCCTTGTCACACGAGCGCCTCGCGGGCGAGGCGCGCCGCGCCGCCGATGCCGAGAGCGAGGCGAGGAAGCTCGAGCAGCGCGTCGCGTCGCTGACGGAGGAGCTCGCCTCGCGCGAGGGCTTCGGGCGGATCGTCGGCGTCGCGAAGGCCTGGAAAGCCGTTCTCGTTCAGGTCTCGAAGGTCGCCCCGACGGAGACGACGGTTCTCCTGACGGGCGAGTCGGGCACCGGCAAGGAAATCCTCGCGCGGGCGGTCCACCGGGCGTCGTCGCGTGCGTCGGGTCCGTTCGTCGCACTCAACGCGGCGGCGCTCCCGGACCAGCTTCTCGAGTCGGAGCTGTTCGGATACGAGAAGGGAGCCTTCACGGGCGCCACGGCCGCGAAGCCCGGCCGCATCGAGCAGGCCGCGGGCGGGACGCTCTTTCTCGACGAGGCCGGCGAGATGAGCCCCGCCGTCCAGGCGAAGCTCCTGCGGCTCCTTCAGGAACGCGAGTTCCAGCGCCTCGGCGGGAACAGGGTTCTCAAGACCGATGCGCGCATCGTCGCGGCGACGAACCGCGACCTGAAGAAGGCGATCGCGAAGGGCGAGTTCCGCGAGGACCTCTTCTATCGGCTCTCGGTGTTCGAGATCCCGCTCCCACCGCTCCGCGAGCGCGTCGAGGACATCCTCCCCCTCACGGAAATCTTCCTCGCCCAGATCGGTCCCGCGATCGGCCGGCCCGTCGCGGGCGTCTCCAAGGAGGCCAAGGATCTCCTCCTCGCGTACCCGTGGCCCGGAAACGTGCGCGAGCTCAAGAACGCGCTCGAGCGCGCCGCGATCCTCTGCGACGGCGGACTCATCACCGCCGCGCATCTCCCGATCTCCGTCTCCGGGCACGAAGAGGCCCGCTCGGCGACCGCGGCGGGACGGCTTCTCCCCCCGGGCGGCGTCAATCTCGAGACGCTCGAGAGGGGCTATGTGAAGGAAGCGCTCGAGAAAGCCCGGTTCAACAAGACCAGGGCCGCGAGGCTCCTCGGCCTCACCCGCGCCCAGCTCTACTCGCGCATCGAGAAATACGGGTTGGAGGGCGGTCCGGGGGGAGATTAGGAATCTTCCACCGGGAAGAAAGAATAAAGGGTTTCCCTAGAATGAGTTGGCGGCACCCGTTCGTTCCGCCGTCCACCTCGGTACTTTTCCCGATGCCCTCTCGGTAATCGTTCCTCGTCCTTCGCTCCCTTTTCCGGAGTGCCCCGACCGCGCCGAGGGCCCATCTTCCCTGTGGAGATTGAAAAAGGGGGACGCCATGAAAGAGAACAAAGGCGGCAACAAGGTTCCAGCGGGCTTCTACTTCAACAAGAAGACCTGGGAGATCGTGACGGTCAGCGGCAAGCGGGGCGGGGTTCTCCCCGGCGGACCCGAAGCCGATTATCTGAAGGTCCCTGCGGTGGCGATGCTCGCGGCCGCGCCCGTGCTCGGGGCCGCGTTCGTCATCTTCCTTCCCCTGATCGGCTTCGCGCTCTTCGCCGGCGCGGCCTTCAAGAAGACGGTCAAGCCGATCGCGACGCCGGCGCAGAAGGAAGCGCACGTCCGCCACGGCGACTGAGGACTCGCCCCCCGCGCGTCCCGGCCGCGCAAGCCAGCCGGAAAAACGGAATGGGCCGCCGTCGGGCGGCTCTTTTCCTGTTCGAAACCGGCAGGGGCCGGCCTCAGCCGCGACCGGACGCCGCGTCGCGCATGACGACGCCCATCCGGTCGAAGGCCGCGCGCCACGCGGACGCATGCGCGTCGGTGAAGCCGGCACCCACCTGCGCGCGCAGCGTCTGAACGAGCGCCTCGCGGAACGTGACGAAGTGCGCGTCCGTGACCCCGTACCCGGCGTGGCGCTGGCCGAGATCGCGGAGCGGGCGCTCGCCCGAGGTCGCGTCGTCGAGCCCCGCGACCGCGAGGCCGAGGGCGCTCACGAACATGGCACCCTGCGCGTCGAGGTCTCCCTTGAAAAGCGATTTCAGGGACGGATCGAACGCGAAGAGATTCTCGTAGAACGCGCGCCCGAGTCCCCTCGGGATCGGGCGCAGGCTGTCGAAACTCTCCTTGACGAGGGAGATCTCTTCGCGGGTCATCATCGGCCCGATCATGCCACGCCGCGCGGGGGTACAGTCCCCGGTCATGCCGCGGGTGAGGCTCGAGGTTCACGGCGCCGTGCAGGGAGTCGGCTTCCGTCCGTTCGTCTGGCGCCTCGCGCACGGGCTCTCGCTCGCGGGCTGGGTCCGCAACGACATCGCCGGCGTTCTCATCGAGCTGGAGGGCGACCGCGAGGCGCTCGCCGCGTTCCGGCGCGAGCTGGAGGGGGCTCCTCCGCCGCTCGCGCGCATTCGCGAGATCCTCGAGGCTCCGGCGGAGCCCAGGGGCGAGGTGGGCTTTCGCATCCTTCCGAGCGAGGGAGGGGGAGCGAGATCGGCGCTCGTTCTTCCCGACGTCGCGACGTGCTCCGCGTGCCTCGCGGAGGTCCTCGATCCGAAGGATCGGCGCTATCTCTATCCCTTCGCGAACTGCACGGACTGCGGCCCGCGATTCACGATCGTGACGGACCTCCCCTACGACCGGCCGAAGACGACGATGGCCGCCTTCGCGCTCTGCCCCGAGTGCCGCGAGGAATACGAAGACCCGCGCGACCGCCGTTTCCACGCCCAGCCCGTCGCGTGCCCCGCGTGCGGTCCGTCGCTCGAGGCGTGGTCGCCGCTCGGCGAAGTCCTCGCGCGGCGGCACGAGGCGCTCGTCGCCTCTGCCGACGCGCTCCGCCGCGGGGCGATCGTCGCCGTGAAGGGCCTCGGCGGCTTTCACCTGATGTGCGACGCGCGGAGCGAGGACGCGGTGGCCGCTCTCCGGCAGCGAAAGGCGAGAGAGGAAAAGCCGCTCGCCCTGATGGTGCGGGACGTCGCGATGGCGCGCGCGCTCACGGACGTCTCGCCAGAGGCCGAGGCGCTCCTCGGCGGACCCGAGGCCCCGATCGTGCTTCTCCCCCGCCGCCCGGATGCGGCCGTAGCCGCCGGCGTCGCGCCGGGGCGCCCCGAGCTCGGCCTCATGCTTCCCGCCACGCCGCTCCATCACCTCCTCCTCCGCGCGTCGGGCTTTCCCGTCGTCGCGACGAGCGGGAACCGCAGCGAGGAGCCGATCGCAACGGACGAGCACGAGGCTCTGACGCGCCTCGCGGGGATGGCGGACCTCTTCCTCGTCCACGACCGGCCCGTCGCCCGCCACGTGGATGACAGCGTCGCGCGGCTCGTGGCGGGCTCCCCGCGTCTCTGGCGCCGCGCGCGCGGCTGGGCGCCGCTGCCCGTTCCCGTGCGCGCGGACCTCCCGGTGATTCTCGGCGTCGGTGCCCACATGAAGACGGCCGTCGCGCTCTCGGTCGGCAGGCAGATCTTCGTCTCGCAGCACATCGGCGACCTCGAGACGCCCGAGGCGCTCGAGGCCTTCGCGCGCGTCATCGCGGATTTCGAGCGCCTTTACGAAGCGGCTCCCGCGGCCGTCGCGCACGACCTCCACCCCGGGTACGCCTCCACGACCTTCGCAAAGAAGTTCGCCGCCGATCGGGGCATCCCGGCCGTCGCCGTCCAGCACCACCACGCGCACCTCGCCGCGTGCCTCGCCGAGAACGAGGCCGACGGACCGGCCCTCGGCGTCGCGTGGGACGGCACGGGCCACGGAACCGACGGGACCGTGTGGGGCGGCGAGTTCCTCCTCGGGAATGCGGCAGCGTACGACCGCGTCGCGCACATCCGCCCGTTTCGTCTGCCGGGCGCCGAGGCCGCCGTGCGCGAGCCGCGCCGGACCGCTCTCGCGCTGCTCCTCGAGGCGCTCGGGGAGGCCGCGCTCTCCCGAGAGGACCTCGACCCGGTGCGCGCGTTCGCGGCCGGCGAGCGCGACGTTCTCTCACAGATGCTCGCGCGCGGGGTGAATACGCCGGTCACGACGAGCGCGGGCCGCCTCTTCGACGCCGTGGCGTCCCTTTTGGGAATCGCCCAGAAATCATCCTTCGAAGGACAGGCGGCAATGGCCCTCGAGGCGGCGGCCCTCGAAGGATCGGCCTCGCCCGAGAACGCCGCAAAAGCGTATCCCTTTCCGCTCGACGCGGTCGCGGGGGCTCCGGCCGTCCTCGACTGGGAGCCTCTGTTCCTCTCCCTCCTCGAAGAACGCGCGCGCGGAGTCCCTGTTCCGGCCCTCGCGGCGCGCTTTCATGCGTCTCTCGCGGAGGGAATCCTCGCGGCCGCGGTCCATGCTGGCTCGCACCGCGTCGCGCTGACCGGCGGCTGCTTCCAGAACAAGCTTCTGACGGAGCTCTCCGTCGCCCGGCTCCAGTCGGCCGGCTTCGAGGTGTTGCTCCACGGTGCCGTTCCGCCCAACGACGGCGGGATCGCCGTCGGTCAGGTTCTCGTCGCGTCCGCGAGGTTGAAGCATCTGCATCAGGAGTGATTGAGACGCGGTTCACACTAATCTCGACCGCGTGGGGTGCACGATGTGTCTTGGCGTCCCGGGCAAGGTCCTGAGCATCGAGGCGAGCACGATCGGCATGCCGATGGGCGTCGTCTCCTTCGGCGGCATCACGAAGGAGGTCTGCCTGGCCTACACGCCGGACGTGAAGATCGGCGAGTACGTCCTCGTGCACGTCGGCTTCGCGATCAGCAAGCTGGACGAACAACAGGCCCTCGAGGTTTTCCAGGTCCTCAAGGACATGGGCGATCTCGGCGACCTCGAGATCCCGCAGCCGTCCGGGGGCGGAAAGACGTGAAGTTCGTCGACGAGTACCGCCGCGAGGAGGACGCGCAGACCTTCGTCCGCGCCATCCACTCGAAGGTGACTCGTCCGTGGACCCTCATGGAGATCTGCGGGGGCCAGACGCACACGCTCTTGCGCTCGGGTATCGATCGGATGCTGCCTCCCAACATCACCCTCGTGCACGGTCCCGGCTGCCCCGTGTGCGTGACGCCGCTCACCCAGATCGACCGCGCGCTCGCGATCGCCCGGCGTCCGGACGTGATCTTCACGTCCTTCGGCGACATGCTCCGCGTGCCGGGCTCGACGACGGACCTCCTGACGGTCAAGGCGAAGGGCGGCGACGTGCGGATGGTCTATTCGCCTCTCGACGCCGTGACGATCGCGCAGCAGAACCCGGGACGGGACGTCGTGTTCTTCGCCGTCGGGTTCGAGACGACGGCTCCCGCCAATGCGATGGCCGTCAAGCGCGCGCGGCAGCTCGGCCTCACGAACTTCTCGGTTCTCGCCTCGCACGTCCTCGTGCCGCCCGCGATGGGCGCGATCCTCTCGTCTCCCTCGAACCGCGTGCAGGGCTTCCTCCTCGCCGGTCACGTCTGCACCGTCATGGGCTGGAGGGAATACGAGCCGCTCGCCGAGGCGCATCGCATCCCGATGGTCGTGACGGGCTTCGAGCCCCTCGATCTCCTCCAGGGCATCTTCATGGCGGTTGACGCGCTCGAGAGCGGGCGCATCGGCGTCGAGAACCAATACGTGAGGACGGTCTCCCGCGACGGCAATCCCGCCGCCCGCGCCGTCGTGAACGAGGTCTTCGAGCCGTGCGACCGCGCGTGGCGGGGAATCGGCGTGATCCCGCAGAGCGGCTACCGCCTGCGAGCGGAGTACGCGCCGTTCGACGCGACCCTGAAGTTCGACGTCGAGGCGATCACGACCGAGGAGCCGAAGGAGTGCATCGCGGGCGAGATCATGCAGGGCCTCAAGCGCCCGAGCGCGTGCACGGCCTTCGGGACGCGCTGCACGCCCGAGCACCCGCTCGGCGCGCCGATGGTCTCCTCCGAGGGCGCCTGCGCGGCCTACTGGCTCTACGCGAGGGCGTGATGGCGGAGCACACGCCGCCCCCCGATCCGGACCTCGGCGCCGCGCTCGCGGCGGCGTCCTGCCCCGTGCCCGCGACGTCCGCGGCGGAGACGATCCTCATGGCGCACGGCGGCGGCGGGCGCCTCACGCAGCGCCTCATCGAGAGCGTCTTCCTCCCGAGCTTCGACAACCCGGCCCTCCGCGAGCTGCACGACGGGGCGATCCTCGACGCCGGCGGCGTGCGCCTCGCCTTCTCGACGGACTCGTTCGTGATCCACCCGCTGTTCTTCCCCGGCGGGGACATCGGCTCTCTCGCCGTGCACGGCACGGTGAACGACCTCGCGATGTGCGGCGCCCAGCCGCTCGCGCTCTCGGCGGGTCTCATCCTCGAGGAGGGACTTCCGATCGCCGACCTGGCGCGAATCGTCGCCTCGATGCAGCGCGCCGCCGCGAGTGCCGGCTGCCCGATCGTGACCGGCGACACGAAGGTCGTCGACCGCGGCAAGGGCGACGGCGTCTTCGTGAACGTGACCGGCGTCGGCATCGTCCCCGAGGGAGTCGTGATCTCGCCGCGGCGCGCCGCGCCCGGCGACGTCGTCCTCGTCAGCGGCGAGATCGCCGTCCACGGGATCGCGATCATGTCGCTCCGCGAGGGCTTGCGCTTTTCGACGACGCTCGAGAGTGACACCGCGGCGCTGAACGGACTCGTGAAGGACCTCCTCGCCGCGGCCGGGAACGCCGTTCACGTCCTGCGCGACCCGACCCGCGGCGGCGTCGCTTCGACGCTCAACGAGATCGCGGGCCAGGGCGGCGTCGGAATCCGACTCGAGGAGGCGAAGCTCCCGGTCGCCGAAGAGGTGCGCGGGGCCTGCGAGATCCTTGGCCTCGATCCACTCTACGTGGCGAACGAGGGAAAGCTCCTCGCGATCGTCGCCCAGGAAGCCGCCGACGCCGCGCTCGGCGCGCTCCGGGCCCATCCTCTCGGCACGAAGGCGGCCGTGATCGGCAGGGTCGTCGCGGACGGGAGGGGTCGCGTCACCCTGAAGAGCCGGATCGGCGGGACGCGCATCGTGGACCTCTTGACGGGCGAGCAGCTCCCGAGAATCTGCTGAAATGCACGAGATGGGCGTCGCCGCCGAGATTCGCCGGATCGCGCTGGAGTCCGTCGCGGACCGCGGCCCCGGGCGGATCACGCGTGTGCGCCTCGCCGTCGGCGAGCTCTCGGCCATCGAACCCGAGCTCCTCGCCTTCGCCTGGAACGCGCACGTCGCCGGAACGTCCGAGGAGGGCGCCGTTCTCGACGTCGACTGGCGGCCGGCGCGCCAGACCTGCGGCGCTTGCGGCGAGGTGCCCGGGCGAGCCCCCGGCTCGTGGCTGAGGCTCTGCCCGCGCTGCGGCGGCGTCCTCAACGTGACGGGAGGCGACGACCTCGACGTTCTCCAGGTGGTGTTCGAGGAGGACGCGCGAGAGAATCACTCGGCCGAAGGAGCCGCCCGGTGACCGAAATCGACGTGAAGCAGAAGGTCCTCGCGGCGAACGCCGCCGCCGCGGCCTCGCTGCGCGAGAGCTTCGGCCGCGCGGGAACGCTCGTCGTGAATCTCATCTCGTCGCCCGGCTCCGGCAAGACGACGCTCCTCGAGAAAACCGCCTCCGCGCTCAAGGGCTCCCTCCGTCTCGGGGGTCTCGAGGGCGACATCGCGACCGAGCGCGACGCCGAGCGCCTGAGGAAGATGGGCATCCCGGCCCGCCAGATCCTGACGGGCGGCGCCTGCCACCTCGACGCGCGGCAGGTGGAACGGGCGCTGGCCGAGGAGGGCGCGCGCCTCGCGAACCTCGACATCCTCTTCATCGAGAACGTCGGGAACCTCATCTGCCCGACCGGCTACGACCTCGGCGAGGACTTCAAGGTCGTCCTCCTCTCCGTCACCGAGGGCGAGGACAAGCCGTTCAAGTACCCGGCCATCTTCTCGAAGGCGGGAGTCACGGTCGTCACGAAGATGGATCTCCTCCCGTACGTCGCATTCGATCTCGCGGCGGTCCGGGAGCAGGTCGCGACGCTGGCACCCGAGGGCCGCCTCCTCGAGGTCTCCGCGACGTCCGGCGCCGGGATGGACGCGTGGCTCTCGCTCCTGACGGACGCGCACGCGCGAAAGCGCGCCGCCGTCTGCGCCGCAGAGGGCGTCTCGTGAGCGACGGCCTCTTCCTGACCCTCGCGGGCGCGGCGGCCTCCGTCGGCGCGCTCCACACGCTCGCGCCCGACCACTGGGTCCCCTTCGCGGCGCTCGCACGCGCGCAGAAGTGGTCGGCCGCGAAGACGGCCCGCGTCACGTTTCTCTGCGGCTTCGGGCACGTCACCGTCTCGGCGCTCCTCGGCCTGCTCGGGCTCGTGTTCGGCCGGGCGATCTTCGAGAGGGCCGGCGCGCGAATGGAAGCAGTGGCGGGAATCCTCCTCGTCGGCTTCGGTCTCGCCTACGGCGTCTGGGGTCTGCGCCGCGCGGCGGGCCGTCGCATGCACGGCCACGCGCACGCGCACTACGACCACGTCCACGACGCCTCGAAAACGACCGCGTGGTCGCTCTTCCTCCTCTTCTCGGCCGACCCGTGCGTCGCGGTGATTCCCCTCCTCTTCGCCGCCGCTCCTCTCGGGGCCGCACCGACGGTAGGCATCGTCCTTCTCTACGAGGCCGCGACGATCGGCACGATGATCGCGCTCGTCCTGCCCGCCCGGGCGGGGTTCGAGCGGCTGCGGTTCCCGTGGCTCGACCACTGGGGCGACGTGCTGGCGGGCGGCCTCATCGCGGTGACCGGCCTCGTCGTGACGGCGCTCGGGATCTGACGCCTCACGTTTCGCCCCGCGGCACCTGATGCGCCTGCATCACTTGACGAAGCCTTGCGCAAGACCCCATGCGTCTGAATGGAACGGACGACGCAAGACCCGGGTTTCGTTCCCTCCGTTCGCAACACGGCAGAACCTGGGAGGACCGCATGCTGACGCGCTGGACCGACCCTTTCAAGGACATCAAGACACTGCAAAACCAGATGAGCCGGATGCTCGGGGAATTCCCGCCGGCTCTGCGCATGGACGAGACGACGGCGAACTGGGCGCCGCCGGCCGACGTCATCGAGACGGAAGATCGTCTGACATTCGCGTTCGAGGTGCCGGGGTTCAAGCAGGAGGAGCTGACCCTCAACGTCGAGAACGGCGTCCTGTCCCTCGAGGGAGATCGCAAGTTCGAGGAGGAGAAGAAGGACAAGAACTACCACAGGATCGAGCGCGCGTACGGGCACTTCCTGCGCTCGTTCGCGCTCCCGATGAACGTCGACGTGGGCAAGGTCTCGGCCTCGCTGGCCGACGGCGTGCTCAAGGTCGACATCCCGAAGCGGGAAGAGGCGAAGCCGAAGGCGATCCCGATCGCTGCCGGCACGCCCAAGCCCCTCGCGGCAGGGAAGAAGTAGCGCGAGGGTTCCCGGAACCGCGCTCCGGCGCCAGGTCGGAGCGTTCGCCGCGGGCGGCGCGCGACCGGACGCGCCGCCCGCACTGTTTGCGGC
>JBAUSZ010000025.1:0-3984 GCA_049581965.1 Thermoanaerobaculia bacterium | reverse complement strand
CCTCCACGTCGACGAGTCCGCGCTCACCGGCGAGAGCGTACCCGTCGAGAAGGACCCTGCGCCGGTGGCGCCGGACGCGCTTCTTCCCGACCGCTCGAGCATGGTTCACGCGGGGACGACTGTCGCGGGCGGCTCGGGCCGGATGATCGTCACGGCCGCGGGCGCCGGGACGGAGCTGGGCCGCATCGGACGCCTCGTCGCGGCGCAGGATCGGGAGGAGACGCCGCTCGAGAAGCAGGCCGAGCGGCTCGGCCGGCGGCTCGCGGTCCTCGCGATCGGGCTCTCGGCGCTCGTGACGGTCCTCGGCCTCCTCCGCGACCGTCCGTTGCTCCTCATGCTCGAGACGGGTGTCATCCTTGCGATCGCCGCGATCCCGGAGGGCCTTCCGGCCGTCACGACGATTGCGCTCGCGGCCGGCGTGCGACGCATGGCGAAGGCCGACAGCCTCGTCCGCCGCCTCTCCTCCGTCGAGACCCTCGGCTGCACCTCCGTCATCTGCACGGACAAGACGGGGACGCTCACGGAGAACGCCATGCGCGTGACGCGCGTCGCGACGGCTCAACAGGCGTGGGAGGTCACCGGATCGGGGTATTCCGGCGAGGGCGAGTTCCTTTTGACGGGAGGCTCCGCCACTTCGGCCGAGGAGCCGGCGCTCCGCCGACTCCTCGAGATCGCGGCGCACTGCAACGACGCGAAGCTCGAGTCGCACGACGGCTGGCACGTTCACGGCTCCTCAACGGAAGGCGCACTTTTGGCCCTCGCGCGGAAGGCCGGCGTCGATCCGGCCGCGGGCGGGTTCGAGCGACTGAGCGGCACCGCCTTCTCCTCGACTCGCAAACGGATGTCGGTCGTCCTGCGTGACGGCACGGGCCGGCTCTGGTCCTTCGTGAAGGGCTCGCCCGAGGCCGTTGCCGAGCGCGCGACGCGGGTTCTCCGGGCCGGCGGCGAGGAGCCGCTTGACGCCGCCGGGCGCGAGACGCTCCTCGTGGCGGCCACGGCGCTCGGCCGCGGAGGCTTCCGTGTCCTCGCGTTCGCCTATCGGCCGCTCTCCCCCGCCGACCCGGAGAGCGCGGCAGAGGAGGACCTCGTCTGGGCGGGAATCGCCGGTCTCATCGACCCACCGCGCGCCGGAGTGCGCGAAGCGATCGCCGCGTTGCGCGACGCTGGGATCCGGACCGTCATGGTCACGGGCGACCAGAAGGGAACGGCGCGGGCCGTCGCGGAGGAGCTCGGGATCGCCCGAGAGGGTGACCTCTGCCTCGACTCGGCCGAGCTCGCGGCCTACGCGGAAGCGCATCGCTGGGCCGACCTCCGGCACACAGCCGTCTTCGCGCGCGTCTCGCCCGAGGACAAGCTCGCGATCGTCCGCGCCCTGAAGTCCGCGGGACACGTCGTCGCGATGACGGGCGACGGGGTGAACGACGCGCCTGCCTTGAAGGCCGCGGACATCGGGATCGCGATCGGGCGCGGCGCCGCGGACGTCGCGCGCGAGGCTTCGGACCTCGTCGTCACGAGCGGAGACTACGCGACGCTCCCGGCGGCCGTCGCGGAGGGACGGCAGATCTACGCGAACATCCGGCGCGCCGTCCACTTCCTGCTTCTCTGCAGCCTCGCGACGATCGCAGTGATGCTCATCGCGATCGTGACGGACCTGCCGCTCCCGATGAGCCCGCTCCAGCTCCTCTGGCTGAACCTCGTCGTCCACATCTTCCCGGCGATGGCGCTCGTCCTCGTGCCCGGCGAACGCGACGTCCTCGCGCGGCCGCCGCGGGACCCGGCCGAGCCGCTCCTGACGTGGCGCGCGACCGGTTCGATCGCGCTGCGCAGCGCTCTCGTCGCGGGGACCGTCCTGTGGGGCTTCGCGGCGGGCGGCGGACGGAGTGGAGGGCCCCGCGGCCAGACGCTCGTCATGGCGACGCTCGCCCTCGCGCTCCTCGCCCAGTCGTTTGCGACGCTTTCGGACTCGCGGCCCTTCTGGCGAATGCGGTCGAGCCTCGCCGTCCCGTTTTGGCTCGCGCTGTCCGGCGGCCTCCTCCTCCAGGCCGTCGCGGTCGCCTGGCCGCCGCTTGCGGCTGTTCTCGGGACCGAGCCCCTCGCCGCGGTCGACTGGCTGCGCACGGCGGGGATGGCCGCGCTCGCGCTCGTCGCGGCCGAGGCCCTCAAGAGGCTCGACGCCCCCGGCTGACGCCCCGGCGCTTCTGGCGTCTCGCGCCGCGGCGACCTACGATCTCCCCATGGCGTCCGCGCCGCTTTCGGTCCTGGTCCCAATCGACTTCTCTTCCGCCTCCCTCAAGGCCCTGCGGCAGGCCGGAACCCTCGCGGACCGGATGAGGGCGCCGCTCACGATTCTCCACGTCCGGCCGCTCTCGGACGTCGCCGCCGCGATCGCCGAAGGGCGCGAGGACCTCCTGAAGGGCACGTCGCGGGCCCTCGCCGCCACTATGAAGCGCCACTACACCGAGAAGCTCGCGGCGCTCGCGGCGCGATCGGGCGCGGTCGAGGCGCGACTCGCGTCGGGCCGGGCGAGCCGCGAGATCGTCAAGGCGGCCCGCGGATTCGACCTCGTGGTCATGGGCCGCACGGGCCGCGGCGGCATCACCGGCCTCCTCGGCGGCACGACCCGGAAGGTCCTCGCCTCGAGCCCCATCCCGGTCGTCGTCGTCCCGGCCTGAGGGGGGCCCAGGACCCCGTTGAGACCTTTTCGCACCGGGAGGCGTAGAATCGTCGGCCCATGGCGCTCAAGCCGACCGGCTCCGCGACCATCTCGTTCGGGCTCGTCTCGATTCCGGTGAACCTCCACTCGGCCAGCGAGTCCAAGGCCGCCGTCTCCTTCAACATGCTCCACGACGCCGATCACGCCCGCGTGAAGCAACAGCTCGTGTGCACGAAGGACGGTGCGATCGTCGAGCGCGACCGCATCGTCAAGGGCTACGAGTTCGAGAAGGGTCAGTACGTCGTCTTCACACCGGCCGAGCTCAAGGCCCTCGATGAGCAGTCGAACCAGGTCATCGAGATCACGGAGTTCGTCCCGCTCGGGAAGATCGACCCGGTGTACTTCGACAAGGGCTACTACCTCTCTCCCGGCAAGGGCGGCGACAAGGCCTACCGCCTCCTCTCGCGGGCGATGACCCAGACCGGCCGCTGCGGCCTCGCGAAGTACGCCGCGCGCGGAAAGCAGTATCTCGTCGTCGTGCGGCCCGTGACGGGCTACGAGGGCGGGCTCATGATGCAGCAGCTCAACTACGCCGACGAGATCCGGTCGTTCAAAGACGTCGAGGTCCCGGCCGGTGAGGTCAACGACGCCGAGCTCAAGCTCGCGATCATGCTCACGGACCAGATCGCGACCGACGAGTTCCATCCCGAGAACTACAAGGACGAGGTCAAGGAGCGCATCGAAGGCCTCATCCAGAAGAAGATCGCCGGCCAGGAGATCTCCGAGGCCGAAGCGCCCGCGCCGAAGACGCAGGTCATCGACCTCATGGAGGCTCTCAAGGCGAGTCTCGCGGCGCGCACGAGCCGCAAGGGCTCGGCAAAGGCCGCCGAGGCGCCGCAGACTCCCGCGCGCAAGCCCGCCACGCGCGCGGACGCGACGCGAGCAGAGGCCCGGCCGAAGCTGCGCGCGGTGGCGAACGGACGGAAAAAGAGCTAGAGCCGGAGATGGGGACCGGAGCACGAGAATTTTCTTAGAAAGGTGTCCTCCCCCCGTCTTCCCTTCTAAGCAAATCTCATAATCCCTTCGTGAATGGCTATTCGGCCCGCGATGCGGCCAGCATGCTCGGCGTCACGATCGCGCGCGTTCTCACGTGGGCTGGCTGGCTCGGGCTCGACCCTTCCGCGGACCTCCGCCTCTCGTTCCAGGACCTCGTCCTCCTGCGCACGGCCAAGGGCCTCGCCGAGGCGGACGTTTCCGCGGCCCGGGTGCGGCGCTCGCTGAGGCGCCTGCGCGCCCAACTCCCCGAGGGCCGGCCGATCACCGGCGTGCGG
>JBAUSZ010000024.1:0-2665 GCA_049581965.1 Thermoanaerobaculia bacterium | reverse complement strand
GTCGGCCCCTCTTCGACGATCCGGCCGAGGTAGAGGACGGCCGTGCGGTCCGCCATCCAGCGCACGACGGAAAGGTCGTGCCCGATGAACAGGTACGCGGGCCTGGACGGTGTGTCACGCTGGAGGTCGAGCAGCAGGTTGAGGACCTGTGCTTTCACGGAGACATCGAGCGAAGAGACCGGCTCGTCGAGGACGACGAGCCGGGGCTCCGTCGCGAGGGCCCGGGCGATCGCGATCCGCTGCCGCTGACCACCCGAGAATTCGTGAGGCGCCTTTCCGAGCGCGGACGCCGGAAGGCCCACGGCGGCGAGGAGCCGGGCGACGCGCTCGCGACGCTCGGCGCGCGATCCGAGCCGGTGGATCGCGAGAGGCTCGCCGACGATCGCTTCCACCGTCAGACGGGGATCGAGCGACGTCGCGGGATCCTGAAAGACGACGCCCATCTCGCGCCGGCGCGCGTTCAGTTCGCGCGGTCCGAGGCCCATCCAGTCCGTGCCCCCGAAAACGACGGTCCCGCGGTCCGCGGCGAGAAGTCTCAGGACGAGTCGCGCGGTCGTGCTCTTGCCCGAGCCCGACTCTCCCACCAGCGCGAGGGTCTGTGCCGCGGAGAGGTCGAATGCGACGCCATTCACCGCGGCGACGCGCACGGGGGGGGCCAGCAGGCCGCCGCGCCGCACGAACGCCTTGTGGAGATCGCGCACGGAGAGCAGCGGCCCTTCTCCGACCGGGCCGGGGAGGGCGCTCACCGTGACGCCCCTGCGTCCGCGAGGAAGCAGGCCGCCTCCGATGAGCCGCCGGTCGGAACGAGCGTGGGGCGCGCCGCCCGGCAGCGCCCGAAAGCTTCCGGGCAACGCGGCTCGAAGGCACAGCCAGGCGGGCGCCGCCCGGGCTCGGGCACCGTCCCCGCGAGCGCGGGGAGACGGCGGCCGCGCCCCGCCCCCCCTGCGGCCGGGCGCGATGCGAGGAGGCCGCGCGTGTACGGGTGCGCGGGCCGGTCGAAGAGGTTGCGGGCGGTCGCGCTCTCGACGATCTCGCCCGCGTACATGACGAGGGCGCGATCCGCAGCCTCCGCGACGACACAAAGGTCGTGCGTGACGAGGAGAACGGCGAGGGACAGCTCGCGGCGGAGCGACAGGAGCAGCGCGAGGATCTCGGCCTGGATCGTCACGTCGAGGGCCGTCGTCGGCTCGTCGGCCACGAGGAGGCGCGGCCCGCCCGCCAGAGCGAGGGCGAGCATCGCACGCTGCCGCATGCCTCCCGACATCGCGTGCGGCAACGCGCCCATCTGACGTTCGGGATCCGGGAGCGCGACCCGCGAGAGCCAGCGCACGGCTTCCGCACGGGCCTCGGGCCGCGAGAGCCCGCGATGGCGACGCAGGACGCCGACGAGCTCGGAGCCGATCGTGCGAACGGGATCGAGGGCGCTGCCCGGCTCCTGGAAGACGAGTCCGATCCCCCCGCCCCGGAGGTGTTGCTTCTCGCGAGGGGGCAGTGTCCGCACCTCACGGCCTTCGAAGACGACCTCGCCGGAAACGAGACGCGCGGGCGGCGGAACGAGGTCGAGGAGCGCAAGAGCGGTGAGGCTCTTCCCGCAGCCCGATTCGCCGACGAGCGCGACGATCTCCCCCGGCGCGACCTCGAACGACACGCCGTCCACGACGGCCGCCTCCTCGCCCGTCGGGCCGGGGACGGCGATCGTGAGCGCGCGGACCGAGAGCAGAGGGGATGCGGCGGGAACCTGCCGGGCGATCACGCCGGCGCGAGCTCCTTGAGGCGCTCGCCGACGTCGCGGAACGACGCGTTCGCTCCGTAGATCTCGAGGTACGTCTTGTACGCGTTGTCCCGGTCGCCGAGCCCGGTGTAGACCACGGCGAGGTCGTACTGAAGTCCGAGGCGGTCCTCTTCGCGAATGTTGGAGGCCTCGAGGCCCTTCCGGTACCACTTGATCGCGAGCTGCGGCATTCCCTTTTCGAGGAAGCACAGGCCGAGCATCGAGCAGCACTCGACGGCGTACTGCGGGCTCTTGGCGGCGCGCTGGAACTCGCTGATCGCCTCGTCCGTCAGGGACATCTCCTTGTACGCGATCCCGAGGTTGTAGTGCGTTTCGTAGTCTTCGGGAGAGAGCTGCTGCTCGACGCCTCTCTTGAATTCGCGGAAGATCTCCTCGAGGGGGATCTCGCGGCCCGAGGCGTCGACCGAGGGCTCGGCTTCGCCCGCCTCCTGGCGCATCTCCGACTGGAGCTCGCCGGCGAGGTTGAAGAACTCCTGCTCGTCGGAAAAAAGCGCCGACTCGTCGGTCAGGACGGCTCCCGCGGCGGGCGCGTCGGGGGGCGCGGGCTCCTCTGCGCCTTTCGCCATCTGGTCCGACAGGGCGCGGCCGAGCTCGGCGTCGAGCACCGATTCGAAGTCCTCCGACAGGATGTCCGACAGAGCCGGACGCTCGTCGACGGCGCCACCGCCGTCCAGCCGTGCGCGGCGCCCCGCGATCTGCGGGTGACCCGGGAACTTCCGTTCGAGCGCCTGAAGCCGCTCGGACGCGTCGACGACCATCCCCTGCTCGAGGCAGAAGTCGATCTCGAGCAGCTCTTCGGCCGACGGCTCGTCCGACGCGGGCACCTCGGCCGGTGGAGGAGGAGCGATCTCGGGCTGTGGCGCGGGGGCCGTC
>JBAUSZ010000023.1:0-5584 GCA_049581965.1 Thermoanaerobaculia bacterium | reverse complement strand
GCCCGGCGAGGTCGAGTCGCGGCGGCGCCGCGCGGCCCGAGGAAACGAGCCTTTCCAGCGCCCCGCCGTGCCCCGGAAGAGGGGTGAGCAGCGCCACGGGCCGCCCGCGCTCGAGGACCTTCAGCGTCCGCCCGGCCTTCACGAGGCGCAGGTGGACGCTGAGGTTCTGCCGCAGATCGCGCACGTTCACGCCGTCACGCATGACGCACATGGTAGCACATCAGGGAGTGTCCCACCGGAGAACCCCCGGCCGCCGCGCTACTTCTTCCGCAGCTCCATGAGCTCCCGGGGGGCTGCATCCCCCGGACCCCCTGCGCTGATCATTTCTTCCGCAGCTCCATCAGGACCTGTTTGGCGACGGCCTTGAGCGTGTCGAAGACGCCGTAGCCGGTCGGGGCGGTAGCCTCGAACGTCGGCTCGCCCTTGAAGTTCAGCTGACGGTAGAGCTCCTCGGCGGGCATCGCCGTCGGCAGGTCGCGCTTGTTGAGCTGCAGGACGTACGGGATGTTCTGGAGGTCGAACCCGTGTTCGGCGAGGTTCTTCTCGAGGTTCTGGAGCGACTCGACGTTCGCGTCCATGCGCGCTTCCTGGGAGTCCGCCACGAAGACGACCCCGTCGACGCCCTTGAGGATGAGCTTGCGGCTCGCGTCGTAGAAGACCTGCCCGGGCACCGTGTAGAGGTGGAAGCGCGTCTTGAAGCCGCGCACCGTCCCGAGGTCGAGCGGGAGAAAGTCGAAGAAGAGCGTCCGGTCCGTCTCCGTCGCGAGCGAGATCAGCTTGCCCTTCGCGGCGGGGTTCGTCCGGTCGTAGATGTACTGCAGGTTCGTCGTCTTGCCGCAGAGGCCCGGGCCGTAATAGACGATCTTGCAGTTGATCTCGCGGGCCGCGTAGTTGATGAACGTCATCCGCCCGCCCTACTCCCGAAAGAGGCTGTCGATGTCTTCGTCGGTGATCTCGGCGAAGGGCGAGTCGTAGCCCTCCTGGCGGCGCGTCTTCTCGGCTTCGACCTTCTTCTGGATCGTCTCGAAGACGCGCTCGAGCTCGGCGTTCGCCTTCCGGACCCGCAGCCTCACGAGCCCGAGCGAGGAGCGCTCGTCGAAGATGACGACGAGGATGACCCGCTGGCCGACGATCGAGATGTAGACGTTGTCGCGCTCGCCCTCGTGGAAGAGGACGGGGAACTCCTTTTCGCCGATGAGGCGCGCGAGACCGTCCGTCGCCGCGACGTTTCCCGCCGTGAGCGAGGCGAGGGACGTCGTATCGAGCGATTCCATGTCGCCCTGGGCCGCGATCTGCTGGCCGCTCTTGTCGACGATGAAGACGACCTTCGCCTGGGCGTCCGATTTCAGACGTCCGATGACGTCCTTGATCTGATGGAATTCCTCGTCGAAGAGAACGAAATCCGACATGTTTTCGTGCCAGTTTACCCGATCACATCTCCCGGCGGCCCGCGAGCGACCGGGAGAGCGTCACGTCGTCGGCGAATTCGAGGGCCGCGCCCACGGGCAGCCCCATGGCGAGTCGCGTCACCCGGACCCCGAGCGGCTTGAGCCTGCGGGCGAGATACAGCGCCGTCGTCTCCCCTTCGACGTTCGGGTTGGTGGCGATGAGAACCTCTTCGACGCGCGCGTCGGCCGAGGCTTTCTCGATCCGCGACAGGAGGTCCGCGACGTGGAGGTCGTCCGGCCCGATGCCCCTCAGCGGCGCGAGGGCGCCCCCGAGGACGTGGTAGAGCCCGCGGAACTCGTGCGTGCGCTCGAGGACGTCCACGTCGAAGGCTTCCTCGACGACCGCGAGGAACCTCCGGTCCCTCGCGGGATCGGCGCACACCGTGCAGACCTCCTCTTCCGTCAGGGAGTGGCAGAGACCGCACGAGCGCGTGCGCGCGCGGGCCTCCGTGACCGCCGAGGTGAGCGACGCCGCGTCGAACTCCGGCGCCGCGAGGAGCCAGTGGGCGATGCGCCGAGCGCTCTTCGGGCCGATGCCGGGAAGCTTCTCGAGGGCCGCCACGAGGCGGTCGAAGGCGGGTAGCGAGGCCACGGGATCTCAGCGGCCCTTCGGGCGCGAGGCGCCGTCGTCGCGCTTGACGTCCGCGATCTCTCCGCCGAAGAGGTCCATCATCTTCCTCACGCGCTCGTCCGACGCGACCTTGTGCCGGAGGTGCTCCTTCTCGAGCGCCGCGGGGTCGGCAGCCGCGGCC
Organism: Thermoanaerobaculia bacterium; assembly: GCA_049581965.1. Classification (GTDB taxonomy): domain Bacteria; phylum Acidobacteriota; class Thermoanaerobaculia; order UBA5066; family UBA5066; genus Fen-183. Next base: position 3,384 of record JBAUSZ010000023.1, on the reverse strand, counting down.
GCCGCCGTGAGGTCGCCGCCCGGGGGCGCCACCCCCTCGACGACGACGCAGCCGCCGCGCCCGACGACGGCGATCGCCGCCTCCTCGAGCACCTTGGCGACGGCCGGCTCGGCGAGGCGCTTCTCCATGACGACGCTCGGCGGATCGAGGACGATCCGGACGACCTTCCCCTCGAGCGTGATCGAGGCGTCCTCCAGGACGGCGCCGAGCTGTTCGTGCCGCTTCTCGACCGCCGCGCGGAACGCGCCCGCGGGATCGGGAGTCGCGAGCGGCTCGGGGATGATCTCGAGAGGGGTCAGGCCGACGAAGCGGGGGGCGTCGCCGGAAAAGGACGAGGAATTCTCTGCTTCGGACGGAGACGGGGAACGTGCGACCGCTCCGTGCTTTGGGGGAGCAGCCGCCGCCTCCGTATTCTTCTTAGAAGGTGAATATCCCGAACCCGAGGTGCCGCTGGTCGCGCGCGAGGCGGCCCCCGCCGCCCCGCCGCCGCTCGCGCGGGCCCCGCCCCCTTCAACTTTCGGAGAAAATTCCCCTCCACCGCCGACCCCTACTCCTCCCGCGCCGCCCGGCGCAGGGATCGCTGAAGGCACGGGAGTCTTACCAGAAAGAAACTCTTCTATTCCGACGAGCCTCGGGAGCTCGGCGAGCCTCAGGAGCAGGACCTCGAAGGCGAGCGCGGGGACGTCGGATCTGCGGAGAGCGCTGTCGGAATCGGAGAGAAGGGCGAGAAGACGCAGGAGCGTCGGATACGGCGTCACGCGGGCGAACTCCGTGAGGCGCGCGGCTCCGTGCTCCGAGAGCCCGGCCGGGAGGGCCGAATCGGGATCGGCGGCGAGGCGCACGGCGCCGCGGACGAGGGCCGTCAGGTCGTGGAGCGTCGCCCGGGCGTCCGCCCCGGCGGCCTCGAGCTCGGCGCACCCCTTGAGGACACCCGCACGGTCGCCCGAGAGGACGGACGAGAGGAGCGCGACGAGGGCCGTTCGATCCGGGGCTCCGAGCAGGACTTCCACGTCTCGTGCGGCAACGCTGCCGCCCGAGCGGGCCACGGCCTGGTCGAAGAGCGAGAGCCCGTCGCGGAGGCTGCCGGTCGAGGCCGCCGCGAGCGCGCCGAGGGCCGCGCGCTCGACGAACGGCGCCCCCTTCTTCGCGGAAGAGGCCGACTCGACGACGGCGAACCCTTCGCGCCCCGCGACGTCGGCGAGGCGGTCGGCCACCTCGTCGTCCGTCAGGCGCCGGAAATCGAAACGCTGGCAGCGCGAGAGGATCGTCGCCGGGATCTTGTGGCGCTCGGTCGTCGCGAGGATGAAGACCGCGTGCGCGGGCGGCTCCTCGAGCGTCTTGAGGAGCGCCTGGAACGCGGCCGACGAGATCGCGTGCACCTCGTCGATGATGAAGACCTTGCGACGGTCGCGGGACGGCGCATAGGAGACGACCTCGATGAGGTCGCGGGCCTGGTCGACCTTGCCGTGCGTGGCGCCGTCGATCTCGAGGGTGTCCATCGAGCGGCCCTCGAGGACCTCGACGCACGAGGCGCACTTTCCGCAGGGCGTCGCCGTCGGCCGGTCGGACGAGCTGCAGTTGATCGCGGCCGCAAGGAGGCGCGCGGTCGTCGTCTTGCCGACGCCGCGGGGGCCCGAGAAGAGGTAGGCGTGCGCGAGACGATCGGCCGTGACCGCGTTCGTCAGGGCCCGGACGATCTCCTCCTGGCCGACGACGTCCGCGAACGTGCGCGGGCGCCACTTGCGGGCGAGAGGGATCCAGGCCGTCGCGTCGCTCACGGGCTCGACTGTACTCGAAAAAACCGGCCCCCGAGCCCCCCGATGAGTCCGGGCGATCCGCGGCGCCCGGGCCTGACTCCTGAGTGCTGCTTCCTTCCGGACCTGACACGGTTCGGAGGGGACCGTCGCGCGGGACCCGAACTCATCCGGGGGCCCGGGGGATGGGCATTCTACCAGCGCGGACCCGACTTGTGCGGACCGCCGCCGTTCTGTAAAACCAACGGGCTTGGCCTCCCCGCCTCTCCGCGTCTTCTTTCTCTGGCACTTCCACCAGCCGTGGTACGTGACGTTCGACGGCGAGCCGGCGCCGCTGCCGTGGGTGCGCCTCCACGCGCTCAAGGACTACGCCTCGCTGCCCGGCCTCTTCGCCGAGAGCGCGCGGGTGCCGCATGCCGCGAACCTCGTCCCGGGCCTCATCGACCAGATCGAGATGCTCACAAAGGGCGGCTCGGACGCCTTCCTCGAGATCGCGCGGACGCCCGTCTCCTCGTGGGACGCGGGCGCCGCCCGCTTCGCCCTCGAGAACTTCTTCTCCGTGAGCGACCACGTCCTCGCGCGATTCCCCAGGTACGCGGACCTGAAGGCTCGCGCCGAGGCGAGCGAGCCGTTCTCCGAGGCGGACCTCCGCGACCTCGTCGTCCTCTTCCACCTCGCGTGGTCGAGCCCGGAGCTCCTGAAGGACCCGCTCCTCGTCCATCTGAGGAAGCGCGGACACGCTTTCACGGAGGACGAGAAGAGCTCTCTCCTCGACCGCCAGGCCGCCGCGATTTCGGACGTGATCCCGGCCTGGAAGGCGGCCTTCGCGAGCGGCAACGTCGAGGCCGCGACGAGCCCGTATCACCACCCGATCCTGCCGCTCCTCGCGGACTCGGGCGTCGCGAAGGAGTCGCTGCCGGACGCGCCGCTCCCTTCCCCCCGCTTTTCCCACCCCGACGACGCCCGGGCGCAGATCGCACTGGGCCTCGCGACCTTCGAGAGGCACTTCGGGTTCCGACCGAAGGGGATGTGGCCTCCGGAGGGCGCGCTCTCGGAGGAGGCGCTCGCGCTCCTCGGGGAGGCGGGCGTTACGTGGGTCGCGTCGGACGAGGCGCTCCTCCTCCAGTCGCCCCCCGTCTCGCGCCAGTCGTTCGGCGAGGGCGACCACGCGCGCACGATCTTCCGTCCCTGGAAGCTCACGGGCGTCGCATCGCCGGCGATCTTCTTCCGCGACCGCGTCCTCTCGGATCGAATCGGCTTTTCGTACGCGACGTGGGAGGCCGGCGATGCCGCGGCCGACTTCGTGGCGCGCCTCGTTTCGATCCGCACCGCCGCGCCCGAGGCCGAGCTCGTCGTGCCCGTCATCCTCGACGGCGAGAACGCCTGGGAGACGTATCCCGAGAACGGCGAGCCTTTCCTGAAGGCCCTCTCGGCCCTCCTTGCCGCGCGCGACGACATCCGCGTCGTGACTCCGTCGCAGGCGCTCGCCGAGATCCCGCCGGCGCCGCTCGAGCGTCTCGTCGCGGGCTCGTGGGTGAACGGGACCCTCGCGACGTGGATTGGCGCGCCCGCGAAGAACCGTGCCTGGTCGCTCCTCGGCGCCGCGCGCGAGGCGCTCGCGGGGCTCGTC
>JBAUSZ010000022.1:0-3436 GCA_049581965.1 Thermoanaerobaculia bacterium | reverse complement strand
CCGCGGCGCGAGGGGCGGGCCGAGCGTGAGCCGGCCGTCCGCGGAGACGGCCGTCCCCTTCGCGTCGCCGCCGAGGAAGTCGCGCGCCCCGGCAGTCACGGCGATACGCGACGAGGCGGCGAGCAGGGCGGAGACGCTCGCGAAGAGCACGGAACAGACGAGGAGGCGGAGTTTCACGAGCGCGGCCTTTCGATCTCGACTTCGATGCGGACGCTGCCGGTCACCGGGCGGTCGAGCGTGAACACCTCCTCGGCGAGGAGGCGGTAGGCGATGGCGGCGTGTGCGACGTCGCCCTCGGTGTGTTCGGCGAGCAGGGCGGCCGCCGATGGTGGGAGGGCCGTGACCGTCGCAGGCCCCGTCGTGAGCCCCCGGGTCGGGACGAGGAGCGTCGCGACGAGCCGGTTCGAGGGGAGGAGTCGTTCGATGGAGCGCCGGAGTCCGTCGAGCGAACGGGGTCTCGCGGGCTCGAGGCCCAGGCGTGCGGCCGAAGCGGCGGCACCGTCGGCGATCACGAGGGTGGCGCGTCCCTCCGGAGCTTGCCGCGGAACCTCGAGCGTCACGACGCGCGTCTGCTCTTCCCCGCGGCGCCCCGCGAGGCGGACGGTCGCGGAGATCCTCTCGCCCGGCGCGACCTTCCGGGGCGCGGCGCCCGCGTCCACGAGGCGCAGGCGCTGCTCGCCCGCGACGTTCGAGATCGCGATGTCGACGTTCGAGATCGCGGGGTCCTCGAACTCGTTGTCCGCGACGAGTCCCGCAAGGGCGATCGTCGTGAGCAACGCGATGTCGCGGGCGCGCGGGCCCGCGAGGACGTCCTCGTAGACGAAGGGCCCGGCCTTGGTCCCGATCGAAAGGCGCAGGGAGATCGTGCGCTGCGCGGGGGTCGGGTCGTTCAGGATGAGCGCGACGTCCGTCGACATCGCGAGGAGGAGCGGGAAGATCGCGGGCGCGGGCGCGGCGCCCCAGTGCATCTCCCTCGCCGCCTCGCCCGCGTTCTCGAGGTGAAAACGCACGGGTACGAGCGGTGCCGCCCGGTCGGTCCGGCCCGCGATGCCGGAGTCGCGGTCCCGCGTGAGCCGGTACGCGGGCGCGAAGGGTGCGGCGACCTTGAACGACATCATGGCGCTCGGGAAGACGTCGACGATTTCGCACGCCGCGACGGGCAGCTCGAGCTCGCCCATCGAGAGGAACGGATGTCCAAAGGCGACGAATCGGCCGTCGGTCTCGAGGCGCGTGACGGTACCCGTGGCCCCGAGCTGCACGTCGCCGTCCAGGAGGAAGGCCGTGAGGGCTCCGCCCTCGACGAGGCGCGGAGGCGGGCCGGACGGCACCGACGCCCGGCCGCCCGCCGCGGCCCCCGAGGTCGTGAGAACGGGCGCGAAAAAGCCGAGACGCGCCAGGTCCTCGGAGAAGCGCGAGAGCGTCGCCGCGGGGATCCCCGAGGCGACGGGTGCCAGCAGCGAGACGTTCTCGCGACCGGCCGCCGGACGGTAGGACGCGGCGATCTTCTCCAGCGCGGCGAGGCGTTCTTCGGGGGCGAGGGCGTGGGCCGCGGCGAGCGCGCCCCACGCGGCGACCGAAGACGCCGTCGCCCGCGGGCGCGAGGCCGCTGGACCGGCCTCGATCTCGAGCATCGACTCGATCGGCGTCACCTGGCCGATCGGCTCCTTGCCGAAGGCCCAGGTCGAGGAGAGCGCGCCGGCGAGCTTGCCGTCGAGGTAGACCGGGCTGCCGCTCATCCCGGCGACGACGCCGGTCTTTTCGAGGCCCAGCCCGGAGACCTTCACGAGGATGCGGGCGCGTCCGAGCGTGTTCGGGATCACGCCGAGGACCTCCACCTCGAAGCGTCCGGGCGTCGATCCCTTCATGACGGTGAGCCCCCAGCCCTTCATCCCGGCGTGGACGGCCGCGAGCGGGAGGACGTCTTGCGGCACGGGGGGGACGGAGACGGAAGCACGGGCGCCGAGAGCCACGAAAAGGGCGGCGAGAACCGCCCAACGCTTTGACCCCCTTCGAGTTTCCGTGCTACCTTGACGGGACGGCCGGCGACCGGACCGTCGCGGATCCCATCCCCCGTTTTCGAGGGAGGCCGAAAGAGCGCGCATGTCCGAACCGAACGGATCGAACCTGGTCCAGCTGTTTCTCTCGGCCGGGTACGTGGCCAAGGGCGTCCTCGTCGTGCTGGCGATCTTCTCGCTCGTGTCGTGGGCGATCATCATCGGCAAGTCGTGGAGTTTCTCACGCGCCGCAAGGAGCTCGCGAACGTTTCTCGTCCACTTCCGCAAGAGTCGAAAGTTCGCGGACGTCCTCGGAATCTGTGATCGCTGCGAGCCCAGCCCCCTCGTCGGAATTTTTCGTGCCGGGTACGCCGAGCTCGACCAGCAGGTGAAGGACGGGCGCGAGGTCGCGCCGGCCGACTCCGGGCGCCTCTTCGTCAAGAGCCTCGCCTCCATCGAGCGCGCCCTCGAGCGCGCGGCAGGCGTCGAGACCACGCGACTGACCCGCGGCCTCTCGTTCCTCGCGACGACGGCCTCCGCGACGCCCTTCATCGGGCTCTTCGGAACGGTCATGGGAATCCTGATCTCGTTCTCGCAGATCGCGTCGAAGGGCTCCACGTCCATCGTCGTCGTCGCGCCCGGCATCGCGGAGGCTCTCATCAACACGGCCGCGGGGCTCGTCGCGGCCGTCCCGGCCCTCATCGCCTACAACAACTACAGCGCCCGGGTCCGCGCGGCGCGTGCCGAGATGCGGGACTTCGCCCTCGAGTTCATGAACCTGGCCGAGCGCCACTTCACCTGAGGTCCGCGTGGCCTTCAAGCTCGACGACGACGCCGACGCGCTTCACGACATCAACGTGACGCCGCTGGTCGACGTCATGCTCGTCCTCCTCGTGATCTTCATGGTCACGGCGCCACTCCTCCACCAGGGAGTCGAGGTGCAGCTGCCGAAATCCGTGGCGCAGAACCTCCCGAAGACGCCCGAGGACCCCCTGATCCTCTCGATCACGAAGGGCGGAACCTATTACCTGAACGAGACGCCCGTCGCGAAGTCGCAGCTCAAGGCCAGGCTGCAGCTCGTCCTCTCGCGCCGGCGGGACAAGGCCGTGTACCTGAAGGCCGACCGGAACCTTCCGTACGGATCGGTGGTCGAAATGATGGACACGTTGAACCGGTTGGGCGTGGAGAGCCTCGGAATGGTCACGGAACTCAGATCGGACGATCGGCGTTGACACCCCACGAAGCCCTCGGCCCTCCGCGCACGGTCTCGGAGATCCGCGCCGGGCGCGCCCGCGACGGCCGGCCGCCGGCCGCCCTCACGGGCGGCCTCTCGCTCCTCGCGCACGCCGCGTTTCTCGTGGCGGTGCTCCTCGCGGGACGCCCGCGGCGCCTGCCGATCGCCATCCCGGTCTCGCTTCCCGTGCGGGTCGTGAGCCCGGCCG
>JBAUSZ010000021.1:0-3215 GCA_049581965.1 Thermoanaerobaculia bacterium | reverse complement strand
GCGCGCGCCCTCGAACTGGGCGCGCACACTCGGGAAGCGGCCCAGCAGGCGTTCCCACGCGGGTCCGCCCTCTTCGAGGCACAGCTCCCGCGCGAGGGACTCCTCCGCCGCGACGCCGGCGCTCGTGATCCCGTTCGAGAAGTGCAGGACCCAGACCCAGCCGCCGGCGAACACGTGATGGACCGCGGCGTCGTCGACGGGGTAGGGCGGCGTTTCTTCGGCCGTGAAGAAGGGCAGTTCGTCGAGGCGACGGACGCCGGTGAAATGCGTGAAAAGGGATTCCGTCGAAGGAAGTCCGGCGGGCGCGGCATCGCCCGTGTCGAGCGCGGCGGACAGGGCGCCCTCGCGTCCCGATGCATCGACGAGGAAGGCGGCCCGAAGGGCGAGCGGCCGGTTTTCCCTCTCGCAGGAAATCTCCCAGCTCCCGGCCCTCCGCGCCGCGCCCCGCAGCGAGACACGGTCGAAGTATCGAACGCCCGCCTCCTCCGCCTCCTTCAGGAGGAATTCATCGAACTCCTCCCGGTACCAGTGCGTGTCCGCGACCTCGTCGTTCGGGCTCGCGGCGACGAGGAGCTGGTCGCTCCGGTCCGCCGCGTTCGCGAACGGCCGCCCCTCCGCGTGGTGGAAGAAGCTGAACCCCCGTTTGAGGCCGCACGCGAGATCCGGGTACGCGCGTCGCCACGTCCCCCAGGTCGTCAGCGGCAGGAGGCGCGGGAGGTCCCAGCGCGCCGCGATCTCCTCGAGAAGGACGTTCACGAGGGGAGACGAGGACTCGCCGATCGCGAAGCGCGGGTGCGAGCCCTTTTCGAGGAGGAGGACGGAGCGCCCGGCGCGCCGTGCGACCAGCGCGAGGAGAGAGCCGGCGAAGCCCGAGCCGACGATCGCGACGTCGAAGGATTCGTTCACGAGCAAGAAGGACAAGGAGGAAGAGGAAGATTTCTTTGAATCAGGCTCATGGTCCGGAGCCGGTCCACCCGAGCTGCGGCGCAGCAAGAGGCCGCGGCGAGAGCGTCGACGTTCCACAGATCGGCGAGCAGCAACCCCGCTGCCGCGGCCCGTCCCTCTTCACCTTCCAAGAAATCTTCCAACGCCATCTCGAGATCGCGAAGGGTCGGAGGCTCGAAGAGCCCTTGCCGCTGCAATTCCTCGAGGGTCCCGTTGCCGAGCCGCGTCGGAACCAGCGAGACGACGCTGGCGCCCGCGGCGAACGAGACCGCGAGGCTGGTGCGCGTCGCCTCCGCCCACTCTTCCCGTCTCAGAAAAGGAATCCCGACGAGAATGAAGCTGCGCACCCGCACGTCGTGCGCGCGCAGGAACCGCGCGGCGTTTTCGAAATCGGCGACCGTCATCGCCTTGTTCAGCTTCTCGAGCGCGCCCTCGTGCGCCGTCTCGAGCCCGAGCGCGACCTCGAGCTCGGGACCCGCGAGGAGGTCGCGGAAGCGCAGGACGGCCTCGCTTACGAGCGTGGGGTGGCATTCGACGACGACGCGGTCGAAGCCGCGGACGAGGCCGGCGATTGCTTCGTGATCCGCGGCGGGCACGGCGGCGGCGTCGAAGAAGCTGCCCGCGTTGTAGAGCTTCACGTGGCGCGCGGACGGGAGGCGCTCGAGGGCCCAGCGAACCTGCTCGGCGATCGCGCCCTCCCGCGTCGAGGCGTCGAGGGTGTTCTTCCAGAGGTCGCACATCGTGCAGCGGAAGGAGCACTCCCGGTTCGAGAGGAAAATCGTGGCAACCGGCACCGGGGTCCCCGGTGTGTCGGGTTCGTTCTCGACGAACCAGTCATAGGGGCGGAGGGGCTCGACGAGGTTCTTCGGCGGCCGTCGGGCGGTCACGAATCGCTCGCGCGCCGCGCGCGTCGTGGGAAAGGTGGAGGCCGCCGCGCTCACGCCGCGCCCGCGAAGGCGTCGATCAGGGCGCGGCGGTAGCGCGCTTCCCCGTGCGGGAACCGCCTCCGGTAGATGTCCTCGCCGCCGGCTCCGTGCTGGAAGCGCCGTTTCGGAAAGACGGGCATCGAGACGCCCGTGACGGCCTTCACGCCCCGGGCCACGATCTCGCCCTTCAGCGCGTAGAGCTTCTCGACACTGCCCCGCGTGAGGGCGGCGAACGGGATCCCCTCGGCGACCGCGACGACGCGCGGGCGCGTGAAAGGGCTGAACCCCGAGAAGCCGAAGCGACGGAGCGGCGCGTACGTGCGCGCGTACGAGCGGCTCTGGCCGCCCGTGTAGGTCTGCGAGTGCTTGAGCGACCCGACGCCCCAGCCCTCCTGGTAGAGCATGAGGTTGTTCACGACGCTCCGGATCGTGAGCTCGGTGTTTTCCTCGATCGGATAGTCCTTGAGGTTCTCGTCCCCGCCGTCGCCGTCGAGGAGGAGCTTCCACTTTGGGTACCGCGCGCGAATCCTCCCCAGCAGAGCGAGAGCCATCGTCGCGGACTCGACGTCCAGCGGCTTGTAGTCCTCGATCACCCGGACCGCTTCGAAGGGATCCAGCGACTCGGCGTCGGCCTCGACGGGCTCGAGGAAGAACCCGAGGCCGCAGGCGTCGAGGAACCGGCGCGCCTGGTCGAGGTCGGGCCCCTCGCCGAGGGCCAGCGTGAAGGCCTTGAGCCGCGCGGGGCTCATCCCGAGCCTCCGGAGCACGTGGTGCGTCAGGAGGAAGACGGCGCCGCTGTCGATCCCGCCGGAGAAGCACACTCCGAGCGGCTCGCCGGAAGGCGCCGCCTCGAGCCAGCCGGCGATCTCGTCCGCGAGCGCCGAGACGTACAGGCGCCCGATGACGTCGAGGTCGTCCGGCAGGGCGTCCCGCCGCGGCGTGAAGGTGCGCACGTAGGACGGCTCGGGGTCGGGGCAGCCGACGAGGCGGACCGTGGCGAGATGGTGCGCCGGAACCATGCGCGTGTAGCTCGGGTGGAACTGCTCCGCGTGGCCGTTTGCCGAAAGCCAGCCCTGGATCGCGTCGATGCGGTCGGCGACGACGAGGACGGGGCCGGCCGCCTCCTTCGCGAGGAAGTAACGGAGCGGACGGTCGAGAGAGCGCGCGAGTCGGACGGTGATTCCGTCCACGCCGACGATCGCGTACGAGCCTTCGAGGGCCGCGACACCTTCCGTGTCGCCGCGGGCGACGCGCGCGCGCGCCTCCTCGAGCGGGACGCCGCGCAGGAACGTCACGGAGGGGTCGGTGAGATCGACGACGCGTGCGACGGGCTGGAGCATCGGG
>JBAUSZ010000020.1:0-6774 GCA_049581965.1 Thermoanaerobaculia bacterium | reverse complement strand
GGGCCGGGGAGCGGCGCCTGAGCGTCTGCCGGCGCCCCCGCCCCGCCCTTCGGCGGCTCGTACTCGGAGGAGAGGATCTTGCCGTCGCCCGCGTCCACGACGACCTCCGTCACACCCCCCTTGTTCGAGAAGCGCAGGAGGAACGTCCACGCGAGGCAACCGTCCACGACGTCCACGTCGCCCGAAATGATCGAGTTCACGCGGTCCGGCGCGACGGACGTGACGGCCTTCGTCTCGGCGTCCTTCACGCTCACCTTCGCGAGGCGCCTGAGGTCGGCCTCCGACGCGCCGCGCGGCGCCCGGATCGAGCAATCCGGCTTCTGCGCGAACGCGGGGATCGCGAGGAAGACGGCGAGGGCGGAGAGAGAAGCGCGGTGCATCGCCCGATTATCGTCCGCCGCTACCGGCCGTCCAGTACCCTCCGCACCTTGAAAAGGAGGTCGGCCGATGCGAACGGCTTCTGCAGGAACGCGACATTCCCGGCCTCGACCCCACGTAATGCGACCGCGTCGGTCGGATGGCCCGACATGAAAAGGACAGGGGCCTTCACGCCGAGATCGTCGAGGCGGAGAACGAGGATCCTCCCGTTCATCTCCGGCATCACGACGTCGCTGACGACGAGGTCGATCGCAGCCGCGATCCGGCGTGCCACCTCCATTGCCTCCGCGCCGGAGGCGGCCTCGTGAACGGTGTATCCGTTCCGCTCGAGAACATCGCGGACGAGGCGGCGCACGGCGTCGTCGTCCTCGACGAGGAGAACCGTCTCGGTGCCCTTCGGCGGTATGCGCCGCGGCGTCCCGGAGTCGCGTGCCGCCGACAGGGGCTCCTCGACGCGCGGCAGGTAGATCCGGAACGTCGAGCCGTGGCCAGGGTCGCTGTAGACCCACACGAAGCCGCCACTTTGCTTCACGATCCCGTAGACCGTCGCGAGCCCGAGACCGGTTCCCTTCCCTGCGGGCTTGGTCGTGAAGAAGGGCTCGAAGATCCGCGCGAGGGTCGCAGGGTCCATGCCGCAACCGTCGTCGCTCAGGGCGAGCATGACGTACGGCCCAGGCGCCCCGGCAGCGTGGACCGCAACGTACGCCTCGTCGAGGTCCACGTTTCCCGTCTCGATCCAGAGCGTCCCGCCCTTCGGCATCGCGTCGCGCGCGTTCACGGCGAGGTTCACGAGCACCTGCTCGATCTGGCCGGGATCCGCCTTCACGCGGCCGAGGCCGGGCGCCAGGTTCTTGTGGACACGGATGTCCTCGCCGAGGAGCCGAGTGAGCATCGACTCCGTCTCGGCGATGACGTCGTTCAGGACGAAGACCGCGATCTTCTGTACCTGCTGGCGGCTGAAGGCGAGGAGCTGTCGTACCAGCGCGGCGGCTCGCTCGGCAGCACGGCTGATCTCGGCGACCTCGGCGAGAGCGTCCTCCCCCAGGGGACGCTCCGAGAGAAGCTCCGTGTAGCCGAGGATCGCCGTGAGGACGTTGTTGAAATCGTGAGCGATCCCGCCGGCGAGCTGGCCGACGGCTTCCATCCGGGACGCCTGCCGGCTTCGCGCATCGACCCGGGCCTGTTCCTCTCGCTCCATTCTCGCTCCCACAAAAAGGAGTCCGGCAGCCTTGGCCGGAGGCTCCCCCTGCCCTATAGACGGTTGGCAACGGCTTTTTTCAACCGCGCGGTTACTCTTGAAGTGCGAGCCGGACGGACGTACGCTGCCCTTCCAGAATCGAGGTGCGCATGTCGTCCGGGGCGAGCCAGAGCGACATCCTCTTCGCCGGCCGGGATTCCGGGGAGGGCAACGCCGCCGGTGCGCCTCCCGAAGCTTGGGACTGGGACCGGCTCGACGCCGCTCTGAGACCACGACTCGTCGCAGTGGGCGTCCGGCGCTTCGGCTGCACACCCGAAGAGGCGGAGGATCTCGTTCAGGACATCTTCGAGACGGTTCTCCTCAAGCGTCCGCGGGTGCGCAACGCAGAGGGCTATCTCGTGACGATGTTCTTCAACCGCTGCCTCGACCGTGCCGAGCAGCGGGCCCGCCAGATGAGGCTCGAGACCTCTCTCGGCGCCGGGTTCGCAGGACCCGACAGCTCCGAGCGCCTTCTGACCGCGTTCCACGTGCGGGGAGCCTTCCGCCGCATGACGCCCGTTTGCCGCCAGCTCATCCGCTCGTATTGCGTCTTGAGGGTCTCGCTCGCCGAGGCGGCCGCTCATTCCGGGTGCAGCGTGCCCGCCGTCTGGAAACGCATCAGCCAATGCATCAAGAGGATGCGCACGTGCCTCGCGGCCTGACCGCCCACCCGGACGAGATCGCGCTTCTCGCCCTCGCGATCGGGCGCGACGGCGACGCGCCAGAGGGAACCCGCGGACACGTCGGGGGTTGCCCGACATGCGCGCGCCGCCGGGAGGAGCTCAGGAACCTCGCGGGTGCCATCGAGCTCGAGGGCAGCCTCCACGAGGAGATCGAGAACGCCGTGCCGCAACCCCCATCGCCGGATGCCCGCGGAAGGAGCGAGCGCCTCGCGCAGCTGGCCGAGGGCGCGGAAACGGCGGTTCGCGACGCCCACACGCTCACTGAACTCGCGCGCGACGCACAGGCCGATCTCGCCGGGGAGGTCCGCGCGCTCGCGGGCTGCAGCGGCGGTCGCCTCGTCCTTCTCTACGCCGCCCAGCGCGGCGCCCTCGCGGCCGCCGCGCCGCTGCGCGCCCTCGCCCTCGCGGAAGCGATCCAGGCGTCCGTGGATGGTCCGGCACCGCCGACTTGGGCTGCAGGGCGGGACGTCCCGACCGAGCTGATCCACGCGGAAGCGCGGCTCCTGGCGTCGCAGGCTCTCCTGAACATCGGGCGCCTCGTCGAGGCGCGCGTCGCGGCCGTGGATGCGCGGATCCAATTCGCCCGCATCGGCCACGACCCCTTCAATCTCGCACTCTGCGACTACTTCGAGGCGAGCGTCCTGTGTTTCCAGGGCGAATTCGGGCACGCCGAGCGACTATTCAAGGCCGCGGCACGGGTCTTCGCGGACTTCGCGCAGGACCATTGGGTCGGCCGGGCCGAGGCGATGCTCGCCCAGATGCTCGTGCAGCGTGGAAACCTCGCCCGGGCGATCGCGACCTTCGACGCCGCCATCGAGCGCCTCGATCCCGAGCACGATGCGAGCTCCTTCACGGCCGGGCTTCTGAACCGCTCGCGTTGCCTCGCGTTGCTGGGAAGGTTCTCGGCCGCGCAGCAAGGCTACGCTCAGGCGCTTCAAGTCGCACGCCGCCATCGTCTCGACGGCCTCATCTTCGGCGTGCGGCAGGGCCTCGCGGATCTCGAGTTCCAGCGCGGTGCCTACGAAAAGGCTCTCTCGGCCTTCGAGGCCGTCGCAGCCGAGGCGGATCGCCTCGGTTTCGAAGAAGATCAGGTCGTCGCGCGCCTCTGCGCGGCCGAATGCCTCGGTCGCCTCGGGCGACCGGGCGAGATGATTCGCGCGCTGCGGGAGGTGGGACGGCGAGTCGCCGTGACCGACCTCGCGGGAAACCCCGCTTGGGGCGAGCTCGCCGCGCGCCTCGACCCGGGCGACGTCGACCTCGGTCTCGTCTCGCGGGTGCGCGAGCATCTCGCCGCCGCGCGAGATGGCTTTGTCCTTCCGTTCCGCTCCGCGAAGCAAGCGTAGCCGGTCTCTCTGTTTTTCTTCACGGCGGCCCACCCGTCGGTTGAATACGGCCCCGCAGAACCGTCTATAGGAGTAACAGGCGGAACAGCTGAGCGCTCACGTCACCCGCCTCCACACGCGCGCGCCGGTTACCGGCGCGCCCAACAGGAGGAAGGTATGGACGTTCTCGGCTTCTTTTTCTCCGACGTGCTCTTCTGGCTCGCCGCTCTCGAGGTGCCCTCGCCGCCGGGGTGCTACAACGACACCGTCGACCGCAGCGGGAAGCCGATCGGCGGCTGAAGGGTCGTCAGCGCGATGCTCGGCGGGCGCGTCCGCCGAGCATCACGCATGCATCTCATAGCCGTCCGCCAGCGGCAGCACCTCGCGTGTCCAGATCCGTCCCGCGCGGCCGGCGTCGGCGGCCGGCTTTCTCACCATGGTCAGGCAGTCGGCCGCCTGCTCCGGCGTGGTACCTGCGCGGCCGTGCAGCTCGATGGCGAAGCGTGAGAAATCGCGCACCATGAAGTCGAAGATCTGGTCCACGACGTCGGTCGCCACGTGCATGAGGGAGGCGTTCTCGAGGACGAGCTGGCCGTAGACGACGAGGGTGAAGAGCTCCCCGAGCGTCAGGAGGAAGTCGAGGTCCTTCTGCTGGGCTTCCGTCACGTTCCGCTTCGCGAGGAAGGCGCGCAAGGCCTCGATCTGCTCCTCGAAAAGGTTCACGTTCGGCAGGTCCCAGGCCGCGAAGGCGGGGTGGAAGTCGTGGAAGCGGATCTTCGAAAGCCCGGCGGCCGGCCCCTGGTCGAAAAGGAACGCGTCGTCGGCCGGGTCGGTCCGGCGCGGGACCGCCGGGTACGGCGCGGGAGCGAAGAAGTAGCTCGGCATGAACTTGAGGATGAGGGCGATGTTCACGTGCACCGTGCCCTCGAGCTTCGGGAGCGCCCGGATGTCGCGCGCCGCCATCTCGAACACCGTGTCGCTCTCGAAACCCTTGGCCGCGATGACGTCCCAGAGGAGGTCGACGACGGCCTCGCCCTGCGTCGTGACCTTCATCTTGACGACCGGGTTGTAGAGAAGGTACCGCCGGTCCTCGCGCGAGGCCGAGCGGAAATAGTCGGACGACCGGAGCGCGAAGAGGCGCATCGCGACGAGGCGCGCCCACGCGTCCGTGAACATCCTCTTCACGTGCGGGAAATCCGTGACGCTCATCTTGTAGAGCCGCCGACGCGCCGCGTGGCGGATGGCCTCGTAGAGGGCGTGCGTCGCGATCCCGATCGAGGCCCAGCCGAGGTTGTACTTTCCGACGTTCACCGTGTTGAGCGACGTGTCCCACGCCGCGGCGCCGCGGGCGAGGATCGCTCCCTCCGGAACGGGCATGTCGTGAAAAGCGATCTCGGCGACGTACGACTGGCTGTTGCACACGTTTCTCACGAGCTCGTACGCCGGGTGTTTCGGGTCGGCGGCGAAGAAGACGAAGTCCTCGGCTCCGGCCACCTTGCCAAAGACGGAGAGGAGCGCCGCCTCGTTTCCGTTTCCAATGTAGTACTTGCGGCCGTTCGCGATCCATCCGCCGCCGGGTGCGGGCGCGAGCGACGTCGCCGTGCCGTAGATGTCGGCCCCGTGCTCCTTTTCCGAGAGGCCGAATCCGAAGATCCCGCCCTCCGCGAGGAGGGACGCGGCTTTCTTCTTCATCGCCTCGTTCGCGCTCATCCAGAAGGGTCCCAGCCCGAGGATCGTGACCTGCCACGTGTACCAGTAGGCGAGGCCGTAGAATCCGAGGACCTCGTTGAGCGCGCAGTTGCGAAACGTGTCCCAGCGCGCGTCGGGACCGCCGCACGCCGCCGGCATGAGGAAGGTCGCGAACAGCTTCCGGTCCTTCTGAAAGTCGAGGAAGTCGCGGTACCAGACGCGGCCTGCGTCGTCGTCCTTGAGCCTCTTCTTGCCCTTCTTCTCGAAGAACGCGACCGTCTCCTCGACGAGCTTCCGCGAGGGCGCGTCGAGGCCGAAGGCGGAGAGATCGCGGGGGTTCAGGAGGAGCATGCCGTCACCTCGACGGCCCCGACTCTACCGCGCCGGGCGCCCGGCATCCGGCGGCCGCCGCCGTGCGTAAATCGTTTGATGAAGATTCTCGTCACGGGCGCGACCGGCTACATCGGCTCGCGCCTCGTCCCGGAACTGCTCGCGCAGGGCCACGCGGTGCGCTGCCTCGCCCGCGACGCGGCCAAGCTCGGCGCCCGCGGCTGGCAGGGCACGGAAGTCGTCGCGGGCGACGTCCTCGCGCCGGAAACGCTTCCGGCGGCCCTGGCGGGGATCGAGGTCGCCTACTACCTCGTCCATTCGATGAACGGCGACGGTGCGGACTTCGCCCAGCGGGACCGCGCCGCCGCCCGGAACTTCGCCGAGGCCGCCGCCGCCCAAGGCGTGTCGCGGATCGTCTACCTCGGCGGGCTCGGCGACGGGGCCGCCCTCTCGGAGCACCTCACGAGCCGGCAGGAAACGGGAGATGTCCTCCGACGTTCCGGGGTCCCCGTCACGGAGCTCAGGGCCGCCATCATCGTCGGCTCCGGGAGCGCCTCCTTCGAGATCATCCGCGACCTCGCGCGCAAGCTCCCCTTCATGATCTGCCCGCGCTGGGTCTCGTCGCGCTGCGAACCGATCGCCGTCCGCGACGTCCTCGCCTACCTGACGGGAGTCCTGGCCGAGCCGCGCACGGTCGGACGGACGTTCGAGATTGGGGGCGGCGAGACCTACACGTACGCGGACCTCATGCGGATCTGCGCGGACGTCATGGGCCGGCGCGTGCGCATCCTCACGGTCCCGTTCCTCACGCCGCGCCTCTCGGCCTACTGGCTCAACCTCGTGACGGCCGTCCCGATGTCGATCGCGCGCCCGCTCGTCGAAGGCCTGCGAAACGACGTCGTGACGCGCGACCGGTCGATCCGCGACCTCATCCGTCTCGACCTCGTCAAGTTCCGCGAGGCCGTCGCGCTCTCACTCGCGCGGGAGGGGCGCGCCGGGCTCCCGTCGCGCTGGACGGGGGCGTCGACGGCCGCATCGGCCCGGCCGTGGCCCGAGCGGGCGCCGCTGCTTTCGGACACCCGCACGGTCGTCAGCCCGTCGGGTGCCGCCGAGGTCTTCGCGCGCGTGCGCCGAC
>JBAUSZ010000019.1:0-3622 GCA_049581965.1 Thermoanaerobaculia bacterium | reverse complement strand
ATGACCTTCGCCGCGAGCTGCAGGATGCGCGGGCCCGCCGAGCTGGTCGGGAAGCCGTACGTCGTGACCGGCGTGAGCGTCTGTCCCGTGCCGACCCGCCAGTACGTCTGCGTGACGCCGACGACGTTCGAGCGATTCAGGACGTTGAAGGCCTCCGCGATGAGCTGGAGGTTGACGGGCCCGATCGGGATGTCCTTCGTGATGCGCGGGTCCCAGGACATGAACATCGGGTAGTTCTGGCTATTGCGCGCGAAGCCCGGCGCGATGTCGTTGCGGTTGTTGCCGTCCGTGTTGAGGTCCGTGAGGGGCGTGAGGGTTGGCGAGTACGGCTGCCCGCTCGCGACCGTGAGGATGCCCGAGAGCGACCAGCCGCCGAGGACGGCCTGCTTCCAGCCGCCCGTGTTGCGGAAGTAGGGCAGGCTCCAGTAGGCCGAGATCACGAGGCGGTGGCGCTGGTCGGCGTCGCCGACGGCCCGGTCCACGTTGAAGTTGCGGGGATCCGAGACCTGCTTCGCGTCGTCGCCGCCATTCGGGACGACCGACGTCGCGTCCGGCTTCGTGTCGATGACCTTGCCGAAGGTGTACGCGACGCGCGCCTGCCAGTTGTTCGAGAAGCGCTTGTTGATCTCGAGCGTGGCGCCGTTGTACTCGGACTCGGCCGAGCTCTGGAACTGGATGACGCGCGCGAAGTTCGAGAACGGCCGGTCCGCCGTGCTGTATTTCACGATCGTGTACGTTTTTCCGGAGCTGTCCGTGTAGGTCGTCGTGCCGGGCGAGCCCACGTTGATGTCCGTCGAGCGCTGCAGGTGCGTGCCCTTCACGTAAAGGTACGAAAGGCCGACCGCGATGTCGGGCGTCACGGCGTGCTCCACGCCGAGAGACGCCTGGTGGACGAGGGGGTTCTGGAAGTTCGGGTCGAAGACGAAGATCGTCGGCTTCGGGAGGGTGACGCCCGACGGGATCGACGCGTAGATGTTCGGGTACGTCGGAATCAGGGCTCCCGTGAACGTGAGCGTCTGGACGTTGATGCCGTTGTTCGACATGGCCGTCCCGATCATGATCGAGGGCGTGCGGCCGTAGAACATGCCGTAGCCGCCGCGGACGACGGTCTTGTCCTGGCCCTTCGGCGTCCAGGCGAAACCCGCGCGTACGCCGACGTTGTTGCTGTCTTCGGGGATGGTGCTCGTGTCGAGCCCGGCTGCGAGAAGCTGAGGGTCCGGGTTGCGCACGCTGCCCTTGGCGATTCCCTGCTTGTCGTAACGCACGCCGAGGCTGAGCGTGAGGCTCGCGTCCGGACGCCACTCGTCCTGCAGGAAGAACGCGATCTCCGAGAGGTCGGGGTGCGTGAACGGGCCCGACGTCCCGGCGCCCGGGAACGCCTGCAGGTACGATTGGGCGATCCCGAGGTTGTAGTTCGCGACCGTCGTGAAGGTGTAGCTGCCGGAGAAATTGCCCGGGAACCAGTTCAGGATCAGGTCGCGGCTCCAGTCGGCGCCGGCTTTGAGCGTGTGGTTCCCGAAGAGGAACGTCGCGGCGTCGCCGGCCTGGTAGCGTGTGATCGTCGTCTCGCGCGGGCTGAAGTTGTTGCGCCCGATCGTGAACGCGAACGCGCCCTGCTGAATGAGGGCCTCGGGGTCCGCGCTGTTTGCGAGGCCGGGCTCGGAGTCCTTCGCGTACTGGCCGCGCAGCTCGTTGAAGAGCGTCGGCGTGAAGGAGTTCGTGAAGTTCGCGGTGACGGTGTCGGTCTTCACGAGCGAGTCGCCCGAGTGCTGGGAGGACTGGGTCGTGCCGCCGTTTTCGTTGTTGACGCCCGTGAAGCGCTGGCGGTTGTAGCGGATCGAGAGCCGCCCGTTCTGGGCGGCCTCCCAGTCGGCCTTCAGGAGAAAGACGTCCTGGTTCTGGCCGCGGTCGTACGGGGAGGTCAGGGGCGTGAGCTTCGCGAGGCCGGCCGCCGTGTTCGCGTCCGAGAGGTTCAGGCCGGAGGTGTTCAGGATGACGGGCTGGCCGTTCGTGTTGCGCTGGCCGTCGTAGTTCGCGAAGAAAAAGAGCTGATCCTTGACGAGCGGGCCGCCGAGGCTCGCACCGAACTGGTTGTAGTGGTAGTTGTTCTGGGCGCGGCCGTTGATCACGTTGATGTAGTCGTTCGCGTTCATCCCCTTGTCGCGAAAGAACTCGAACGCGGAACCGTGAAACTCGTTCGTGCCGGACTTCGTGACGACGTTGATCACGGCCCCGCCCGCGCGGCCGTACTCGGCCGTGTAGGCGTTTCGGTTGACCTGGAACTCCTTCACGGCGTCCTGGCTGAACTGGTACGGCGCGCGGCCCGAGCCCGTGCGGCCGAGGGCCTGGCCGAAGAACGTGTTGTCGTTGTTCGCGCCGTCGATCACGAGGCTGTTCAGCGTGCCGCGCTGGCCCGCGAAGCTGATGTCGCCGAGGCGCGGGTCCTTCGTGACGCCGGGCGTCGTCAAGACGAAGTCGATGAAGTTCCGGCCGTTCGTCGGGAGGTTCTGGATGTACGCCTCGTTGACGGCCGAGGCCTGCTCGGTCCTCGTCGTCTCGACGACGGGCGCCTCCTCCGTGACGGTCACGGCGGATTTCACGCCCGCGATCGCCATCGTGAGCCGGACGGTCGTGTCCGCGCCGACCGTGACCTCCGCCCGGCCGGTCCTCGAGGGCGTGAAGCCCTGGAGGCTGGACGACACGTCGTAGGGGCCGACCGGCACGAGCGGGAACAGGTAGGCGCCGGTCGCGTTCGTCGTCGCGCTGCGAACGGCACCCGTCTTGACGTTCTTCGCGGTCACGCTCGCGCCGGGGAGCGGCGCTCCGGCCGTGTCGAGGACCGTGCCGGAGATGCTGCCGGTCGCGCTCTGCGCGCGGGCCGGGCCGGCCGCGGAGACGCACAGGACGAGCGCGGCGACGAGGGCGATCGAGACTCTGGAAATTCGGGACATCGAAACCTCCTCGAGCAAAATGGGATTCATAGGGCAAACCGTCGGGGCGCGACGGGTAGGCGAAG
This sequence comes from Thermoanaerobaculia bacterium, assembly GCA_049581965.1. Taxonomy (GTDB): domain Bacteria; phylum Acidobacteriota; class Thermoanaerobaculia; order UBA5066; family UBA5066; genus Fen-183. The sequence continues at coordinate 606 of JBAUSZ010000019.1, read as the reverse complement.
TTAAGACGGCGTGAAGACTATTACAAATCCGGTCCCGTCAGAGGGCCCGCCAGACCAACGTCCCGAAGTCCCGCGAAAAGCCCAGCGACTCGAGGACGGGCGCGAGCGGCGCGCCGGCCGCGGGGCGAGCGTTCACCTTCGAAACGGCCAGCCGCCGGGGCCTCCCGAGCGGGTCGCGCGAGCGGCGCAGGAGGTCCTGAAGCGCCGCGAGCGACGCGCGAAGGGCCCGATCCGTCGTGCCGTCCGCGATTTCGAGAGAGCCGGACGCGTCCAGCGTCAGGAGCGGCTCCCCGCCTGCCAGGGCCGCCCAGCCGCTCGCGAGGCCGATCCCCTCGAGGACGGGGTCGGCTGCGGACGCGACCGCGAGGGCCCTCTCCTCGCCGTCCGGCCACGCGGCCCGCCTCAGCGTCTCGACAGTCTCCTCGTCGGCGTATTGGACGGGCCCGCGCCCCTCGAGGAACTCGCCGCGCCTCAGGTCGCCGCGCATCTCCATGCGCGCGAAGACGGGCGCGACGTCCGCCCAGCGGACGGCGGCGGCATCCTCGCGCTCGAGCGTCGCTCGCGAGACGACTCCCCAGCGCGCCAGGAGGAGGCGCGCCCATGCCT
>JBAUSZ010000018.1:0-2687 GCA_049581965.1 Thermoanaerobaculia bacterium | reverse complement strand
GGACGGCGGTCCGCGCGCCGTCGCCTTCGCGCGCCGCGTGGCAGCGGGCCTCGCGGACCTCCTGATCCTCGCGCTCGTCGGGGCGGTCGAGCTCGCGGCGGGCGCCCTGCTCCTCGACCTTCGTTTTCCGCCTCCCGCCTTCCTTCCGCTCGCCGCGTTCCTGTTTCTCGCGGGGCTCGTTCTCCTCGTCCTTGCGCCGTTCGTCTGGGGCACGACGCCCGGAATGGCGCTCGCCGATCTCCGCATCCGCGCGGAGGACGGCGGCTCGCCGACTCTCGCGTCGGCGTTCCTGAGGTTTCTCGGCTTCCTGCTCACCGGCGTATTCGCCGGCGTCCCGCTCCTCGTCGCCGCGTTCGACCGTCGGGGCCGCACGCTCGCCGATCTCCTCTCGAAGACGACGATCGAGGGTGTCGAGGCGCCCGAGGCCGGCGGAATGCCTTAGGCAAGCCGGTGCGGATCGCGCTCGGCCAGATCGACACGACGATCGGCGACTTCACGGGCAACGCCGCGAAGATCGAGGCGGTGTTGGCCCGCGCCGAGGAGGCGGGCGCCGATCTCGCCGCGGTGCCGGAACTGGCCCTTTGCGGGTATCCCCCGCGCGACCTCCTCGAGCGGCCGTCGTTTCAGCAGGAGGCGCGCCGGACGCTCGCGGCACTCGCCCGCCGGACCCGGGAGACGGCCCTTCTCGTCGGCACCTTCGTGCCGAACACCCGGAAGACGGGCAAGCCGTTCCACAACGTCGCCGCTTTCCTCCACCGCGGCCGTGTCCGCGTCCTTGCCAAGAAGACGCTCCTTCCGACGTACGACGTCTTCGACGAGGGACGCTGGTTCGAGCCAGGAGACGGCTGCGCCCTCGTCCCGTTCCGCGGTGAGCGCATCGGCCTCCCCGTCTGCGAGGATCTCTGGAACGACAAGGACTTCTGGAGAGAGAGGCGCGTCTACCACCACGACCCCGGCGAGGCGCTCGTCCGGCGCGGCGCGACGCTCATCCTGTCGATCTCGGCTTCGCCTTTCTCGGAGGGCAAGCCTCTCCTGCGCCGCCGGATGCTCGCCCGCTACGCGCGCGACGGCCGGGTCCCCGTCGCCTACCTGAACCTCGTCGGCGGGAACGACGAACTCGTCTTCGACGGAGGTTCCATGATCCTCGACGGGCGCGGGCGCGTCGCAGCCCGGGCCGCGCTCTTCGGGGAGGACCTCCTCGTCGCGGACGTCGGCCGGGACACCGGCGACCGCGCGCGGGTCGTCCGCGTCTCGGGAGGCATCCCGCCGGGCTCGAGCGACGGCGCCCACGCCGAGCCACTCGAGTCTCTCCGTCGCGCACTCGTCCTCGGGATCCGCGACTACGCAGGAAAGTGCGGCTTCTCGACCGCCGTCCTCGGCCTGTCGGGCGGGATCGACTCGGCGCTCGTCGCGACGCTCGCCGTGGACGCGCTCGGGAAGGAAAGCGTCACCGGGCTCGGGATGCCTTCTGAATATTCGTCCTCTGGATCTCTCGCCGACGCCCGTACCCTCGCCGAGAATCTCGGCATCCGCTTCGAGGTTCTTCCGATCGGCACGCTCTTTCAGGCCGCGAAGGCCACGCTCGCCCCCGTCTTCGCGGGCCGGCCCGAGGACGTCGCGGAGGAGAACCTCCAGGCCCGCGTTCGCGGTCTCCTCGTGATGGGCTTCTCGAACAAGTTCGGGTCGCTCGTTCTCTCGACGGGCAACAAGAGCGAGCTCGCCGTCGGCTACTGCACGCTCTACGGAGACATGTGCGGCGGCCTCGCGCCGATCTCGGACCTGCCGAAGATGCGCGTCTACGCCCTCGCGCGACACCTGAACGCGCGCGCCGGCCGGCCCCTCATCCCGATCGCCTCCCTCGAGAAACCGCCGTCGGCCGAGCTCCGGCCGGGACAGACCGACCAGGACTCGCTCCCGCCCTACCCCGTTCTCGATGCGATCCTCGAGGGACTCGTCGAGCGCAACCTCCCGGTCGGCGTGGCGGCGCGCCGCAGCGGGGCTTCGCGCACGCTGGTCGAGCGGATGGCGCGCCTCCTCGATCTCTCCGAGTACAAGCGCCGGCAGGCCGCGCCCGGGCTCAGGGTTTCCGAAAAGGCCTTCGGCACCGGGCGCCGTGTCCCGATCGCGCAGAGGTCGCCGCTCTGAGGTACGCCGCTCCGCTCGAGGCGCAGAAATACTCGTGGAAAGAGATCCCCGGCTCTTCCCACGACGTGCTTCTCAGACGGATTCTCGCGCGGCCGGCGGGTCTCGCCACCCTCGACCTCGGCTTCGGGGCGGGCGAGCTCGCGCGGCGGATCCGTCCGCACTGCCGCTACCTCGCGGGGATCGAGCTCGACCCCGACCAGGCACGCGAGGGCGCCGTGTTCTTCGACGACCCCGTCACGGGCGACCTGCTCGAGGGCGTCTCGGGTCCCTGGCGCGAGCCCTTCGACGTGATCGTCGCAGGCGATATCCTCGAGCACCTGCCCCGGCCCGAGCGGCTTCTCGCGCTCCTCGAACCGCTCCTGGCCCGAGGCGGCGTCCTCATGCTGTCCCTTCCGAACGTCGCGAACGTCACGGTCCGCGCGGCTCTCGCGTTTGGTCGCTTCCCGTACGCGGACCGCGGCATTCTCGACCGGACGCACCTGCGCTTCTACACACGTGCCTCGGCCCGCGCCCTCCTCGAGGACGCGGGCTACTCCATCGGC
>JBAUSZ010000017.1:0-15745 GCA_049581965.1 Thermoanaerobaculia bacterium | reverse complement strand
GGGTCGATGTCGACGAGGACGTGCGGGATCCCCGTCTCCTGGAGAACCCGGGCGACGTTCGTCCCGTTCAGGCCAGCGCCCACGACGACGATGTGCCGCGCCCGCGGGGTCTCTTCTCCATCGCCGGGATCCTCGACCGCCTCGGGGAGCCGGAGGGCGAGCGCGGGCCCGGCCGCGACGAGGAGCGGCACGAAAACGAGCGTCCCGACCGTCGCCGCCACGACGATTTGCCGCGTCTCCCCTGTCAGAAGCGCGAGCGAGACGCCGGTCGTCGCGAGGACGAAGGAGAATTCTCCGACGTTCGCGAGGGCGAGCGCCGCGCGCGCGGCCGTGCGCGGAACGGTGCCCGCGGCCCGGAGCGCGGCGAACGCCGCCACGGTCTTGATCACGACGAGGGCGACGATGCCCGCGCCGACCTCCACCGGGTGCGAGGCGAGGAACGCAGGCTCGAGGAGCATCCCGACCGACACGAAGAAGAGGCTCGAGAGGAGATCGTGAAGAGGTGCGAGGGTCGCGGCGACCTCGTGGACGTGGTCGCTCTCGCCGAGGACGATCCCCGCCGCGAAGGCGCCCATCGCGGCCGAGACGCCCGCCTTCTCCCCCGCCGCCACCATCGCGAGGACGAGGACGACGACGGCCCCTGTGAACGTCTCGCGGCTGCCCATCCGCGCGACGGCGTCGAGAATGTGCGGCGCCGCCCGGCGCGCGATCGCGACGAGGAGCGCGACGCCGGCGATCGCAAGGACGACACGACCCGCGACGGCCGCAGCGCGTGGTCCGCTCCCCGAAACGAGAGCCGGCAGGAAGAGGAGGATCGGGATCACGGCGAGGTCCTGGTACAGAGCGACCGCGAGGAACCGCCGCCCGTATGGGGCCGTCAGCTCGTCGCGCTCCTTGAGGATCGGGAGGACGACGGCCGTAGACGAAATCGACACGAGGAGCCCGAAGAAGACCGCCTGGTTCGGCGCGCTTCCCGAGAGCCGGGCGACGGCAAAGCCTCCCGCGGTCGTGAGGGCCATTTGCAGCGTGCCGCCGACGAGCGACGTTCGCCCGAGGGCCTTCAGGCGGCGTACCGGGAACTCGAGCCCGACGAAGAGGAGGATGAGGGCGACGCCGAACGTCGCAATGGTCTCGACCCGGTCCGCGTCGTGCACCCACCCGAGCGCGTGCGGCCCGATCGCGATGCCCGTCACGAGGAAGCCGACGACTTGCGGGACCTTCAGGCGGCGGCAGACGAAGAGGACGGGGAACGAGGCCGCGAGGACGACCGCGAGATCCCGGAGAAACGTGCGCTCCCACACGGGGCCAGTATAGGAACCTACTCGGAGCTCAGGAGCCTCCGCGCGGCGGCGAGCTCCTTCTTCTTGGCCTCGTCCACGAGAGGGTAGCGAAGGTCGAGCCGCTCGAGCGCGTCGATGATCGCGCCGGCGACGACGAGGCGCGTGAACCATTTGTTGTCGGCCGGGACGACGTACCACGGGGCCCAGGGCCTCGCCGTCGCGCGTATCGCGTCCTCGTAGCACGCCATGTACCGCTTCCAGAGCTGGCGTTCCCTCGCGTCGGCCTCCGAGAATTTCCAGTTCTTTTCGGGCATGTCGAGGCGCTCGAGGAACCGGCGTTTCTGTTCCCGGCGCGACACGTTCAGGAAGAACTTCAGGACGAGCATTCCGTTGCGCGCGAGATGCTTCTCCATGTCGGCGATGCTCTCGAAGCGCTCCCTCCAGACCCGCTTCGTCACGAGGCGCGGCGGGATTTTCTCTCGCGCGAGGATCTCGGGGTGAACGCGCACGACGAGGACCTCCTCGTAGTACGAGCGATTGAAGATGCCGATCCGGCCCTGCTCGGGGAGGCACTTCGTCGTCCGCCAGAGGAAGTCGTGGTCGAGCTCCTCGGCCGACGGCGCCTTGAACGAGTAGACCTGGCAGCCCTGCGGGTTCACGCCCGACATGACGTGCTTGATCGTCCCGTCCTTGCCGGCCGCGTCCATCGCCTGGAAGACGAGGAGGACGCTCCACCGGTCCTGCGCGTAGAGCCTGTCCTGCAGGTCGGCGAGCCTCCCGACGCCGGCCGCGAGGAGCTCCTTCGCCTTCCTCTTGCCTTCCCTCAGGTGCGCCGTGTCGCGGGGGTTCCAGTCCTTCAGCCGGAACCCTCTTCCCTTCGTGACCCGATAGGATCGGACGAGCGTGGAGAAGTCGGACATGCGGCGCTCCTCGGGGTGTGCCCTCTCAGGATCGTAGTCGATTCCCCGCTGGCGCCGTCGCGGCGCCGCCCATATTCTTGGGGGGGTGACCGCGAACCTCACGCCGCAGTACCACGACGCCGAGGAGCGCTTCAAGAAGGCCGCGGACCACGCGGAGAAGGTCGCCGCCCTGCGCGAGATGATCGCGCTCCTCCCGAAGCACAAGGGCACGGAGAAGCTGCTGGCCGACCTGCGCAAGCGGCTCTCGAAGCTCGAGGACGAGGCGGCGCACGCGCCGCGCGGTGGCCACCGCACGGAAATCGGTCACGTCAAACGGGAGGGAGCCGGCCAGTGGGTCCTCCTCGGGCCCCCGAACTCCGGCAAGTCGTCGCTCCTCGCGGCCGTCACGCACGCACACCCCGAGGTCGGCGACTACCCGTTCACGACACGCGTCCCGCTGCCCGGGATGGCGGCGTTCGAGGATGTTCAGATACAGCTCGTGGACACGCCGGCCGTCGCCGAAGGCCACACCGAGCCGTGGCTCGCAAACCTCGCGCACGACGCCGACGGCGTTCTCCTCGTCGTGGACGTCGGAGCGGACGATGCCGAGGTCGCGGCGCGCCTTCTCCACGAGCTTCTCGCCCGCGCCCGCGTCTGGCCCCGTATTCGTCCTCTGCCGCCCGGTGCGCCGCCGTTTTTCCAGCCGAAGCCCGTTCTCGTCCTCGGGAACAAGAGCGAGGACGACGACGGGACGCTCGCGGCGCTTGCGCGCGATGCGATCGGCCCGGATCTCCCGTTCTTCCCCGTCTCGGCCCTCACGGGCGCGGGCCTCGAGCCCCTGCGAGAGGTCCTATTCCGCGAGCTCGGGCGGATTCGCGTCTACGGCAAGGAGCCCGGACACCGACCGGATCTCGGGAGGCCCTTCGTCCTGCCCGCGGGCGCGACGATCCACGACTTTGCCGCGCACGTTCACCAGGAGATCGCCGCGCGGATGAGGTTCGCCCGGATCTGGGGCCACGCGAAGTTCGACGGCCAGCAGGTGGATCGCCACCACGTCCTCGCGGACAAGGACGTCGTGGAGCTTCACGCCTGAAAGGGCGTCTCAGCCCGCGGACATCGACCCCAGGAACTCGGCGTTGTTCTTCGTCTTGTCGAGACGCTCGATGAGGAGCTCCATCGCCTCGACGGTCGAGAGCGGATTGAGGACCTTGCGCAGGATCCAGATCCGGTTGAGCTCCTGCTTCTCGAGAAGGAGCTCCTCCTTGCGCGTGCCCGACTTGTTGATGTCGATGGCCGGGAAGACGCGGCGGTCGACGAGCTTGCGGTCGAGGTGGACTTCCATGTTGCCGGTTCCCTTGAACTCCTCGAAGATCACGTCGTCCATCCGCGATCCGGTGTCAATGAGGGCCGTCGCCATGATCGTGAGCGAGCCGCCCTCCTCGATGTTCCGCGCGGCCCCGAAGAACCGCTTCGGCTTCTGGAGCGCGTTCGCGTCCACGCCGCCCGACAGGACCTTGCCCGAGGGCGGGCACGTCGTGTTGTAGGCGCGCGCGAGGCGCGTGATCGAATCGAGGAGGATCACGACGTCGCGTTTGTGCTCCACGAGCCGCTTCGCCTTCTCGATGACCATCTCGGCGACCTGGACGTGCCGCGTCGCGGGTTCGTCGAAGGTCGAGGAGATGACCTCGCCCTTGACGGAGCGCTGCATGTCCGTGACCTCCTCGGGACGCTCGTCGATCAGGAGGACGATGAGCGTGATCTCCGGATGGTTCGTCGTGATGGAGTTCGCGAGCGCCTGCAGGAGCATGGTCTTGCCGGTGCGGGGAGGCGCGACGATCAGCCCACGCTGGCCCTTGCCGATCGGAGAGATGAGGTCGAGGACGCGCGACGAGAGGTTCGGCGTTTCCAGACGGATGCGCTCCTGCGGGTAGAGCGGCGTCAGGTTGTCGAAGAGAATCTTCTCGCGCGCGACGTCGGGATGCTCGAAGTTGACGGCCTCGACCTTGATGAGGGCGAAGTAGCGCTCCCCGTCCTTCGGCGGGCGGATCTGGCCGGAAATCGTGTCTCCCGTGCGGAGGCCGAACTTGCGGATCTGCGAGGGTGAGACGTAGATGTCGTCAGGGCCGGCGAGGTAGTTGTACTCCGGGGCGCGCAGGAAGCCGAAGCCGTCCGGAAGGACCTCGAGGACGCCCTCGGAGAAGATGAGGCCGAGCCGCTCCGTCTGCGTCTGGAGGATCTTGAAGATGAGTTCCTGCTTGCGGAGGGACGGCGCGCCCTCGACCTCGAGCTCCTGCGCGATCTTCAGGAGCTGAGGCATCGCATGGTTGTGCAGCGTCCGGATGTCGAGCATCGGCTCGGTGGGAGCGGCCGGGGCCGCCAGGTCCTCGACGTCGGCGGGAAGCTCGCGGGGATCGATGTCGCGGAGGGCGTAGTCGGCGCCGGGGACCTTGCGTCGGGGCATGGTTACTCCTTGGAGGCGGGTGAGAGAGCTGCGCTGAGGAGCCGCGCGAGCGAAGGGAGGTTTTCGCCCGTCTCGGCCGAGACGGGCAGGAGGGCGCGGTCGGGGGCTTCGAAGGCGGCGGCGAGAGACCGGAGCTGCCGCACGCGCTGCGAGGGCCTCACGGCGTCCCACTTCGTCGCGGCGACGACGGTCGGAAGAGAGGAATTCCTCAGAAAGAGGGACATGGACCGGTCGGAGTCTTGTGGCTCCAGGCGTCCATCGACGAGAAGAAGAGCGGCGGCGGGTTGCGTGGCACGCTCCGTTGCGCGCACCGAGCCCGCCGCTTCGCCTTCCTCGGTGCTGCCGAGCAGGAAACTCTCGATCAACGTCTCGAAGCTCTTTCTCTTCTCTTTCCCCGTCTTTGCAAACCCGTACCCCGGACAGTCGACGACGTCGAAGCGGTCGCCGACGCGGTACCAGTAGAGGGCCTGCGTGCGGCCGGGCGTCTGAGAGACGCGTGCGACCTTCGTGCCCAGGAGCGCGTTCAGGAGGCTCGACTTTCCGACGTTCGAACGGCCGAGTACGGCGAGCGCCGGAAGGGCATTTTTCGGACGCTCGCCGGGGCGGTGCGCCGCGAGGACGAGGCGGACGTCCGCGCCGACGGCGAGCGCACCCTTCCCGCCGCCGGACCGTGAGCCGGCGCGCGACCTCGCGGAAGACAACGTCGTCGTCATGGGAAGGGTCGAAATCCCCCGGGAGGGGGAAAAAGAAAGACTTCTTAGAAGGTAAAGAGGGACGGGAACCCGTCCCGGACAGAGCTTATCAGAGAGAAGGGGCCGATCTCACTGCGGCGTCGTCGTCCCCGCCTGGGCGGCCAGGTCCTTCGGCACGACCGGCGAGGGCGCGCCCTCGAGCGTGAGACGCACGACCTCGTCCACGTCGTCGACGAGATGGAACTCCATGACGGCGCGGATCTCCTCGGGCAGGTCGTCGAGGTCCTTGTCGTTCTCCTTCGGGAGGACGATCGTCGTGATCCCGGCGCGATAGGCGGCGAGGAGCTTCTCCTTGATGCCGCCCACGGGGAGGACCTTGCCGCGCAGCGTGATTTCGCCGGTCATCGCGATGTCCTTGCGGATCGGGATCCTCGTGACGGCCGAGAGGATGGACGTCGCCATCGTGATACCGGCCGAAGGACCGTCCTTCGGGATCGCCCCCTCCGGGATGTGCACGTGGATGTCCTTTTTCTCGTAGAAGTCGGGCTCTGCCCCGTAGAGCTCGGCCCGCGTCCGCACGTAGGAGAGCGCGGCGCGCGCGGACTCCTGCATGACGTCGCCGAGCTGGCCCGTGAGGACGAGGTTCCCCTTGCCCCGCATGAGCGTCGTCTCGATGTGTAGGACGTCGCCCCCGGACTCCGTCCACGCGAGGCCGGTCGAAAGCCCGATCTCGGCCTTCTCGCCCTTCTTGCTCAGTCGGAACTTCGGCTTCCCCAGGAAAGAGCCGAGATTGTCGGCCGTGACGACGACGGGAGTCTCGACGTTCTTCCCGATGATCTTGCGGGCGATCTTCCGGCAGACGGACGCGATCTCACGCTCGAGGCTGCGGACGCCCGCCTCGCGCGTGTACTTTTCGATGAGCCCGTAGAGTGCCCCGTCCTCGAAGACGGCCTGATCGGGCTTGAGGCCGTTCTCCTTGACCTGCTTCTTCACGAGGAACTGCTTCGCGATCGCGACCTTCTCGTTGGGCGTGTATCCCGACAACGGGATGATCTCCATGCGGTCCTTGAGGGCGGGCGGGACCGGGTGGATCACGTTCGCCGTCGCGATGAACATGACCTTCGAGAGGTCGTACTCCGCGTCGAGGTAGTGGTCCACGAAGGAGTGGTTCTGCTCGGGGTCGAGGACCTCGAGGAGCGCCGAAGACGGGTCGCCCCGAAAGTCCATCGACATCTTGTCGACCTCGTCGAGGAGGAACACGGGGTTCACGGTTCCCGCCTTCTTCATGAGCTGGATGATCTGGCCGGGGAACGCGCCGATGTACGTGCGCCGGTGGCCGCGGACCTCGGCCTCGTCGCGCACGCCGCCCAGCGAGAGGCGCACGAACTTGCGGTTGAGCGATTTCGCGATGCTCTTGGCGAGGGAGGTCTTGCCGACGCCCGGAGGTCCCGCAAAACAGAGGATGGAGCCCTTCGTCTCCGTCACGAGCTGGCGGACGGCGAGGAACTCGAGGATGCGCTCCTTGACCTTCTCGAGCCCGTAGTGGTCCTCGTTCAGGATCTTCTCGGCGCGCTTGATGTCCTTCATCTCGCGCGTCGCCTTCTTCCAGGGCACCTGCACGAGCCAATCGATGTAGTTCCGCGACACGGTCGCCTCGGCGGAGACGTTCGGCATCGCCTCGAGCCGCTTGAGCTCGGCGAGCGCCTTCTCCTTCGTGTCCTTCGGCATCCCAGCCTTCTCGATCTTGACGCGGAGCTCCTCGATCTCGTCGGACTTGTCGTCCTTCTTGCCGAGCTCCTGGTGAATCGCCTTGATCTTCTCGTTGAGGTAGTACTCCTTCTGCGCCCGCTCCATCTGCTTCTTGACCTTGTTGTTGATCCGGCGGTCGATGTTGATCTTCTCGATCTCGATCTCGAGCAGGTCCTGGAGCCGCTGGAGGCGTTCGAGCGGGTTCACCGTCTCGAGGAGCGCCTGCTTCTCCGGGGTCGGGATGGACGTCGGCAGATGCCCGGCGAGCATGTCGCAGAACGCATCGGCGTCGTCCATCTTGAGGGAGGAGAGGAGTCCCTCGAACGCGAGATGGTGGGAGAGCTTGGCGTACTGCTCGAAGACCGCGAGCACTTTCGTGAGGTACGGTCCCACGTCGCCGGCGGCCGGGCCCAGCGGGCGCGGCGTGAGCGGCTCGACCGTGACGGCCAGGTGGCCCGCACTGGCGGCGAAGGAGCGGATCGACCCGCGCACGACGCCCTCGACCATGACCTTGATGTGGCCGTTCGGGAGCTTGAGCGACTGCACGACGGACGCGATGACGCCGACCTCGTGGATGTCGCCCGCGGCGGGCTCATCGATCTTCGGGTCCTTCTGCGCCGCGAGGAAGATCTTCTTCTCGGGCGTCGCGAGGGCGGCCTCGAGAGCGGCGATGGACGAGGCGCGGCCGACGACGAAGGGCGCCATCATGCGCGGAAACACGACCATGTCGCGCAGGGGGACGAGCGGCAGGGCGCGCGGCGCGCTCGCGACGGGCTCGAGGGAGGTCGGGGTCGTCATGGGGTCACCTCGGGGGCAGAATGGGGGCGGGAAAAGGAAGAACGGAGCCCGGGTCCGCGAGAGGCGTCGACCTCAGCCCGCCTTTCGGAGCGAGAGGATGGGCGCGGCGCGGCGGAGGACGGCGTCCTTCGTGATGACGCACTCCTCGATCTCCTCCTCGGAGGGGACCCGGTACATGACGTCCAACATGAGCTCCTCGAGGATGATCTTGAGGCCGCGGGCGCCCACGTTGCGGACGATCGCCTCGTCGGCGATCTGTTCCATCGCGTCGTCCGTGAACCGGAGGCTCACGTTCTCGAACTCGAGCAGCGCCTGATACTGCTTGATGAGCGAGTTCTTGGGCTCCTTGAGGATCGCGACGAGCGCCGCGCGGTCGAGGTCGTGGAGGGTCGCCACGACGGGCACGCGGCCGATGAACTCCGGGATCATCCCGAACTTGATCATGTCCTCGGGATGGACCTTCTCGAGGATGTCGCCGGCGCGCTTCTCCTTCTTGGAGACGATCTTCGCGCCGAAGCCCATGGACTTGTCGGTCAGGCGGCGGCCGATGATGTCCTCGAGCCCGACGTAGGCCCCGCCGCAGATGAAGAGGATGTTCGTCGTGTCGATCTGGATGAACTCCTGGTGCGGGTGCTTGCGGCCGCCCTGCGGAGGCACGTTCGTGACGGTGCCCTCGAGGATCTTCAGGAGCGCCTGCTGCACGCCCTCGCCGGAGACGTCGCGGGTGATGCTGGGGTTCTCGCCCTTCCGCGCGATCTTGTCGATCTCGTCGATGTAGACGATCCCGCGTTCCGTCTTTTCCTTGTCCTGTCCCGCGGCCTGGTAGAGCTTCAGGATGATGTTCTCGACGTCTTCCCCGACGTACCCCGCTTCGGTGAGCGTCGTCGCGTCCGCGATCGTGAACGGGACGGAAAGCATCTTCGCCAGGGTCTGCGCGAGAAGCGTCTTGCCCGTTCCGGTGGGTCCGATGAGGAGGATGTTCGACTTCTGGAGCTCGACGTCGAGCTTCCGGGTCTTCTCGAAGTAGTCGATCCTCTTGTAGTGGTTGTAGACCGCGACCGCGAGCTTGCGCTTGGCGGTCTCCTGGCCGACGACGTATTCGTCGAGGAATTCCTTGATCTCGCGGGGCTTCGGGAGCTTCGTCTCGGGCTTGGTCTGATCGAGGACCCGGTCTTCCGCGATGATGTCGAGGCAGATGTCGACACACTCGTCGCAGATGTAGACCGTCGGCCCCGCGATGAGTTTCTTCACGTCCCGCTGCGACTTGTTGCAGAAGCTGCAGCGCAGGACGTCACCCGTGCCCGTTTTCTTCGTCATCGACTTGCCCGGTCCCCCTCGAAGTCCTGGCTGAACATCTTACCGCCTCCCGACCACTCGGAACAAACGGCGAGTCGGGCGCATTCCCGCCGCCCGGACGGGAGCCTAACCTATGATCGGGTCCGTCGAGATGATGCAGACGGCCCGACCCGTCGCGGCTGCCGCGCTCACGGCCGCGGCGCTGGCGGCCTCGGGCGCGCAGGCCCAGGAGGCCGCCTCTCCGCCGGGATTCCGCCTCTTCCCGGGATCGGCCGCCGAAGCCCCCCCGCCGCCCTCCGCCCGCGGGCCGTCCGCCTCCCCCGCGGAGAAACGCGGGAAGGACAGGCGTTTCTGGCTGGCGACCGGAGAGCTGCTCGGGCTCGAAGTCGTCTCGTGGGGCTTCAACCGCTACGCCGCGAACTGGGATTACGCACGTATCTCGTGGGAGACCGTACACGACAACCTCCGGGCGGGTTTCACCTTCGACAACGACAAGTTCCTGACGAACCAGCTCGGCCACGCCTTCGGAGGCAGCTACTACTTCAACGCGCCGCGTTCGAACGGATTCACGTTCCTCGAGTCGGCCCTTTTCACCGCGGCCGGCAGCGCGATCTGGGAGATCACCGCCGAGAGCCAGGGACCCTCGCTCAACGACCTCGTGAACACGACGCTCGGGGGAGCGGTGTTTGGAGAGGCCTGCTACCGGCTTTCGCAGATGATCCTCGACGATCGGGTCCGCGGCGGCGCGCGGGTCGCGCGGGAGGCCCTCGCGGGCCTCATCAACCCGGCGCAGCTCCTGACGCGGGCGTTCACGGGCGACCTCCGCAGGGTCCGCGCCGAGCGCGGCGAGACGATCGAGCCATCGCGCGTCGCTGCCGAGCTGGACGGCGGCTGGCGCCACTTCGCCTCGAGCCGCCGCGCGGATCCGGACCAGGCCTTCCTCGCGGTCACCCTCCGGTACGGTGACCCGTTCGACCGCGCCTTCTCACGCCCCTTCGACTCTTTCGGCCTCGGCCTCGACGTCTCGTGGCCGAGCACGGCGTGGCTCACGCGGGTCGAGGTCCGCGGCCTCCTCGGAGGCTGGGATCTCGACGCCGGTTCGGCCGGCGCAAGGCACGTCATCGGACTCTTCATGGACTTCGACTACACGAACGACGACACACGCGTCCTGAGCTCGCAGTCGTTCCGCTTCGGGCTCCTCTCGAAGCGGTCCCTCGGAAAGGACGCCGAGCTGCGCGCGGAGGCCCTCGGCGCCGCGGTGCCGCTCGCCGCCCTGAAAAACGAGCATCTCGAGGAATCGAGCGGGCTCGTGGGGCGCTCGTACGATTACGGCCCGGGCGCGGCGATCTACACGTCGGTCCGCGTGCGCCGCCGTGAGCTCGACCTCGCGACGCTCGCGTACTCGGTTTTCTGGATGCACACCTCGAACGGAATCGCCCGCAACAGCAGCATCGAGACCTTCCGCGCGGAGGGGCGGATCCCCCTCGCGGGGTCGCTCAGCGTGGGCGCCTCGTGGTCGTGGGAAAAGAGGATCAGCACCTACGACGAATTCGAAACCTTCCGCAGCGTCGAGACGCCGTGGCGGGCGTTCGCCTCCTGGATGTTTCGCTGACGTGCGCAGGCCGCGCCGAAGCCGAGCGGTAGGGCCCGGGAAACCCGCCTGACGTTTCTCGACGCGCTACGCCGGGATCTTGGCGTCCTCGCGGCGCCGGATCACGAGGTCGATGAGCCCGTACTCCTTCGCGGCGTCCGGTTCGAAGATGTTGTCGCGGTCCGTGTCTCTCGAGATCTTCTCGACGGGCTGGCCCGTGTGGAGGGCGAGGATCTCGTTCAGCCGCTGCTTCGTGCGCAGCATCTCGCGGGCCTGGATCTCGATGTCGGAGGCCTGGCCCTCGGCCCCGCCGTGGGGCTGGTGGATCAGGATGCGCGCGTTCGGAAGCGCCGCGCGCTTTCCCTTGGCGCCGCCCGCGAGGAGCATCGCGCCCATGGAGGCCGCCTGCCCGAGGCAGTACGTCGCGACGTCGGGTTTCACGTACTGCATCGTGTCGTAGATCGCGAGACCCGCCGACACCGACCCGCCCGGCGAATTGATGTAGAGCGTGATGTCCTTCTCGGGATTCTCGGCCTCGAGGAAGAGCATCTGGGCGATCACGAGGTTCGCGACGTCGTCGTTGATCGCCGAGCCCAGAAAGATGACGTTGTCCTTGAGCAGACGCGAGTAGATGTCGTACGCGCGTTCGCCCCGGTTCGTCTGCTCGATGACCATCGGAATCAGCATTGCGTAGCCTCCAGCCTCCCGTAGTCTACTCAGCCCGCCACGACGGCCTCGGCGACGAGGAAGTCGACGACCCGGTCGATCCGCAGCTCTTCGCGCACCCCCTCGAGGCGGTTGGCCTTCACGAGCGCGCCCTTGAGCTCGGAGAAGGACATTTCCATCGCCTGGGCGCGGCGCTTGAGCTCCGCGTCGAGCTCCGTGTCCGTCACGGCGATCTGTTCCTTCTCCCCGATCGCGTCGAGGAGGAGGTACTCCTTCACGCGGCGCTCGGCCGAGGGGCGCGCCTCCTTGCGCAGCTCGTTCCAGTCGATCTTCGCCTCCTTGAGGTCGACGCCCTGCCGGGCCACGTGGCGCGCGTATTCCTTGAGCCCCGAGTCCACCTCGGACTCGACCATGGACTCCGGCGCGAAGACCTCGTTGAGGGCGAGAAGGCCGTCCAGGACCGCGCGGCGCTTCTGCTCGCGCACCGCCTGTTCCTTCTCCCGGGTCACCGACTCGGCGACCTTCTCCTTCAGCATCTCGAGCGACGCCCCGTCGGGCGCCTCGCCCTCGCGCGGCGTCAGCGCGAGGCGTCCGAGCTCGTCGTCGAGCGCAGGCAGGACGCGTGTCTTGATCGCAACGAGGTGGACCGTGTAGAGGACGGTCTTCCCCGCGAACTCGGAGTCCGAGACGTCGGCCGCGAAGCTCTTCTGGAACGTCGCCGTGAAACCCGCTTCGGCGTTTCGAAGATTCGCGGACAGCTCGGGCATCGTGCCCTCGCCGCCGATTTCGACGAGCACCTTCTCCCTCTCGAAGTCCTGTCCGTCACCGCTCGGAAACGTGCCCTTGATGTCGACGAGCGCGAAGTCGCCGTCTTTCAGGGGCCTGCCCTCGACGGCCTCGTAGGTCGCGTGTCCCTCGCGGATCCGCGAGAGAACGCGGTCGACGTCCTCGGCGGTCGGCGTCGCCGAACCCGACGGCACCTTGAGCCCGCGGTAGTCCTTCGGGTCGACCGGGGGCCGCACCTCGAGGTCGACCTTGAACGAGAGCGGCGCCTCGAACTCGAACTTGAGGTCCGCGATCTTCGGCTGGCCGAGCGGGACCAGTTTCTTCTCCCGCAGGGCCTGCCCGAGCGTCTCCTGGATGAGGCGCTCGAGGACCTCTCCCTTGATCTCCTCGGCGAAGCGCGCGCGGATCATCGAGGCGGGCGCCTTGCCGGGGCGGAAGCCCGGGAGGCGGACCTGCTTCGCGAACGCCTTGATCGTCCTGTCCGTGGCCGCCTTCACGTCCTCGGCGGGGACCTCGAAGGTGAGGACCTTTTTCGTGGGGGATTCGTCGACGAATGAGGTGATCATGGGGCTTCTTTCTTCGTTTGAGTTCCGGCCGGCGCCGAATGGTGCGGGAGGAGGGACTCGAACCCTCACGGGTTGCCCCACGGGATCCTAAGTCCCGCGCGTCTGCCAATTCCGCCACCCCCGCGGAGCCGACAAGTTAGCTCATTTTTCGAGGTATTTCTTCATCCAGGCGAACACGGACTCGTGCCACCGCCTGCTGTTGAGGGGCCTGAGGACCCAGTGGCCCTCGTCCGGGAACACGAGCGCCTCGGCCGGGACGCCCTTGCGGCGCAGGACGGTGAACATCTGGAGTCCCTGGTCGACCGGGACGCGGTAGTCCCGTTCGTTCGTGATGATCAGGGTCGGCGTGAGGATGTTCTGCGCGAAGAGGTGCGGCGACCACTTCGCGTATTGCGCACGCGCGTTCGCGGTCCACGGCGCGCCGCCGAATTCCCAGTCCGGGAACCAGAGTTCCTCCGTCGCGAGCGACATGGACTCGAGGTTGAAGACGCCGTCGTGCGTGACGGCCGCCTTGAAGCGCGTCGTGTGGCCGAGGATCCAGTTCACCGCGTAGCCGCCGTAGCTGGCGCCGGCGATCCCCTGCCGCGTCGCGTCGACGAACGGCAGCCTCACGACCGCATCGAAGACCGCGTCGAGGTCCGTCATGACCTTGCCGCCCCAGTCGCCGCTGATCTCGTCGACGAATCTCTGACCGAAGCCCGTCGAGCCGCGCGGATTCGGGGCCACGACGACCCAGCCCTGCGCCGCCCAGAGCGACGGGTTCCAGCGCGCCGACCAGCCGTCCTCCCACGCGCCCTGCGGGCCGCCGTGAATCAGGAAGACGACGGGGTACTTCTTCGCCGGGTCGAACGTCGGCGGCCTGATCAGCCAGTATTGGATGGGCGCGCCGCCGGCGCCCGTCGCCGAGAGGCTCTCGGGCTGCGAGACGACGACGTCCTTTCGCCACGACCGGTTTTCGTCGGTCAGCGCCTTTGCCTGTGGACTCGTCGCGGCGGGTGTCGCTGTTTTTTCTTCGAGTGGTAAAGAGAAGATCTCCGCGGGCGCCGTCAGGGTGCTTTCCGTGAACACGACCCGGGAGGGTCCGACGCTCAGGCTGCCGATGTTGCCGCCCTTCTTGAGGAGGCGAGGCACGCCACCAGCCAGGGACACTTCGAAGAAATCTCTTCTTCCCTCTCTCTCGGCCGTGAAATAGACGGTCTTGCCGTCCTTCGACAGCGCGAACTCATCCACGGAAAGGTCCGGAGACTCGAAGACCGTCCGCTTCGCCTTCGTCTTCCGGTCGTAGAGGTCGAGATACCAGCGGTCGGCCTCGAAGCCCGCGCGACGCTGGGCACGCACGAGGATGGCGGCGCCGTCCGGCGTGTACACCGGATCGAAGTTGGCACCGGGGTTTCCGGCCGTGAGCTTCACGGCGGCTCCGCCCGCGAGCGGCACCGTGAAGACGTCCTTGTTCGTGGAAAACGCCTCTTGGTCCGCGCCGTCGCGGTTCGAGACGAACGCGATCTCACGCCCGTCGGGCGAAAAGGCGATCCCGCCGCCCTCGTAGTGGTACGGCGGCGAGTCGAAGTCCCCCGGCGTCACGTCCGAGACCGCGCCGGAGGCCAGATCGAGGATGAGGACGTGGTGCCGTACGTTCTCGCGCCACGAGTCCCAGTGCCGGTAGAGCAGGCGCGTGAGTCTGTGTACTTTCACGGCGTTCTTCTCGTGCTCCTCGCGCGTCTTCCTGTTGCAGGTCTCGTCCGCGCACTCGGGATAGACGTCCGAGACAAAGGCCAGCGTCCGTCCGTCCGGCGAGAACACGAGCGGCTCCTCGACGCCCGCGGCGAGGTCGGTCACCTTGCGCGGCTCGCCTCCGGCGAGGTCGAGGAGCCACACCTGGGGCGTCCCGGAACGCGCCGAGACGAACGCGAGGGTCTTCCCGTCCGGCGAGAAGCGTGGCGTGTCGTCCGTCTTCTCGTGGCGAGTCAGGGCGCGGGGCGGAGCCGAGCCGTCCGTGGGCACGAGCCAGACGTCCGCATTGCGCGTGCCCGCGGCGAGGTCGGTCACCGTCCGCACGTAGACGACGGTCTTCCCGTCCGGCGAGAGCTGCGGGCCGCCGACCCTGACGGCCGCCACGACGTCCTCGATCGTCATTGGGCGGGCGGCGAATGCCGGGACGGCAGGAAGGAAGACGACCGGGAGAGAAAGTAAAAGAAGACTTCTGAGAAGGTGGAAAGGGCGGGGGCCGCCGGCGGAGCGGAAAAGGTCCGCGCTTCGGCTCAGGCGGGCCTGCGGGGGCGTGCTCCGGCCCGTCACGTTCCTGTTCATTCCAAGAATCTCCTTTTCGATCTCTCTTCTCATCTTTTCCTCTCTTCAACCGGAAGAAAAAAGCCGGCCGCGGAGGCGGCCGGCTTCGAGGCGTTCATGGTGAGCCGCGAGGGACTTGAACCCACAACCCACAGATTAAGAGTCTGTTGCTCTGCCAATTGAGCTAGCGGCCCAGATATCCCGCAGGGGGCGCCCCGGGCGGGACGCGGAATATAGCGAATGCCGGCGCACGCTTCAAGCGGAGCTACTTCCGCTTCTTGATGAGCTGCTTGATCTCGTTGTTCCCGAGGGGCGAGGAAGCCGCGATGATGAGAGCCGCGTTGCCGTTTCCGATGTCGGGGAGAGCGCAGGTCGAGCGCACGGCGCCGTCGGCTCCCGTCACTCCTCGAAAGAGAATTTGCGGCGGCCGGACCGTGGACACGACGCGGATCGACACGTGGACGCCCGGGAGCGGCTTTTCCGTGAGCGAGGTCGTCGCCTTCAGCGTGAGGTTCACCCGGCCGCCCGACATGAGCTCCGCGTCGGAGGTGAGGGCGAGCTCGAGGTGCTCGGAGGCGGCTTCGGACGCGAGGTAGTCGACGATCACTTGGTCCAGCGAACGGATCCCCGATCCCGGCCTGGGCGGCTTCGCGGAGGGGTCCGAGGCGGGCCGCG
>JBAUSZ010000016.1:0-1555 GCA_049581965.1 Thermoanaerobaculia bacterium | reverse complement strand
CCCGCGGCGTGCCCGCCCCGACCGCGAGGCGCGCGACGAGGCGCGGGAGGTCGGGGATCTCGCGAAAGCCTTTCGCGAGCGCCTCGAGGCGGGCGGCGTCGGCGATGAGCTCCTCGACGGCGTCGAGCCGGGCCTCGATCTCGGGAATCCGGCCGAGCGGGCGCTCGAGGAGGCGGCGGAGGGTGCGCGCGCCGAAGGCCGTGCCCGTCCGATCGAGAAGCGACACGAGCGTCCCGTTCGCGCTCCCGTCCCGAGCGGAGCGGAAGAGCTCGAGGTGCCCCGCCGTCACGGAGTCGACGACGAGGCCGTCCCCCTCGGTCTCCCGCCTGAGGGACCGGACGTGGTCGCAGTCGGCACGCTGGGTCGTCCGCGCGTACGAGAGCAGCGCCGCCGCCGCGTCGAGACCGGGGCCGCCGGCCCCGAGGCCGAAGGGCTCGAGCGTCGCCGTCCGGAAGTGCCGCTTGAGGAGCTCGGCGGCGCTGGCGCCTCGCGGCGATTCGGAGGCGAGTGCCGAGAGCGCGGGCGGCTCGGCGGTGCCCGACCGCAGAGCGCCGAGGAGCGCCTCGGCCCGCTCGCGGTCGGACGGAAAGACGACGAGCTCGCGCGGGGCTCGCCTCAGGAGCCACTCCGAGACCGCCGCGGCGTCACCCAGGGAGACGACGGAGAAGTCCCCCGTCGAGAGATCGAGCGCGGAGGCGGCCGCACCGCCTCCGTTCCAGGCCACGGCCGCCATCTCGTTCGGACGCCGCGCGTCCAGGCGGTCGGGGTCGACGATCGTCCCGGGCGTCACCACGCGGACGATCTTGCGTGCGACGAGGGCGCGCCCCTTCGCGGGCGCCTCCGTCTGCTCCGAGATCGCCACTTTCTTCCCCGCCGCGACGAGGCGCGCGAGGTACGACTCGAGCGCGTGCTGCGGGATGCCGCACATCGGCGCCTCGATGTCGCTGTCCTTGTGGCGGGCCGTGAGCACGAGGCCGAGGAGCGGGGCGGCCACCTCGGCGTCCCCGAAGAACATCTCGTAGAAGTCTCCGAGGCGGTAGAGGAGGATCGCGTCCCCCGCCTCCCGCTTCAGTGCCCAGTACTGCTCGAGCATGGGCGTCACGCGCATCGGAAGGCGGGGATGCTAGCATCGTCCCACTCGCTCTTGATGCGCGTCCTCTCGCTCGATTCGGCCTCACCCGAACCCGCTCTCGCGGTTGCGGACGAGGCGGGTCACGGACGGGTGAGCGCCCTGCCGGCCGCGGCCGCCGAGGCGCTCCCGCACGCGGTCGCCTCGGCGCTCGAGGCGACCGGTCTCGGCGTCTCCGACCTCGACCGCGTCGCCGTTCTCTCGGGTCCCGGCTCGTTCACGGGCCTGCGCGCCGGGATCGCGTTCGCCCGGGGACTCGCCCGCGCTTGCGGCATCCCGCTCGTCCTCGTCCCGACGTTTCGCGCCGCCTCGGCGGCGCTTCCGGAGCCCGCCGATGCGGTCTTCGTCCTCGGCGCCGGCCGCGGCGACGTTCACGCGGCCCGGCGGACCGCAGGCCGCCTCTCGGAGGAGCCCGCCCCCCGGCCC
>JBAUSZ010000015.1:0-13123 GCA_049581965.1 Thermoanaerobaculia bacterium | reverse complement strand
GGCCACGCCTCCGCCCGGGCCCGGCGTGCAAGCGCCGGTCGTCCTCGACGTCTTCGGCGCGGGCGGCTCGCACTACACGTCGGACCTCATCGCGGTGAACCGGGGGACTTCCGATGCGACGCTCCTCCTGCGCTTCGCCCAGACGCCTGTGCCGTCGTCGGCCGGGCCCACGATCGCCCGCTCGCTTGGGGCCGGTCGCCAGGTTTACGTTCCGGACGTGATCGCGTTCCTCGCCGCGAACGGCTACGCGCTTCCTCCCGACGGCTCGGCGAAGATCGGGACGCTCGTCGCGACGTTCGTGGGGGCCTCGGACCCGCTCGCGGTCTACGTGGGGTCGCGGACATCCACGCCGAATCCGAACACGACAGTCGGCGGATCGTTCGGGACCTTCTCGGCGGCGGTCGCCGTCGCGGGCGCCTCTTCGGGCGAGGCCTGGGTCTACGGCCTGCGCGAAAACGCCGCGTACCGTTCGAACCTCGCGCTCGTGCATGCGCCCGGCGCGGCGACGGGCACGTCGTCGGGCCCCGTCACGCTCGAGTTCCAGATCTACGACGGCGACAGCGGAGCGCCGGTCGGGGCGCCGTTCGTCCGGACCCTCCAGCCGGGCCAGTTCAACCAGGACAACAGCGTTCTCAAGCTCACGCCCACGGGCGTCACGAACGGATACGCCCGGGTCCGGCTCACGTCCGGAACCGACCGGTTCATCGCCTACGGGGTCGTGAACGACGGCTCCGGCGCGGGTGCGGGCACGTCCGACGGGAGTTTCCTGCCGGCCGACGCGACGGAGGGGCTCGTCCCGATCATCCTGGACGTGCCGGGTCCTCCTCACTTCACGACCGACCTGACTCTCACGAATCCGACCTCGTCACCCGTCACCGTCACGCTCACGTACACGGCCGCGACCGCCTTCTCGGGAACGGGGTCGGGGACGAGGACGACGACGCTCGCCGCCCGCAAGCAGCTCGTCGTTCCGAACGCGATCGCGTTCCTCCGGAACCTCGGCCTCCCGATCCCGACCGCGGGCAACCAGGGCGGCACGCTTCTCGTGAGCGGCGCCCCCGCGCTCGCCCGCACGTCCAACCCCAATCCGGACGCGACGGTGGGCGGGACGTTCGGCCTCGCCTATCCCGCGGTCGGCACGTCGGCTCGCGCGCACGGCGAGGCCTGGGTGTATGGCCTCAGGCAGGACGCGGACGCGCGGACGAACCTCGCGATCGCGGACGCGCGTGCGGGAAACGCGGCCGGCGTCGAGTACGTCGTGGACGTCTTCGACGCGGACGGCGGCTCGGTAACGCCCGTTCTCACGAAACGCGCCACCCTGACGGGCGGGCAGTGGACGCAGTTCA
This sequence comes from Thermoanaerobaculia bacterium, assembly GCA_049581965.1. GTDB lineage: Bacteria > Acidobacteriota > Thermoanaerobaculia > UBA5066 > UBA5066 > Fen-183. The sequence continues at coordinate 11,777 of JBAUSZ010000015.1, read as the reverse complement.
ACACGATCCTCGCCGAGGCCGGTATCGCGCACGGCTATGCGCGCATCCGGCCTTCGTCCGGCACCTCGGACTACGTCGTCTACGGCGTCGTGAACGACGGGCCGACGGCGGGCTCCCGCACGTCGGACGGCTCCTACGTCCCGATGGTCGTCGTGAACTAGGGAGGAGGAGAGAGCCGGATTTCTTAGAAGGGGTGGTGCGCCGGCGCGTTCCGGTGGGTCCGGGGCGTGACCGCGGCCTTTCGCGTCTCTCCCCCTTTCTAGGAATCGTTCTCTTCGAACCGCGCTAGACTGCTCGCGACTCGGGCCGGACAGGCGGTCGCCGCTCCCGACGCCTCGGCGGAAGGAGGGGAGGAAAGTCCGGACTCCCGCGGGCAGCGTGCCGGAGAAATTCCGGTCGGGGCAACCCGAAGGAAAGTGGCACAGAAAACACACCGCCGACGCGCCGCAAGGCGCAGGTAAGGGTGAAAAGGTGCGGTAAGAGCGCACCGCGGCTCCGGCAACGGGGCTGGCAGGCGAAACCCCACGCGGAGCAAGGCCAAATAGGGTGACGGCAGGGACGCCCGCTCCCGCGGCTTCGGCCGACGTCACCGGGTCGGTCGCTCGAGCCCTCCCGGAAGGGCGGGCCTAGAGGAATGACCGCCAGCCGGAAGGCGCGAGCCGACCGGTCACAGAATCCGGCTTATCGTCCGGCCCGGGTCGCTTTCCTTTTTCCCTCCCCTTCGGTGAGAATTCGTCTCACCGGAGGGAGCCATGAACGTCCGCCGCCTTGTCGGGCTCGCCGCCGCCGCGACTAGGGAAGAGCCGTGAGGGGGCGTCGATCCGCCGGTCCGGCAGCCGCTCTGTTCGTGCTCGCGGCCCCGGCCCTCGGTCAGCCGTCGGCGATCAACCGGGCGAAGGTGCCGGCCGGAACGGAGACGGTGCACGTGCTGCCAAGCACGAAGCTCGCCGACGTCCTCGCCAAGCCGGACACAACGAAGGTCGTCCTCGCGGACGGGAAGCAGACGACGGTCGGCGAGATCCGCCGAAGCGTCGGGCAGCGGGAGCAGCACATCGCGAGCCTGAAGACGCACGTGCAGAACTTGCCGGGCAAGCTCGCGGTGCGCTCGACCGACGCAGCCGCGAGGCTCAAGAGCCTCGCGGCTACGCTCTCCGCCGAGGACGCCGCCGCGAAAGCGGCGCACGGCGCGCCGGCCACCCTTCGGGGGCCGGGCGTCATCGGCGCCCTCAACATGAAGAACTTCGAAGGCATCCTGCGTGTGAACCGGCGCGAGCGCGGCTGGCACGTGACGCCCGGAGGCTTCCTCACGATCGACGGCCAGGGCTTCGGAGACACGATCGGCGAGGTGAAGGTCTTCGGCCAGTTTGAGAACGGCCCGCTCGCGCTCAACCCGATCGACTGGCGCAAGGAACAGATTTACGCGCAGCTCCCCGTCGGGATCCGCGGCGTGATCGACCAGGACGTCCAGGTCCAGGTCGTCACGGCCGCGCGCAAGACGCACCGCTTTGAAGGAGGCCGCTTCATCGCGACGCGAGGCGAGGAGTTCGTGGTCACTTCCGGGATCCACCGTCTCATCAGGCACTCGTCCGGCGGATGGAACGCCGCGATGGGCGACGACGGGCGGGTCCACCGATGGACCGCGGGCACGAACATCGACTGTCCCCGCCCGGGCTTCGACAACCTCACCACCCTCGATCCCGGACGGGGGTTCACCGTGACCGGTCTCGGCGCCCATTTCGGCCGAACGGACTCCGGGGAGGGCGACGAGGACGGCATGGCGGGCAACCGGACGTTCTTCCCGGGCTACGACTTCGGACCCTGGGCCGGCGACGACATTCACATTCTGTGGGGCGTCTGGCGGAGTCATACGTCGCCCAGGTTCGGAGGAATCCTCGACGGAGTCGACGTTTGCCGCTCCGACTATCAGATCGAAGTGTCGGTCCAGGGCCCCCTCGGCGTCCCGTTCTGACCTGCGACAATCCGCGCGTGGCCGATCTCGTCGACGGCAACAACCTGCTCGGCCGCCTCGGCGGCGGCACGCGCGAAGGGCTCGTGACGGAGCTCTGCGAGGTGGCCCGCCGGAAGCGCAAGAGGCTCACGGTCGTCTTCGACGGCCCTCCGGACCCGGGGCGTCCCAAGGTGCAGGGCTTCGGTGACGTAACGGTCGTCTACGCGGCGCCGCGCTCGGCCGACGAGGAGATCGTGCGGCGCATCCGCGAGGCGCGCGACCCGCGAAGCGTCACCGTCGTGACGGACGACCGCGCCCTCGCCTCGGCGGTCGCCGCCGCCGGAGCCCGCCTCTCGGGAATCGAAATTTTCGAGCGCGACGCCTCCGCGCGGATGCGCGCGCCTGCCCCCGCCGACACGGGCAAGCCAGTCGCGGCCGGTAACCCCAAGGACTGGGAGCGCTGGTTCTCGGACCCCAGGAACCGGATCGAGTGATGGCGGATCTTCTCCGGCTTCCGCGCCTCGTGCCCGGCGACACGGTCGGCGTCGCGGCGCTCTCGGGACCTCCCGATCCGGAAGCCCTCGCCGCGGGTGTCCGGTCCCTCGAGGGGTTCGGGTACCGGGTGCGACTCGCTCCGAACGTCCTCGCGAAAGAGCCGCTCCTCGGCCTCGCCGGCACGGCCGAGGAACGCGCGGCGGGGTACCGTTCGCTCCTCCTCGACGACGCGGTCAAGGCGATCCTCTTCGCGCGCGGCGGGTACGGCGTCGCGTCCGCGCTTGCACATCTCGATCCGGCGGAAGCGGCCGCGCACCCGAAAATCCACTGCGGCTTCTCGGATCTGACGGCTCTCTCGTCGTGGCTGCTGAGGGTCGGGGTGCCGTCGTTCCACGGCCCCATGGTCGCGGCCGATCTCGCGCGCGGCCTCGACCGGCTTTCCGCCTCCTTCTTCCCGGCGATGCTTGAAGGGAGAGGTCCGAAGAGGATTTTCTTAGAAGGTGAAGAGGGCGGGCCGGCTGGCGCCGCGTGGCGGGCGACTTCCGTTCTCGTGCCGGGCTCCGCTTCCGGCCGACTCATCGGGGGCTGTCTTTCTTTGTTGGCGGCTTCCGTCGGAACGCCCTGGGAGTACGACTACGCCGATGGCCTCCTTTTCTTCGAGGAAATCTCCGAAGAGGCGTACCGGATCGACCGCATGCTCGTAACTCTGATCGATTCGGGCCGATTCGCTAAACTCTCGGGCGTCTTGATCGGTTCACTGTCGGCCGTCACGTTCGGGGGCGTCGAGGATCCGGAGCGCCTCCGCGCGGTCCTCGGGGCGCGCCTCGCACCTCTCGGTGTTCCCGTGGCCCTTGGCCTCCCCGCCGGCCACCGCGGACCCAACGCGACGCTGCCCGTCGGCGCGCGCGCCGCGTGGGACGGCCGGGGAACGCTCACGTTCCTCGAGGAAATCGTGTGATGAACCGGAGAGCCGAGGCGAGGCCGAGGATCGAAGGTACATGCGGCAGCCGAGCCTCCGGGCGAGGCTGTCGATGAAGGTCGTCGTCAAGTCCGCGAACCCGACCGGTTTTTCGGACTACCTCATGAAGGCTCCCGCCGGGAAGGACGTTTTCACGGAGGGCGAGGTCGGCACGGAGATGTACGTCATCCAGTCCGGCACCGTCGAGATCTACAAACGCAACCGGAAGGGAGACGAGCAGGTCCTCGCCACGCTTGAGAAGGGCGACTTCTTCGGCGAGATGTCGATCCTCGAGGACGTCCCCCGCACCGCGGCTGCCCGCGCGAAGACCGAGTGCGAGCTCGTCCGGATCAACCAGACGACGTTCGACGAAATGCTTCGCCACAACGGCGAGATCGCCGTCCGCATGCTCCGCAAGCTCTCGCGGCGGCTGCGCGAGACGACGAAGCTCCTCGAGCAATCGACGGGCGCCGCTCCCACACTCGACCAGTCCTCGTCGGACATCTTCGCGAAAGAAGCCGACCGGCACGACATCTTCCGGCTCGTCGCGGACGCGGGCGGCGAGTTCTTCCTGAACCGCGAGGGCGAGACGACGGTCGGGCGCGTCGACCCGGTCACGGGCATCCGGCCCGACGTCGACCTCGGGAGCCTCGACACGCAGCGTTCGGTCTCGCGCCGCCACTCCAAGATCGTCCACAAGGGAACGGAGTTCCACGTCGTCGAGGAGATCGGCACGATGAACGGGACGTTCGTGAACGGAACGCGCATCGTCACGGGCCAGCCGGTTTCCATCAAGGACGGCGACCGGATCCGGTTCGGCCTCGTCGACCTCACGTTCCGCGTCAGCAAGGCCTAGGGGACCTGCCTCGCTCCCGACCCTCGCTTCCCTCCCCGGGATCGGGCCCGCCCGCGCGAAGGAGCTGGCCGGGGCCGGCGTCGAGACGGCCGTGGACCTCCTTCTGCACCTTCCGTTCCGGTACGAAGACCGCACGAGGATCGGGCCGATCGCCGATCTCGTCGCCGAGGGCCCCGCGACCACCGTCAAGGGGACCGTGCTCTCGGCGCGCCTCATCCGGACGAGGCGCCGCGGCTTCACGATCTTCGAGGCGATCCTCGACGACGGCTCGGGCACCTTGCGCCTCGTCTTCTTCAACCAGCCGTACCTCCAGAGGTGGATGGCTCCGAAGAAGACGTTCTGGGTTTACGGGATCGCGACGCAGGCGGCGCGTTATCGGCGCGGTCTCGTCATGGAGAACCCGCAGATAGAGGAGTTCCTAGAAGGTGAAGAGGGGAAGGACCCTCTCTCGGTCGGCCGGGTGGTCCCGATTTACCGAAAGTTGCCTGCACTGACGCCGCGTGCAAGGCGAACCCTCGTCTTCCACCTTCTAAGAAACTTCGCAGACCATCTCCCCGAGCGTCTGCCCCCCTCGCGGGAGGGGGAGCGAAACCTCCCTTCCTTGGGCCTCTCCCTGCGCGAGGCACATTTTCCGGGCAGCGCCGGCGGGCCGGCGGACGCCCAGGCGTGGACGGAGCGGACGTCGCCTTATCTTCACCGCCTCGTCTACGAGGAGTTCCTCGAGTTCCAGGTCGGCCTCCAGCGCCGCCGCGCCGAGCGCGCGCGCGTGCCGGCGCCGGTTCTGGCCGCCGACGACGCGATCCGCGTGCGCCTGAAGGAAGCGCTGCCGTTCACGCTGACGGCCGCGCAGAAGCAGGTCATCCGCGAGATCGGCGAGGACTTCCGCTCGGGCCGTCCCATGCGCCGCCTCCTGCAGGGGGACGTCGGGAGCGGCAAGACGATCGTCGCGGTCCTCTCGGCGATTCTCGCGGCCGAGTGCGGGCGTCAGTCCGCCCTGATGGCGCCCACCGAGATTCTCGCCGAGCAGCACTTCTCGACGATCTTCCGGATCTTTTCCAAGACGCGCTTCCGCGCCGAGCTCCTCACCGGCCGCGTGAAGGGAAAGGCCCGCGCGCAGATTCTCGATGCCCTCGCGGGCGGCCGCATCGACCTTCTCGTCGGGACGCACGCACTCCTCGAGGACCCGGTCGACTTCCGCCGGCTCGGCCTCATCGTGATCGACGAACAGCACCGCTTCGGCGTCGCGCAACGGGCGGCTCTTGCAACGAAGGCCGATCCCGCGGGGGCGCGTCCGCACGTGCTCGTCATGTCCGCGACGCCGATCCCCCGGTCCCTCGCGCTGACCCTCTACGGAGACCTCGACGTCTCGACCCTCGACGAGAAGCCTCCCGGCCGCACGGCGGTCACGACGCGGGTCCTGCCGGAGGCCGAGCGCGCCGCGGCGTTCCGCGAAATCGAGGCCGAGATCCGGGCAGGGGGCCAGGCCTACGTCGTCGTCCCCCTCATCGAGGAGTCCGACAAGATCGACGCCCGCGCCGTCGAGAAGCACGCCGGGGAAATCCGCCGCGCCCTTCCGGGGCGGCGGGTCGGCGTCCTCCACGGCCGGCTTCCGCCCGAGGAGCGCGAGGTGACGATGGGGGAGTTCGTGTCGGGGAAGCTGGACGTCCTCGCGGCGACGACCGTCATCGAAGTCGGAGTCGACGTCCCGAACGCCTCGTACATGCTCGTCGAGAACGCCGAGCGCTTCGGTCTCGCCCAGCTCCACCAGCTGCGCGGACGCGTCGGCAGGGGTCGTCGCCGGTCGAGATGCGTCCTGCTCTTCGGTGCCAGGACCTCTCCCGAGTCCCGCGAGCGCCTCGCCGTCCTCGAGAGGACCGACGACGGATTCGTCGTCGCCGAGGAGGATCTCAAGCGCCGCGGGCCGGGCGACGCGCTCGGGACCCGCCAGAGCGGCATCCCGCTCTTCCGGGTCGGCGACCTCGTCCGCGACGTGAGGTGGATGCAGGACGCGAGAGAGGAGGCCAGGCGTCTCCTCGCCGAAGGGCACGAAGCGGGCTTGGGCGAGCCCCTGTTCCTCCGGCCCGGCTCGGTGCCCGCGGGCGACTGAGGGCCGCGCGATCCGGGTTAACATCCCCGCCGCCGCGCGGCTGGCGAAGCGCCGCGCGCCCAAGCGCCGTGAGCCCCGAGAAAACGCTCGAAATCGTCATCCAGGTCGTCGTGCTGCTGTTCGCGGTCTCGTTCCACGAGTCCGCCCATGGCTTCGTCGCGATGAAGTGCGGCGACAACACGGCCCGCGACCTCGGGCGAATCACGATGAACCCGTTGAAACACCTGGATCCGATCGGCAGCCTCCTCTTCCCGGCGATGCTCGCGTTCTCGGGCTTGCCCGTGTTCGGCTGGGCGAAGCCGGTCCCCGTCTCGCTCCGCGGCGTCCGGAACCCGCGCCGGGCCAACCTCCTCGTTTCCGCCGCCGGACCGCTCTCGAACCTGCTGCTCGCGGTCGTGTTCGGGGCGATCTTCGCGGGCATGGGCGGCCGTGAGGTTCCCTCGAAGGAGAGCGCCCTGTACCCGCTCTGGCTGATCGTCGGCCTCTCCGTGCTCGTCAACGTCTCCCTGGCGGTGTTCAATCTCCTGCCGATCCCGCCGCTCGACGGGTTCGGAGTCGTCGAGAGCCTCGCGCCCGCGTCCACGCTCCCCGCCGTCATCTGGCTCCGGCGCTACGGCTTCGTCATCCTCCTCGTCCTCATGTTCACCGGCATGCTCGGACGCATCCTGAATCCGCTCCGAAGCTTCGTCTTCGGCGCGCTCGCCCGACTCTTCTCATGACGCCCTCCCCGAGACAGGTCGTCCTCTCGGGCCTCCGGCCGACGGGCCGCGTTCACCTCGGCAACTACTGGGGCGCCGTCAAGAACTGGGTGGATCTGCAGGAGAAGTACGCCTGCCGGTACTTCGTGGCGGACCTCCATGCCCTCACGACCGACTACGCGGACTCCGCCCAGATTCGGCAGGCCTCTCTCGAGGCCGTGACGGACTGGCTCTCCGTGGGCCTCGATCCCGAGAAGTCGATCGTGTTCGTCCAATCGCGCGTCCCGCAGACGGCCGAGCTCGCGCTCGTGTTCGGAATGATCACGCCGCTCGGCTGGCTCGAGCGCGTTCCGACCTACAAGGAGCAGATCGAACAACTCCGCGAAAAGGACCTCGGCACGTTCGGCTTCCTCGGCTACCCGGTCCTCATGACCGCGGACATCGCGCTCTACCTGGCGCACTACGTTCCGGTCGGCAAGGACCAGGAGAGCCACCTCGAGATCTGCCGCGAGATCGTCCGCCGCTTCAACGGCTTCTACGGGGACGTGTTCCCGGAGCCCCAGGCCCTCTACACGGCGACCCCGAAGGTTCCGGGTCTCGACGGGCGAAAGATGTCGAAGAGCTACGACAACACGATCGCGCTCTCGGACCCGGCCGAGGAAGTCGCGAAGAAGGTCATGGGGATGGTCACGGACCCCGGCCGCGCCCGCCGCTCCGACCCGGGCGACCCGGACGTCTGCAACCTGTATCCGTTCCACGTCCTCTACTCCACGCCCGACGAGCAGAGAGTCGTCGCCGAGGAGTGCCGCTCGGCCGCACGCGGCTGCGTGGACTGCAAGAAGCACCTCATCCGGAACATGAACGCGGCGCTCGAGCCCGTGCGCCAGAAACGGGCGGAGATCGTCGCGAAGCCGGGCTACGTCCGCGACGTCCTCGAGGCCGGGAACGAGAAGGCACGGGCGATCGCGGCCGAGACGATGCAGCGGGTCTCGGACGCGATGGGGCTGCTCTGATGACGGAAGGCGTTCGGATTCCCGTCCCGCCGGGCGCAGACCTCATGGGGCCGTACCCGGTCAAGCTGCCGCAGTTCGAAGGACCGCTCGACCTCCTCCTCCACCTCATCCGGAAGAACGAGGTGGACATCCGGAACATCCCGGTCGCGGTCATCTGCCGCCAATATCACGAGTACCTCGTCCTCATGCAGGAGCTCGACCTCGAGGTTGCGGCCGAGTTCCTGTACGTCGAGGCGCTTCTCGTCCACGTGAAGTCGCAGATGGTGCTCCCGCGTCCCCCGGACGGGACGCCGCGGGAGGACCCGCGCGACGAGCTCGTGCGGCGCCTCATCGAGTACCGCAAGTACAAGGGCGTCGCCGAGACTCTCCACGAGATGGAGGCTGCCCGCCTCGGGCTCTGGAGCCGGCCGCCCACGAGGCTCGAGGCGACGGAAGCGGAGGCCGAGGAGACCGACCTCTCCGAGGTATCGCTCTTCGACCTCCTCACGTTCTTCAAGGGGACGCTCGAGAGATACCGCGCGGCGCATCCGGCGTCGATGGAAATCGAGCACCAGAGGTTTTCGATCAAGGAGAAGATGGAGGAGATGCTCTCTCGCGTGAAGGCCGGTGGCGGGCCCGTGCCCCTCTCCGACGTCTTCAGGGCCCTCTCGGGGCGCGCGGAGGCCATCGCCGTCTTCCTCGCCGTCCTCGAGCTCCTGCGTCTGCGTGTCGTGCGCGCGCGGCAGGATGCCGAGTTCGGCGACATCCTCCTCGAGTCGACGGGCGAGAACGTCACGCTCGAGGGCTACGAGGAGGCCTACCGATGACGGGCGAGACCGCCGAGCGGTCCGGCGCGCCTCCGGCCCACGTCGCCCTCGTCCAGGCGCTGCTCTTCGCCTCGGGCAAGCCCGCGAGCGTCGAGCGGCTCGCCGAGGCCTCGGAGCTCTCGGCCTCCGAGGTGGAGGCCGCTCTGGACGTCCTCGAGCGCACGCTCGAGGACGGAGGGCACGGCATCAGGCTCGACCGCGTCGCCGGCGGCGCGCGCCTCGTCTCGCGCAGCGAGTTCGACGCTCCGGTGAGGAAACTTCTCGGGCTCGAGGGAAAGAACAAGCTCTCGATGGCGAGTCTCGAGACCCTCTCGATCATTGCGTACCGTCAGCCCGTGACGGCGCCGGAGATTGCGGAGCTGCGCGGCGTGAACTCGGCATCCTCGCTGCGGACGCTCCTCGACAAGAAGCTCATCACGACCGCGGGGCGCAAGGAGGTCGTCGGAACGCCCTTCCTCTACAGGACGACCAAGGAGTTCCTCGTCCACTTCGGGCTGGACGACGTGAAGGACCTCCCGCGGCCCGAGGACCTCGAGGCGCTCTATGGCGTCGAGACGAACACGTCGCAGTCGGAACTGTTTCCGGAGGATGCTCCCCGCGCAGAGCCTCCAGCGGAGGAGCGCACTCAAACGCTCGAGGAAGAGGAAGATTCTTCGAATGGTTAAGACGTTAGGACGACAGGCCGAGGCCGTGAGGCGCGGCGCCGGCGCGACCCTTGTCCTGTTACCTTCCAAGAGGAGCTTCCTCTCCACTTCCTCTTTTTTCTCCGCCGCTTCCGGGCTTGTTGCGTGAGCGCCGAGCGGCTTCAGAAGCTCCTCTCCGCCGCCGGCATCGCCTCGCGGCGAGAGGCCGAGCGGATGATCCTCGAGGGCCGCGTGACCGTGAACGGCCACAAGGTTCTCGAGCTCGGCGTGAAGGCCGATCCCGAGCGGGACCACGTGAAAGTGAACGGGAAGCTCCTGCGCATCGCGCGGGCGCGGCGCTACGTCCTCATGAACAAGCCCAAGGGCCTCATCGTGACCCGTGACGACCCGCGGGGCATTCCCACGGTGTTCGCGCTCCTCAAGGGCCGGGTCGGCGAGCGCGTCGTCGCCGTCGGGCGCCTCGACGTCGAGTCGGAGGGCCTCCTTCTCCTGACGGACGACGGCCCTCTCGTCCACAAGCTCACGCATCCCTCCGGCGGCTGCCGCAAGGAATACGAGGTCAAGGTCTCCGGTGTCCCGACGCCGGCACAACTCGAAAGACTCCGTCGGGGCGTCCGCCTGCCGGACGGCGTCCGGACCGCGCGCGCCGAGATCGAACTGACCGAAACGACGCCCGAGAAGAACGGCGTCGGTGGAAACGCATGGCTCAAGGTGATCCTCGGCGAGGGACGCTCCCGGCAGATCCGCCGGATGTTCGACCTCGTCGGCCACCCGGTGACGAAGTTGCGACGCGTGGCGATCGGACCCATCCGCGACCGCCGGCTCCCGCCCGGCTCGTTCCGTGACCTCGCGCCCGAGGAGGTGGCGGCGCTCAAGTCGATTCGCCCGGCGCCGCTGCGGGGCACCGGGCCCGGACCCGTGGTCCCCGGGCGCCCCGCCCGCGGAGAGAAGAACCGATGGCCCGCCCGCTGATCGTTGCGATCGACGGGCCGTCGGGCGTCGGGAAGTCCACCGTGGGGAAAGCCGTCGCGGCCCGCCTCGGCGTTCCGTATCTCGACACGGGCGCGATGTACCGCGCGGTGGGTCTCGCGGCCAAGAGGGCGGGTGTCGCGCTGCCGATCGTGGATCCCGGCGCCGTCGTGGACCTCGCGAACCGCCTCGACGTGCGCGTGACCGGAAGAGCCGCGGACACGCGCATCTGGCTCGCCGGCGAGGACGTCTCGAAGGAGATCCGGGCTCCCGAGATCTCGACGTACGCCTCGGCCGTCTCCGCGATCCCCGGGGTTCGGCGCCGCCTCGCCGGAATGCAGCGAAGTCTCGCACTCGAGGGCGGGGGCGTGCTCGAGGGCCGGGACATCGGGACGAAGGTCGTCCCCGAGACGAGACACAAGTTCTTCCTGACGGCAACCCCCGAGGTGCGGGCGAAGCGCCGGCAGGCCGAGCTCGCCGCGCACGGCTCGTCGCACCCCTACGAACAGGTCCTGGCGGAAATGGTGGCGCGTGACCGCGCCGACTCCACGAGGGCCGACTCGCCCCTGACGGACGACGGCACCTACGTCCGGGTGGACACGTCGGACCTGACGGCCGAACAGGTCGTTCAGCGGCTGCTCGAGAGCGTCGCGCCCGGGGGCCAAAAGGCCCCCGGTTGACCGCTTCCGGGCGGCCCGTCTAACATCACCGGTTCCGGCCGCTTAAGCGCTTGCCTCACGGACATTTAGGCGGGCCGAAATCTGGACGCGAGAAGGAGCACGAGGACATGTCGCCCACGGACCTGAAGAAGACTGGCCCCAAGGCCGAGGAAGGCGAGAACGGAGAGTTCGCGCGCCTCCTCGCCGAGAGCGAGCGCTCTCTGAAGGAGGGCGAGCTCATCAAGGGTCGCGTGCTTCAGGTGACGAACGACGAGATCCTCGTGGACATCGGATACAAGAGCGAGGGGATGATTCCCCGTTCCGAATTCCACCACGTTCCCGCGGACAAGCTGCCGCACCCCGGCCAGGAGATCGAGGCGATCCTCGAGCGCACGGAGGGCCCGAACGGCTACGTGGTTCTCTCCTACGAGAAGGCGCGGCGCGGTCGCGCGTGGGACATCGTCGAGGAGGCCTTCGCGAAGAACCAGCCCGTGAGGGGTCGCGTGATCGACCGCGTCAAGGGCGGTCTCTCCGTCGACATCGGCGTTCGCGCCTTCCTGCCCGGCTCGATCGCCGACTCGCGGCCGCTCAAGAACCTCGACGTCCTGAAGGGCCGCGGGGGGG
>JBAUSZ010000014.1:0-2453 GCA_049581965.1 Thermoanaerobaculia bacterium | reverse complement strand
GCGGGAGGGACTCCACGCGTTGCGGGCCGACGCGACGGGCCCGGAAGGCCTTGGTGCGGCGGGCGTGTCGCGTGCGCTCGGCCTCGTCGTGACGCTCCCCGACCCCGACGCGTGCCGGCGGGTCGTGAGGCTGAGCCGCACGACCGCTCCGACCGCCAGGATCATCGTGCGGACGCGCTACGTGAAGGAGGTCGAGACGCTCCGCCGGCTCGGGGCCGACGAAATCATCCCCGAGGAGTTCGAGACCTCGATCGAGCTCGTTGCGCGCGTGCTCCGTCTCCTCCACGTGCCCGGCAACGTCGTCGCGACGCAGATCCGCCTCCTGCGCGACGAGGCGTACCGCCGTTTGCGCGACCCGCACGCGAAGGCCGCAGGCGGGAGGCGACTCGCCGCGCTCGTCGCGGCCGGCACGAGCGAGCTCTTTCTCGTCCTGCCCGACACCGTGGCGGACGGGCTCCTCCTCTCCGAGCTGGACCTCGCGGCCGCGCACGTGGCGGTACCGGCCGTTCTGAGGGACGGCGTTCCCCTCGCGCCCCCCGCCGCGGATCTGCGCCTCGCGGCGGGCGACACGCTCGTTCTCGTCGGCGCCCACGAAGACCTCGCGCGCGTCCTGCCACATCTCGAGGCGCCGAGCCCGACCTCCGCTGCCGGACCCGTATCGACGCCCGGTTGACTCCGCGTCCGAAGCGGCGCAAATTCTCCCCAGCCTGGGGGTGGCCCGCGAGGGCCTGAGATCACACCCCGGAACCTGATCCGGCTCGCACCGGCGTAGGGAAAGGCGGAAACCATGGGTTCCCGGACGATTCGATCGCTTCTCCTCGCGGTGACCGTGTGGCTGGCGGCTCTGCGTGCCGCCGGCGCCGAGCCGACGCCCACGCCAACGCCGACTCCCGCACCGGCTCCGGCGCCGACACGTTCTGAGAGCGTCGTCGTCCGGGCGATCCGTGGCGAGGCCGAGGCACCCGTCACGAAGACCGACCTCGACCGGCCGGTGCTCGTGGAAAAGGCGTGGGGGCAGGAGCTGCCGGCCCTCCTCGCGGACACGCCCGCCGTCACGCAGTACTCCGAGACCGGCTCGGGCCAGGGGTACGCGTATTTCACGCTGCGCGGCCTCCCGCAGACGCGCGTGAACATGACGTTCGACGGCGTGCCGCTCAACGAGCCGGAGGACTCCGCGGTCTACACGGCGGACTTCGGGAATCTCTCCCTCAACGTCGCGAGCGTGCAGGTCCAGCGCGGCGTCGGGACGTCGACGTTCGGCGCGGCGGCCTTCGCGGGCTCCGTGAACCTCGAGAGCCTCGACGCGACGCAGACGCCGTCCCTCGCGGTCTCGCTCGGAGGAGGCTCGTTCGGGACCGCCCGGGCGGGCGCGGACTGGAACGCGGGGACGTTCGGTGGCGGCTGGCGGCTCTCGCTCCGCCCGTCGTGGCAAACGACAGACGGTTTCCGCGAGCACTCGGGGGTGAAGCAGGACAGCCTCTTTTTCACGGTGGTCCGCGACTTCGAGGCGTCGAGCCTCAGGATTTCGGGCTTCGTCGGGGAAGAGCGCATTCAGCAGTCCTTCCTCGCGGTGGAGCCGGCAGTCCTCGAGAAGAACCCCGCATTCAACCCGATGTCACCCGACGAGCGCGACCACTTTCACGAGTTCCTCGTGACCGCCCAATGGACGCTCGCGCTCGGCGACGACGCGAGCCTCTCTCTGCAGCCCTACGCCGTCGGCGCGGGCGGGTGGTATCGCCTCTTCGGGGACGAAACGCGTGCAGACCTGCAGGAGTACGGCCTCTCGTGGCTCTTCGGCGGCGGGATCGTGACGTTCACGCAGGAATTCGGCGCGTTCCGCCTGACCCTCGGCGCGCACGCCTATGGCTACAGGTCCACGCACTCGCTGGACGACGGGGACGGGTCGCGCCTGTACACGAACCACGGCACGAAGAGCGAGGTCAGCGGATTTCTCAAACTCCTCTGGAACTCCGGTCGCTGGCATCCGTTCCTCGACGCGCAGGTGCGCCACGCACGCCTCGGCTACGAAGCGAGCGTCGGTGACACCGCGAAGGGCTGGACGTTCTTCAACCCGAAAGCCGGGGTACGCCTCGACCTCGTGCCGGGGGCGAGCGCATACCTCTCTGTCGGCCGCACGGAGCGTGAGCCGGGCCGAAGCGACCTCCTCTACGGCGAAGACAACGTCTCGGCGCTGCCGGATTTTTCCGCGGTGAGGCCGGAAAGCGTCTGGGACGTCGAACTCGGCGCCGAGTGGCGTCGGAAGAACCTCATCCTGAAGGCGAATCTCTACGACATGGAGTTCTGCAACGAGATCGCGGCAACCGGGGAGCTGTCGCCCATCGGCCTGCCCCTGCGGCGGAACGTGGACAGGAGCTTCCGCCGCGGGGTCGAGGTCGAGGCGTCGTGGCAGGCCATGGAAAGTCTCCGCCTCTCGGCCTCGGCGAGTTCGTCAC
>JBAUSZ010000013.1:0-6623 GCA_049581965.1 Thermoanaerobaculia bacterium | reverse complement strand
GTTCGAAGGAAGCGCTCGAGGCCGCGAAGAAGTACCTCGAGTCCTCGGACTCGCCCCTTCCGAAGGACGTCCTCGTCTACACGGTCGCGAAGCTCTACGAGAAGACCGGCCAGACCATCGAGGCGAAGAGCTTCTACCAGCGCCTCGTCGCGGACTTCCCCGACTCGCCGCTGCGCGCCGAGGCCCAGCAGCGCCTTGCCTCGCTGTGAGAAGAGGCCGTGAAGTGCCGCGCCATCGTGATCGTCTGCGACGGCCTCGGCGTCGGCGAAGCCCCGGACGCCGCGGCATTCGGTGACGCGGGGGCGCGAACCCTCCAGCACATCCTCCGCGACGGGAAGCCGGCCATCCCGAACCTCACGAGGCTCGGCCTCCTCCACACGATGTATGGCGACGCGCCCGGCGGTCTGCCCGCCCCGTCGGGCGCCTTCGGGCGGCTCGCGGAAGCCTCGGCGGGCAAGGACTCGACGACCGGCCACTGGGAGCTCATGGGACTGACGGTTCCCGTCGCGTTTCCGCTCTATCCGGAGGGCTTCCCGCCCGAGGTCGTCGAGCCGTTCGAGAAGGCGGTCGGGAAGAAGGTGCTCCACAACCGCCCGGCCTCCGGCACGGAGGTCATCAAGCGGTACGGCGAGGAACACATGAGGACGGGCCGCCCGATCCTCTACACCTCGGGCGACTCGGTGTTCCAGATCGCCGCGCACGAGGAGGTCGTTCCGGTCGAGACGCTCTACCGCTGGTGCGAGACCGCGCGCGAGATGCTCGTCGGCAAGCACCGCGTCGGCCGCGTGATCGCACGGCCTTTCGTCGGAAGGCCCGGCTCGTTCACGCGCACCCACCGGCGGCACGACTATACGGTTCCGCCGGACGGCCCGACGCTCCTCGACGCCCTCGAGGCCCGGGGGAAGCGTGTCTATGGGATCGGGAAGATCGAGGACCTCTTCTCGGGGCGCGGCCTCGCACGAGCCGTCCACACGGAGTCGAACCGTGACGGTCTCGAGAAGACGGTCGCGGCGCTCTCGAACCGCGGGGACGACTTCGTCTTCGCAAACCTCAACGACTTCGACACGAAGTTCGGCCACCGCAACGACCCGGGGGGCTACGCGCGCGCCCTCGAGGAAATGGACGCGTTCGTCCCGGCCCTCCTCGCGGGCCTCGACGAGGGTGACGTCCTCTTGATCACCGCGGACCACGGCGGCGATCCGTCGGACGTCTCGACGGACCACACCCGCGAGTTCGTCCCGATGGTTGCGGCGGGCCCGCGCGTGCGCGCCGGTGTGGACGTGGGCTCCCGCGCGACGTTCGCGGACCTCGGCGCGACGGTCGCCGAGCACCTCGGCGTGCCGCCACTCGGGGGCGCGAGCTTCCTCTCCGCGATCGTGCGGGGCTGACGGTCGCGTCTCGTTTCTTCTCGACGACAGTTGCCCAACGTCCATCATGGGAGGCCCGCCGTGAAACCGTTTCTTCCGACCATCGTCGCCGCTGGGTTGATCGCAGCCTGGCCCGGCTTTGCCCAGACCGACCCGCACGCCGAGCATGCAAATGAAGCGGCGAAGCCGTCGCCCACTTCGGTAGCAACCGCGCCCGCGCCGCGCAACGAGACCATCCCGGCGGACGCGGACCAGGCGAAGGACGCGCTCGTGAAGTCGCCGCGCCACGGCGAGTGGGTGGACGTCGTGCTGCCGGGCGGCGGCAAGGTCCTGACGTGGGTCGTCTACCCGGAGAAGAAGGAGAAGGCCGGCATCGTAATCGTGATCCACGAGATCTTCGGCCTCACGGACTGGGCGCGGGGCGTCGCGGACCAGCTCGCAAAGGACGGGTTCATCGCTCTCGCCCCGGACCTCCTGTCGGGCATGGGGCCGAACGGCGGCGGGACCGATTCGCTCGGGGCGGACGCGACGAAGGTCATCCGCAACCTGACTCCGGCCGACGCGGCCGCGCGCCTCGACGCCGTGCGCGCTTACGCGCTCAAGCTCCCGGCGGCGAACGGGAAGGTCGGAAGCGTCGGGTTCTGCTGGGGCGGCTCGACGAGCTTCTCGTATGCCGTTGCCCAGCCGAAGCTCGACGCGGCCGTCGTCTTCTACGGGACCTCTCCCGAGGCCGCGGACGACTACGCGAAGATCGGCGCTCCCGTCGTGGCGTTTTACGGCGGCGACGACGCCCGCGTGAACGCGACGATTCCGCGGGCCGAGGAGGCGATGAAGAAGCTCGGCAAGCGCTACACGGCGAGCGTCTACGAGGGCGCCGGGCACGGCTTCCTCCGCCAACAGACGGGCCGCGACGGGGCGAATGCCCGCGCCTCGGAGAAGGCCTGGGCCGCGACGCTCGCGTTCTTCCGGGAGAGGCTCAAGTAGGGGGCGGCATGTCGAAAACCCGGCGCATGCTCGCTCTCGTTCTCTTCTTTGCCGCGATGCCGGTCCTGGCCGACGATCTCCCGACCCTCGCTCGAGACTTCTGGTCCTGGCGCGCGGTCACGAAACCGATGGATCGGGACGACGTGAACCGCGTCGCGAGGCCGTACGGCTGGACGCCCGACTGGTCGCTGGAATCCATCGACACCCGGCGCCGGACGCTCGCGCTCCTCGAGGAGCGGCTGAAGAAGCTGGCCGACCCGTCCCGCCCCGTCGCGTGGCAGGTGGACTACCGCCTCATGGGATCGGCTCTCGCGCGCGTGCACTGGGAGCTCGACTTCAAGCGCTCGTGGCGGCGAGACCCGACGTTCTGGGTGGACCAGACCGTGCCGGCCGTGGCGGACGCCCTCCTTTCGCCGCCGCCGTTCGGAAACGAGCGCAGCGAGGACGTCGCGATTCGGCTCGAGTCGATCCCGCGGACGCTCGAAGACGCACGCGCAGCCCTCGACGAGCCCGCCGCGCCGTTCGCGAGGCTCGCGATCGAGGGCCTGACGGGCATCGGGCCGAAGCTGCGCGCGTCGATGGCGGCGCTTTCGCCGCTCCTCCAGCCGGACGCGCGCGCCCGCGTCGCCCAGGCCACCGGAACGGCGATCGCGGCGCTGGACTCCTTCCGGGCCTGGCTCGAGGCGCGGTTGCCGCTGCTGCCCGACCGGACCCCGGTCGGCAGGGACGGCTACCTCTTCTTCCTCCGGAACGTCGCTCTCGTCCCGTACACGCCCGAGGAGCTACTCCTCATGGGGCGGCAGGAATACGACCGATCGGTCGCGCTCGAGGTCGTCGAGCGGCAGCGGAACGCCGGTGCGCCCGAGCTGCCGATGGTCCCGGACCAGGCCGCCCACTCCGCAATGACGCGCCGCGCAGAGGCCGAGATCCGCCGCTTCCTCGAGGAGAAGGGGATCCTCTCGGTGCCGGCGTGGCTGCCGCACTACGAGGACCTGCCCGTGCCGGCATACCTCGAGGCGCTGGACGGATTCGTCGAGTGGACGCTCTTCGCGAACACGGCGCGCGCCGGCGAGCCGTCGATCCGCTGGATCCCGAAGCCTTCGCCGAAGCTCGGCTATTTCGCGGGCTCGATGGCGAGGGACCGCCGCCCGCACATGTCGCACGAGGGCATCCCGGGGCACGCGTTCCAGCTCGCCCTCGCCTCGCGGCACGAGGACGAGATCCGGCGCGCGTTCTACGACTCAGGCCCGATCGAGGGGCTCGCGTTCTACTCCGAGGAGCTGCTCCTGACGGCGGGGCTCTATGCGGACGCGCCGAAGGCCCGCGAGATGGTCGCGAACTACATGCGCCTGAGGGCCCTGCGCGTCGAGGTGGACGTCAGGCTCGCGCTCGGGACGTTCACGATCCCGCAGGCGGCGGAGTACCTCCGGACGAGCGTCCCGATGGACGCAGAGACGGCGCGCGGCGAAGCGGCGTCGTTCGCGTCCTCGCCCGGACAAGCGATCACGTACCAGATCGGCAAGCTCCAGACCCAGCGGCTCCTCGCCGAAGCGAAACGCGCCCAGGGTGACGCGTTTCGCCTCCGCGCGTTCCACGACTTCGTCTACAAGAACGGCAACGTCCCGTTCTCGCTGCAGAGATGGGAGCTGCTCGGCCAGCGGGACGACGTGGACGCGGTCGGAACGGCGCGCTGACCGTCAGGCCGCGGCGGCGGGCGCCCGCACGATTTCCGGCAGCGCGGCAAGGAAGGCGGCGACCTCGTCGCGCCTGCCGACCGTCACGCGCAGCCAGTTCGGGAGCGACGGGAACTTCCGCCCGACGAGGATCTTCCTTGCGCGGAAGGCCTGGATGACCGGCGCGACGTCTCCGCCCACGTCGACCATCACGAAGTTCGCCTCGGACGGCATCGTCCTGAAGCGCCTTTTTGTCAGCTCGGAGACGAGCCATTTCCGCGTGTCGTTGAGGAGCTTCCTCTGCCGCGGGACGAGGTCGGGATCCGCGAGGCTCGCGACGGCAGCCGCGAGGACGGCCGCGTTCGCGTTGCTCCACGAGGCGTACGGCGCCATCGCCGCGATCGTCTCCCTCGAGCCCACGGCGTAGCCCAGCCTCATGCCCGCCATCCCGTAGATCTTCGAAAACGTCCGCGCGACGACGACGTTCGGGTGTTTCCCGATCAGCTCCAGGCTCGAGCGATACCGCTCGTCCTCGACGAAGTGGTGGTACGCCTCGTCCACGAGGATCGTCGCGGTGGCCGGGACCTTCGCGGCAAAGGCCGCCATCTCGTCGCCGGTCACGATCGTGGCGGTCGGGTTGTTCGGGTTGCAGACGTAGACGAGGCCGGTCGCGGGGTCGCAAGCGGCGGCCATCGCCGGGAGATCGTGGCGGAAATCGGGCGTGAGCGGCACCTTGATCCCGTCCGCGTGGACGACCTTCGCGTAGGCGAGGACGGCCTCGAACGTCGGCTCGGCGGCGACGACCCCTTTTCCCCGGCCGCTGAAGGCCTCGTCGGCCATCTGGAGGACCTCCGAAGAGCCGCAGCCGAGGAGCACCTGGTCGGTGCCCACGCCGTGGTGTTTTGCGATCGCCTCGCGCGCTTGTTCCTCGAGGGCGTCGGGGTAGCGGTTCGAGGCGGCCTTCGCGGCCGCCTCGAGCGCCCGCGGCGACGGGCCGTATGGGTTCTCGTTCGAGCTCAGGATCACGGCGTCCGACGGGCGCGGGTACTTCGTCGCGGCTTCGGCCGTCCGGCTCAGGAGCGGCGTGTCGAAAATCGCAGCGGCAGTTGTGGCGCCGAGGGTTCCGGCGAACGCGCGGCGGGACATCGGAAGCGGCATGGGATCCTCCTTCGGCCGGCGCGATCATCGCGCAAATGTTGATTCTCCGCGCACGCGACTCCGTCGCAGCTAGAATCGTTCTCGAATGAGCCCCCTCGCGCTCGCCGTCTTCGAGGCCAGCCTCAAGCGGTGCGAGGCGCGCCCGGATTTTCTGGACGTCTTCTACGACAAGTTCCTGGCCTCCTCTCCGGAGGTGAAGGAGAAGTTCGCGCACACCAACTTCGCCCGCCAGAAAGAGCTGCTCCGCACGTCTCTCCACCACCTCCTCCTCGTCGCGCGAGACCCGAAGCAGGGGCCCGACCCGTACCTGCAGGACGTCGCGATCCACCACGGAGCCGGCCACATGGCGATCGGCGCTCATTTGTATGATCTCTGGCTGGACAGCCTGCTCGAGACCGTGCGTATCTGCGATCCGGAGTGCTTTCCCGAGGTGGAGGCCGCGTGGGAGGAAGTCATGATGGTGGGGATCCACTACCTCTGCGCGAACTACGAGGGGCGGCACCGCCGTTGATCCCGATCGAGGAGAGAGTCTGACGCTCGCCGCCGGAACCCGGCTGGGGAACTTCGAGATCGTCGCGCAGATCGGTGCGGGCGGCATGGGCGAGGTGTACAAGGCCCGCGACCCCAAGCTCGACCGCTTCGTCGCGATCAAAGTGCTCCCGCCGTCGCTCGCCGAGAGCCAAGACCTCCTCTCCCGTTTCGAGCGCGAGGCGAAGGCCGTCGCGGCGCTGAACCATCCCAACATCCTGGGTATCTACGACTTCGCGAAGTCGGGCGAGCACACCTTCGCCGTGATGGAGCTGCTCGAGGGCGAGTCGCTCCGCGACCGCCTCCGGGCCGGGGCGATGGCGCCGAAGAAGGCCGTCGAGCTGGCGTTGCAGCTGGCCGAGGGGCTCGCCGCCGCTCACGCGAGGGGAATCGTCCACCGGGACGTGAAGCCGGAGAACGTCTTCCTGGGTCGCGACGGGCGCGTGAAGATCCTCGACTTCGGCCTCGCGAAGCAGCTGCCGAGCTGGACCGGGCAGAGCGGCCCGCACACGAGCCTTCCCACCGAGGCGCCGGTCAAGACCCACACGGAAGTCGGCGTCGTCATGGGGACCGTCGGCTACATGAGCCCGGAGCAGGTGAAGGGAGAGCCCGCGGACCACCGGAGCGACATCTTCAGCTTCGGGGCCTTGCTCTACGAGATGCTCTGCGGGCGCAAGGCGTTCCAGCGCGACTCGCCCGTCGAGACGATGAACGCGATCCTCCACGACGATCCCGCGGCGCTCGTCGTCACGAAGGGCCAGATGCCGCCCGCCCTCGAGCGGCTGGTTCTTCACTGCCTCGAAAAGTCGCCCGAGAACCGCTTCCAGTCCATGAAGGACGTCGCGTTCGACCTTCAGGCGATCTCGACGATCTCCACCGTCGATGGGGGGAAGGCGTCGGCGCGGCCTCTCCG
>JBAUSZ010000012.1:0-14522 GCA_049581965.1 Thermoanaerobaculia bacterium | reverse complement strand
GCCAAGGACCGCGCCGCGCGACAGAGCGGGCACGTCGTCCGCCGCGCGCGGGCCTCCGCCTCCGCCTCCGCCGGGCGGTGTGAAGATGATCGTGAGCGACGGCCGTTCGAACGCATTCGCGCTTTCGCGTGAACCGAACCGGCGTGCGCTCGGCGCGGCCTGTAGCTCGTCGGCGCGCAGCTGCCAGCCGTAATTCGTCGCGGGATCGTCCAGCCAGCGCTGCACGTCGGACGCCGTCCCGGCGACGGGCCCGAAGGAGTACGTCGTGAGGGTCGCCGCGATCGGCGAGATCGCGGACCGCGCGGCGGCCGTGTCGCCGCCCGGGTTCGTCCAGGCCGTGCCCGGGTAGACACGCCTCGTCCAGGTCGCGTCGCCCGGGGTCGCAGCGGCCCCGCTCCCCCCGGGGATGCCCGAATCCGAAGTGCCCTCGCCCCAGCCCGCCGAGGCGGCGAAGAGGGAAACGTCCACCGGGTTTCCGTTCGCGCGCGTGAGGACGAGATCGAGGCGCGCCCCGTTGATCGTCGAGCCCGGGGGAACGGCCGCCGCCACGTCGAAGCGGACGAACGCGCGCCGGATGAACGTCTGGTTGTTGCGCCCGACGAAGAGCCCGGGGCCCTTCGCATCCGAGGCGTCCGCGTTCTCTTCGAAGATCGTCGTGTCCGCCGCGGGAGCGATCGTCACGGTGTCGGCGGCCAGCGAGCCGGCGCACAGCGCGAACGCGAGGGACAGACATGGGAGCGTGCGGCGCATGGAACCTCCGGGGGCGAACGGCGGACAGCGGTGCTCGAAGTGACGGCAGGGGCCGCAAACCCACGCGCCGAGAGGATCAGTCGATCGTCGCCTCGCCGGGCTCGTCCTCCTCGTCGTCGGACGCGACCCCGGTAGACGACTCGGCCACCCACGCGGCGAACGCCGCGTCGGCCTTTGCCGCGGAAAAGCCCACGATCTCCGGCAGCTCGTAGGCGTTCATCTCCTTGATCGCGCCGCGCACGGTCTCGAAATTCTCCTCGAGCGTCTTGATCAGGAGGATGAATTCGTTGTCCTGCTGGATCTTCCCCTTCCAGCGGAAGATCGAGCGCGCACCCGGGAGGATGTTCACGCAGGCGGCCAGCCGCCGCTGCACGAGAGCGTGCGCGATGTCCAGCGCCTGCTCCTCCGTGCCCGTGGACGTGATCACGGCCAGCAGCCGTGGCCCCCGCGCTTCGCTCTTCACGGCTCCAAGGTAGAGATCCCGCGCCCCGCCGTCAAGCGCCGGGAGGTCGGCGCGTGCCCGGAGCGCTGGCGCAGAATGGGCTGAACCGGGCCCAGGCGCGAGGCTACTTCCGCTTGCGGCGCCGCCGCTTCTCGGGTGGATCGGGGACGAACTGCATGTTCACGGCGACGATCTGGCCCGAAAACCAGGCGACGAGACGGCCCACGAACTTCTCGACGAGGAAGAACTGGTTCTTCGGCGCGGCGGGGTAGACCCGCGCCACGAGGACGCCCTTCGCGTTGCCGACGTCGATGTAGCCCTCCGAGTTGACGTGGCGCAGCCGCGTCTTGGCCTTGTTCGTGAAGTCCCAGGTCTTCGCCTCGTGGGTGACCTTGTCGCGAAGGAGGCGATAGGCGTCGAGCTCGTGTGCGGGAACGATTTGAATGACGATCATCTCGGCCTCTCCCTCCTCCGGTCCGTTTCTCGGCGCGTTTTCGTGCCGTCAGCCTTCCGGCCTCTTCCGGATCCCCTGAATCGCCCGCTCACAGTCTTCGTTGATGCGCTGGCGGTCGACGTGGTATTCGGCCTCGGCCTTCTCGCGTTCGGCGGGGTCTGGTGTCTTCCTCATCGAGTCCCTGAAGAGGATCTCGCGCTCGGCGAGACGCGAGGAAGCGACGCGGCGGGCCTCGGCGATGGCGTCCTTCTGCTTCGGGCTCAGACGGGTCTCCTCGGTGCCGGCCTCTCGGTCCTCGGCCTTCAGGCGCTCCATTGCGAGCTCGAATGCGGATTTCGGCTTATCGCTCATGACGTCAAGCGTATACTCCGCCCGTTCGACCTCCTTCTTCTGGCGGAGCGGACCGAGAACCGAAAGGTCCCCGTCGACCTCAACCCCTTTCCCTCCCACCATCTCCCGGCCGCGCTCGTCCCTCAGGATGCGCGTTCTCACAGAGGAACTCATGAAGCTCTACGTTGGAAACCTGTCCTATTCCGTCAACGACTCCACCCTGAAGGAACTCTTCCAGCCCTTCGGAAACATCGAATCCGCCCGTGTGATCTCGGATCGCGACAGCGGCCAGTCCAAGGGTTTCGGATTCGTCGAAATGGCCGACGCCGACGCGCAGAAGGCGATGGGCGCCCTGAACGGCAAGGATCAGGACGGCCGCGCGCTGAAGGTCAACGAGGCCAAGCCCCAGGAGAACCGCGGTGGCGGCGGTGGCTTCGGCGGCGGCAGCCGCCGTTACTGATCGACGTCTCGATCCGCCTCTCTTGGCGCCGGAGCGGAAACGCTTCGGCGCCTTTTTCTTCCAGCGATCAACTCACGGCACGTGGCCGACCATGTCGGCGCGCGCGAGCTGGGCGACGCCGGAGAGCGCCTCGTCGAGCGTGGTTCCCGTCGCCTCTTCGTAGTCCTCGCCCCGCTTGGCCTCGGCACGCCAGGTGAGGCCCCATTTGACCTTCCAGCCGTCGTCCTCGAGCTGCTTGAGGGTCAGCTCCCACCGCCGGTCCCTCTCTCCCCTCAGGGCGGCCAGCGCCTGGAACGTCGCTTTCAGAAGCTCGAGGTCGAGGCCGTCGAGCTTCGCGTTTTCCGGAATCGGGACCTCGAGGATCCTTCGGGTGAGCATGGCGCCCTCCTCCGGTCTCTGCCTAGAGGCCGTATCGCTCCACGATCTCGTTCCTGGACTTGCCGAGGATGTCGTGCTTTTTTCCCACCTTGCGGAATGCTTCGATCGCCCTGTCGAGCTGTGCCGTCGTGTGCGCGGCAGAGAGCTGGGTCCGGATGCGGGCCTGGCCCTTGGCGACGACGGGGAAGAAGAAGCCGACGACGTAGATGCCTTCCGCGAAGAGGTCGCGCGCGACGTCTTGCGCAAGCTTCGCGTTGTAGAGCATGACGGGGACGATCGGGCTCTCGCCAGCCTTGATGTCGAAGCCGGCCTCCGTGAGGAGGCCCCTCCAGGTCCGCGCGTTCTGCTCGAGCCGGTCGCGCCGGTCGGTCGAAGCCGAGACGAGGTCGAGCACCTTGAGCGTTCCGGCCGCGATCACCGAGGCGAGCGTGTTGGAGAAGAGGTACGGCCGCGCCCTCTGGCGGCACATCTCGACGATCTCCCGGCGACCGCTCACGCAGCCCCCCGAGGCCCCGCCGAGCGCCTTGCCGAACGTCGTCGTGAGGATGTCGATCTTCCCGAGGACGCCGAAGCGCTCGGGCGTGCCACGGCCCGTCTTGCCGATGAAGCCGGAGGCGTGCGAGTCGTCCACGAAGACCATCGCGTCGTGCTTCTCGCAGAGGGCGACGATCTCGTCCAGCTTCGCGAGGTCGCCGTCCATCGAGAAAACGCCGTCCGTGATCACGAGTCGGAAGCGCTTGTCTTCGTGCTCGACGAGCTTCTCCTCGAGATGTCCCATGTCGGAGTGTTTGTAGGTGTCCTGAGCCGCCTTGCAGAGGCGCATCCCATCCACGATGGAGGCGTGGACGAGTCGGTCGGCGATCATGACGTCCTTGTCCGAGAGAATCGCCTCGAAGACGCCCGCGTTCGCGTCGAGGCAGGACGAGAAGAGGATCGTGTCCTCCGTCCCGAGAAACGCGGTCAGGCGGTTCTCGAGCTCTCGGTGAATGTCCTGCGTTCCGCAGATGAAGCGCACCGACGACATTCCGTAACCCCGGGAGTCGAGCCCGACGTGCGCGGCGGCGAGGACCTCGGGGTGCGAGGAGAGGCCGAGGTAGTTGTTGGCGCAGAGGTTCAGGACCTTCCGGGGCCCGGACCCGGCGGGAAACTCGACCTCGATCTCGGTTCCCTGGGGCGCGTGGATGACCCGCTCCTCCTTGTAGAGGCCGGCGGCTCTCAGGGACTCAATCTCGGCGCCGAGGACGTCGCGGAACGTGGCGTGGAGAGTCTCGGTCGTCATGTCAAACCTTCACGCCGGAGAACCGCTCGACGAGAAAAGCGATCTTGTCGACGGTGTCGAAGGCTGCGGGGGTCGCGTCGGCGTCGGGGATCTTCACGGCGTACTTCTTCTCGAGGAAGCGCTTGAGGGAGACCATGGAGAAGGAGTCGACGATGCCGCCCGTGATGAGCGGCGTGTCGCTCCTCAACTCGCGGTCGTCCCCCTCCTCGAGATACTCGCGGCGGACGTAATCGAGGATGGTCTTCTTGAGGTCGTCCATTCAGTCCTCCATGAGGGTCGAAAGGTCGCCGACGCTCTCGCCCCACTCCGGCGCGCGGAGGACCCGGCGGAGGATCTTGCCGCTCCGCGTGCGCGGGAGCGACGCCACGAAGGCGATCTCCTGCGGCATCGCGAGAGGAGAGAGGCGCTTGCGGACGAAGTTCATGATCTCGAGCTCGAGATCGTCTCCGGGCGTGAAGCCGGGCTTGAGCGCGACGAACGCCTTGACGACCTCCATGTTCACGGGGTCGGGCTTGGCGACCGCGGCCGACTCGGCGACGGCCGGGTGCTCGAGGAGCGCCGACTCGATCTCGAACGGGCCGACGAGGTGCCCTCCCGTGTTGATGACGTCGTCGTCGCGGCCCACGAACCAGAAGTAGCCGTCGGCGTCCACGGTAGCGCGGTCACCCGTGAGGTACCAGCCGTTCACGAACTTCTTCGCGTAGCCGGCGGGATTGTTCCAGTAGCCGCGGATCATCGAGGGCCACCCGGGGCGGAGGCCGATGACGCCGACGCGCCCGGGCGCCGTGTGCGGCTCGAGCGTGGCCGGGTCGAGGACGGCCGCCGTGATGCCCGGGAAGGGCTTGCCCATCGAGCCCGGCTTCACGGGCATCCCTGGGTAGTTGGAGATGACGATGCAGCCCGTCTCGGTCTGCCAGTATGTGTCGTGGAAGGGAAGGCCGAACGCCTCGCGACCCCAGTGGACGGCCTCGGGGTTGAGCGGCTCGCCGACGCTGGCGAGGTGCCGCAGCGAGGAGAGGTCGTGGCGCATCGCCGCCCGTGTCCCCTCGCGCATGAGGAGGCGGATGGCCGTGGGGGCGGAGTACCAGACGCTGACCCGCCGCTTCTCGATGAAGCGGTACCAGCGGTCGGCGCCGAAGCCGGAGTCGAGGACGGCCTGCGTGATGCCGTTCGACCAGGGGCCGATGATCCCGTACGACGTCCCGGTCACCCAGCCGGGGTCCGCGTTGCACCAGTAGACGTCGTCCCTCTTCAGGTCGAGGACCCACTTCGCCGTGAGGTACTGCGCGACGAGCGAGGCGTGGACGTGCTGTGCGCCCTTGGGCTGCCCGGTCGTGCCGGAGGTGTAGTGGAGGACCGACGCCGTCTCGGCCGTTGCGGGGAAGACGGGGAACTCGTCGAGGCGCGGTTCGGAGTCGAGGTCGAGTGCGATCTCGCCGTCCTTGAGTGCGAATCCACCGGCGTCCACGACGACGACCGTGCGGAGGGCCGGGAGCTTGTCGCGGATCCGCCTGATCTTGGGCAGGTACTTTTTCTGCGTGAGGACGGCCGCCGTGCCCGCGTCGAGAAGACGCGTTTGGAGCGACTCCTCGCCGAACGCCGAGAAGAGAGGCTGCACGACCGCTCCCAGCTTGAGGATCCCGATGAAGGCGATGTAGAGCTCCGGCACGCGGTCGAGGAAGAGGCAGATTCGCTCGGACGGCCCGAGGCCGAGGCGTGAGAGCGCGGCCGCGACGGCGTTCGAGAGGAGACGCAGGTCGTCGAACGTGTACGTCCGCTCGCGCCCGTCGGACCCCTCCCAGAGGAGCGCCGGCTTTCTCCCGAGGCCGAGCCGGCAGATCCGGTCGGCGAGATGCCAGCCGATGTTGACGGGGTCGCCCTGGCGCCAGCCCATCTCCTTTCCGGCCATCGCCCAGTCGAAGCCTTCGAGCCGTTCCGCGTACGAGCCGATGTTGTGGAGCTCCTTCTGCGGGACGGTTTGAGTGACGGTCATGCGATCACCCCTGAAGAACGACGCTTGCCGTCGCGAGGCTGTCGGAGTGCGAGAGAGAAAGGAGGACGTCCGTCACGCCGAGGCGGTGGGCCGCCTCTTTCATGCGGCCGTGGAGCAAGAGGCGCGGCGTCGCGTCGTCCGCGCGCGCGATCTCGACCTCGTGCCAGAAGTCGCCCGACGCCGAGCCCCCGAGGGCCTTGAAGAGTGCCTCCTTGGCCGCAAAGCGGGCCGCGAAATGTCGCGCCGGGTACCGCTTCGCCTCGCAATACGCGATCTCGGACGGCGTGAAGACCGTGTCCCGGAACCCGGCCCCGTCCTTCTCCAGCTCCCTCGCCATGCGGGCGACGTCGAGAAGGTCGGTGCCGATCCCGAGGATCATGGGCATGGCTCCCCCTCCTTAGACCCCTGTGTCCGCCGGAGGCCGGCCGCCATGATTCACACTGATCATGCCGGGGGCGTGTGGCAGCCGCCGGCGGTCGAGGACGTTCATGGGACGGAATTCTCTGTACACTTCGCCGCGGTTTCTTGAGCGAAATCACGCCTGAGGACGACCCTGTCACCGGAGCACCGACGCTGGACGCCGGCGGGAGGCGCGCGTCCGTTGCGCCGGAAAAGCTGCCCGGCGAGATCGGCGGCTTCCGGATCCTCGGCAAGCTCGGCGAGGGCGGGATGGGGATCGTCTACGAGGCCGAGCAGAGGAGCCCGCGCCGGCGCGTTGCGCTGAAAGTCGTCCGCGGCGGGCAGTTCGTCGACGAGGCGTACCTCAGGATGTTCCGCCGCGAGACCGAGACGCTCGCACGCCTCGCGCACCCGCACATCGCGGCGATCTACGAGGCGGGGCGCACCGAGGACGGCCAGCACTTCTTCACGATGGAGCTGGTCGCGGGAAAGACGCTGAGCCAGTTCGTGAGGGACCGTCTCGGAGGCGAACGACCGACGAGTGACGAACTGCGCGAGCGGCTGAGGCTCTTCGACACGATCTGCAAGGCGGTGAATTACGCCCATCAGCGCGGCGTCATCCACCGGGACCTCAAGCCCTCGAACCTCGTCGTGACGGAAGAGGGCCAGGTGAAGATCCTCGACTTCGGTCTCGCGCGCATCACGGATACGGACGTCGCCGCTGCGACCGTGCTGAGCGAGATCGGGATGATCAAGGGGACGCTCCCGTACATGAGCCCCGAGCAGGCGCGCGGGGACAGCCGGGAAATCGACCTCAGAACCGACGTCTACTCGCTCGGCGTCCTGCTCTACGAGATCCTGGCGGGCCGCCAGCCGTACGACACGGCGAAGACCTCGGTCGTGCAGGCGATCCGCACGATCTGCGAGGAACCGCCGCGCCCACTCAAGACGACGCTCGGCGGAGTCCCCATCGACGCGGACCTGCAGACGATCGCGGCGAAGGCCCTCGAGAAAGAGCCCGACCGCCGCTATCAGAACGCCGCGGACCTCTCGGACGACGTGGGGCGCTACCTGGCGCTGCGGCCGATCCTCGCCCACCCGCCGAGCACGATGTACCAGCTGAGGAAGCTGGCGTCGCGGCACAAGGGAAGCGTCGCGGCGGCGGGCGCGATCGCGGCCCTTCTCGTGGCGCTTGCGGTGACGATGGGCGTGCAGGCGCAGCGCGTGCGCCGGGAGCGCGACCGGGCGGCGGCCGAGGCCGCGAAGGCGAGCGCAATCAACACGTTTCTGCTCGATGCGCTCGGCGCGGCCGACCCCTGGTCGAAGGGCTCGCGGAACGTGTCGCTGCTGGACGCGCTGCACCAGGCGCAGGGGAAGGCGCGGACTTCCTTCGTGAACCAGCCTCTCGTCGAGGCCTCGGTCCTCCAGACGATCGGGACGACGTTCTCGAACCTCGCGGAGTTCCCGGAGGCCGAGGCGGCGCTGAAGACGTCGCTCGACCAGCGCGTGAAGGCGGCGGGCGCGAAAAGCGCGCAGGCCGCGGAGTCGCTCTCCGCGCTCTCCGGGATGTACGCGCTCTGGAAAAAGTACGGCGAGGCCGGGAAGTACGCCCGGGAGGAGGTCGACGTCGAGCGCGCTCTCCACGGCGCCGGAAGCGTCGAGGCCGCCGCGGCGCTGAACGACCTCGGGACGGCGCTCGGCGGAGAGGGGAAGGTCAAGGAGGCGAAGGCGACGGCCGAGGAGATGCTCCGGATCGCGCGCGCGCCTGGCGCGGCCCGAACGTCCCGGGCCATGAAGGTCGAGAGCGACGCCCTCCTCATCCTCGTCGGAGTCGCCGTCGCCGAGGAGGACTACCCGAAGCTGC
Organism: Thermoanaerobaculia bacterium; assembly: GCA_049581965.1. Lineage (GTDB taxonomy): Bacteria > Acidobacteriota > Thermoanaerobaculia > UBA5066 > UBA5066 > Fen-183. Next base: position 6,173 of record JBAUSZ010000012.1, on the reverse strand, counting down.
TCGCCCTTGCCCGCGAGCGGCTGGCACTCTCCAGGAAGAGGTTGGGGGACAGGCACCCGGAGGTCGCGCAGGCTCTGAGCGATTACGCCCTCGGCCAGATGTACACCGGCGATCTCGCCGGCGCCGAGCACTCGTACCTCGACGTGATCGACATGGACATCGCGCTCCTCGGGCCGGATCACCCGGAGGTCGCGTCCGCGCGCGAGAACCTCGGGAACGTCTACTTCCGCGGCGGCCAGCTGGACAAGACCGCGAAGAACCTCGAAGTCGTTCTCGCGATGCGCCGCAAGGCGCTGGGCGACGATTCGGAGCCCGTGGCGCGGACTCTCGCGAACGTCGGGACCGTCTACCTGCGGGCAGGGAACGACGAGGCGTCGGCGACGAACTACCGCGAGGCGATCGAGCGCCTCTCGAAGAAACTCGGCCCCGAGCATCCCGACGTCGGCACGACTCTCGCGGGCCTCGGCCAGGCGTACCGCAAGCTCGGGAAGTTCCCGGAGTCCGAAGCCGCGTTCAGGCGCGCGGTGGACATCCAAGTGAAGGCGTTCGGAGAAGGCAACGCGGCGCCGCAGAGGACGATCAGGGCGCTCGCCGATCTCTACACGGCGTGGGGCAAGCCCACGCAGGCGGCCGCGTACGCGGCGCGGCTGAAGCCGGCGCCGAAGAAGCCCTAGGAGCGCCAGGAGGAGAGGCAGATCCTCCGGAGGCGGTCGCGGAGGGTCGTCGGCGCTACTTGCGCGTCGCGACGGGAGTGCGCGTCGTCGCGGCCGTGACGCCGCGGCTTGGCAGAATGCGCGGCGTGAAGCGCGTCCTGCTCATCGGCGCCGTCGGCGGCGTCCTCATCGCGGCCCTCAGACTCATCGAGTACCAGCACTTCGTGCGCGCGTTTCCGGGAGAGGTCTACGGCGGCCTCGTCGCGCTGACCTTCACGGCGGTTGGAGCGTACGTCGGCCTGAGGTGGACGCGGGCGAAGACACTCGTCGTCGTGAAGGAGGTCGGTGTGCGCGAAGGCGGCCCGTTCGTCCTGAACACGGACGCGCTGCGTGAGACGGGCCTGACGCCGCGGGAGCACGAGATCCTCGGGCTCATCGCCGAAGGGCTCAGCAACCGGGAGATCGGCGAGCGGCTCTTCGTCTCGGAGAACACGGTCAAGACGCACTCGGCCCGCGTCTTCGAGAAGCTGGGCGTCGTCCGGCGGACGCAGGCGGTCCAGGAAGGCCGGCGGCGTGGGCTGATCCCGTGAAAACCGGGTCAACGAAAGAATGATTCGCGCGCCCGGGGTGCGAAATCACCCGAAGGGATGACGACAAGAACGCCGGCGCGGCCTAGGTTGGGTTCGAAAGGAAGGAACATGAAGAAGATCGTTTGGACGTTCGGCCTGATCTCGGGCGGGGTCCTCGCGGTGGTGATCGCCACGATGCCGCTTTACCTCAATGGAACGATGAATTTCGACCACGCGGAGATCGTCGGCTACACCGTCATGGTGCTGGCGTTCGTCCTCGTGTTCTTCGGCATCCGGTCCTACCGCGAGAACGTGGGCGGAGGCGCGATCACGTTCGGCAAGGCCTTCCATGTCGGCATTCTCGTGACCCTGATCGCGTGCACCGTCTACGTGGCCACGTGGGAAATCGTCTACTTCAACTTCCTGCCGGATTTCGCGGACAAGTACGCGGCGCTCACGCTCCAGAAGATGCGCGCGAGAGGCGCGACCGAGGCGGCGATCGTGAAGACGACGCAGGAGATGGCGAAGTTCAAGATCTGGTACAAGGACCCCCTGCTCAACGCCGGCATGACGTACCTGGAGGTGCTTCCGGTGGGCCTGGTCGTCACGCTGGTGTCGGCGGCGATCCTGAGGAAGAAGACTCCGGCGCCGGCGGTACCCTAGCCGTCATCCGGAAGCGCCTCTTCCTCGTCTTCGCCCTGGCCTCGTCGTCGCTCGCGGCAGTCGAGCCGACGCGTCTCGTCTTCGATCCGCAGCCGGATCTCCCGCCCTCCGCGAACCGCCTCGCCGCCGGGCCGCGACCGTGGGTCTCGGGCGTGATGGAGTTCGTGGGCGTGGACGCGCCTGGGCCGGACATCCGCGTCGTCCTCGCGCCGGAGGCGTCGCCGCTCGCTCGCAAGGCGCCTGCGTGGGTGACGGGGTACACGGACGGCGTGACGTCCGACGCCGGCAGCGCCGTCGTCATCCTGCCCGAGAGGACGCCGTCGTATCCGGACGGCGGCCTCGAGGAGGTCCTCGCGCACGAGGTCGCGCACGTCCTCATCCACCGCGCGAGCCGCGGACGGCCGCTGCCGCGTTGGTTCGACGAGGGGCTCGCGATGCTCGCGGCGCGCTCGTGGCGGCTCCGCGACCAGACGGAGCTGGCGCTCGGGCTCCTCTCGGGCCCGCGCGTCCCGCTCTGGAAGCTCGACGACCTCTTCCGGGGGGACCGGCGGCAGGTCGAGCACGGCTACGCGCTGGCGGGAACGCTCGTGCAGGACCTCCTCGAGCGCTACGGGCCGGCCGTGCCGCGCATCGTCCTCGCGCGCGTCGCGCAGGGAGACACCTTCGAGGAGGCGATTCGCGGAGCAACGGGCGCGAATCTGATCGAGATCGGCGAGACGTTCTTCGAGCGCCAGGCGACGCTGAGGCGCTGGATCCCGATCCTCACGAGCACGGCAGCGCTGTGGTGCGCGATCTCGATCCTCGCGATCGTCGCGGCCGTCCGGAAGCGGCGGAGGCGGGTGGAGCTGGAGGAACAGGCCGGGATCATTCTGGCGACCGACTCGGAAGCGGAGCCGCCTCGCGACGAGACGGTGAACTGAGGCGGCGCGCTCAACGCCTTGCGATCGTCGACAGGTCGGCGCCGAGTCGCCCGTGCTTCCCAGATCGGGTCGGGAGCTTAGCGCCGGACCGACGCTATGCGAGGTGCTTGTAGAAGAAGACCGTGTCGTGGAACGTGCCGTTGCGGTCGCGTGTGAAGGCGGGGACGACGCCGAGCTCCGTGTAGCCGAGGCGGCGGTAGAGGGCCTCGGCGGGATCGCCCCTCCGCGTGTCGAGCGTGAGGAGGGTGCGGCCGCGCGCGAGCGCCGCGGCGTGCGCGACCTCCATGAGCGCGCCGCCGATACCCTTTCCCCTCTCGGACGTCAGGACGCAGAGCTTCTGGACCTCGGCCCGATGGTGTGCGTTCGCGCGCGTCGCGAGGACGAGCTGAACGCAACCGACGACGCGGGTGCCGGCGCGGGCGATGAGAAGGACGCGGCCGCCGGCGCGGACCTTCGCTTCGACGCCACGCCAGTACGTCCCCGCCTCGGCGACGTCGAGCGGCGGGAGAAACCCGAGCGATGCGCCGCCGTCCACCGCGTCGCGCAGGAGAACCGTGAGCGCGGGGAGAAGCCGCGGCATCTCGGCCGCGGAGGCGATCCGGACCTCGGGCGCGGTGTCGGCCATGGGCGGGTTCCCCGTCCACTCTATCCTCGTCCCATCCCCGCCCGGCGCGCTCGCCCCGGGGGTCATAGACTCAGGCTTTGCAGGGAGGCCGCCCATGCCCTTTCGCCTGATCTATTCCTCCGAAGCGGCGCCGGGCCTCGCCGAGGCCGATCTCGAGGGGATGCTCGTGGAATCACGTTTCCGCAACAAGGCGCACGGCATCACGGGGGTGCTCGTCTTCGTCGAGGGCGCGTTCCTGCAGATCCTGGAGGGCGAAAAGGACGACGTCCTCGACCTGATGGAGAAGATCACGGCCGATCCGAGGCACCACGGCGTAAAGGTGTTCTACGAGCAGGAGGTCGAGGAGCGCGCCTTCGCCTCGTGGAGCATGGCCTACCTCAGCCGGAGCGCGCAGGACGTCGCGAAGTGGGCCGAGCTCGAGGGCGCCGCGACGATCGGCGAGGTTCTCGCGTCCATCGAGAGCAATCCGGGACGCCTCCCCGGGATGGTCGTCAACATCCTCAAGGCGATCGCGTCGCCGTAGGCTGAGGCGAAGGGGCGGGGTCGGGAGGCGGGTCAGCCCCGCCTTCGGTCGACGACGTACGACCGGTCGATCCTCGCAAGGCTGGTCGTGCCGGCCTGCTTCATGACGAGCTCGAGCTCGCGGCGGAGAATCGTGAGCGCGGCCTCGACGCCGGCCTGTCCGAACGCCGCGAGGCCCCACACCTGCGGTCGGCCGATGCCGACGGCGGTTGCGCCGAGTGCAAGAGCCTTGAAGATGTCGGTCCCGCGGCGAATGCCCCCGTCGAACAGGATCGGGATCCGGCCCTTCACGGCATCGGCGACCTCGACGAGGCTGTCGATCGTCGGGCGAAGGCTCTCCTCGGCCCGGCCGCCGTGGTTCGAAACGATGATCCCGTCGGCGCCGTGACGGATGCAGAGCTCGGCGTCCTCGCGGGTCACGATGCCCTTGACGACGAGTCTCCTTGGCCAGGCGGCGCGGATCTTCGCGAGGTAGTCCCACGTCGCGTCCGGAGGGAAGATCCACGTGACCTTCGAAACGTCGAGGCCTCTGAACATCGCCCGGCGCGGGAGCGCGCCGATGATGTCGAACGGATCGGCCGCGTGGCAGGAGGAGCAGTCGCGCGTGTCGGCGCGCCGCCCGCGCACGACCGTCTCGCGGTTGGACCCGGCCTGCAGATCCACCGTCAAGACGAGCGCGGGGCATCCGGCGGCCTCGGCGCGCTTCATGAGCCCCTGCGCGACGGACCACTGGTCGGTGGGATAGAGCTGGTACCACACGGGCGCGCCGCGAGCCGCAGCGACGTCCTCGACGCCCGTGGACGAGAGGGTGGAGAGGATCTGGAGGTGCCTCTTCGCGCGGGCCGCGCGCGCGGTGGCGATCTCGCCGTCGTCGTGGAACGCGTGCTGGCTCGACACCGGCGAGAGGACAATGGGCGTCTCCCACGTCGTGCCGAAGAGCGGCACGGACATGTCGGGTAAGTGCGCGCCCGTGAGGCGGCGGATGCGCAGCGCGAGGTTCGCGAAGCCCTCGCTGTTGGCGCGCACGGTGGCGTCGCCGTCCACGCCGGTCGCCATGTAGCCCCAGTGGGCGGGTGGAAGATTTCTTTTCGCGACCGCCTCGAGCTCGAAGACGTCGAGGGCTTTCGCCGCGGAGTCGACGAGCCCGTCGCCGCCGTCGGCGAGAGCGTCCAGGGCGCTGAGCGCGCCGAAACCGGCGAGGAGCGGGCTCGCGGCGAGGAAGCGCAGAAAGTCGCGGCGAGCGGTCGTCATGAGCGGCCGGCGCGGTCCGGGGGCGTGGAGCGTGTTTTCATTTGGGCGGAACCGCACCGCCCGCGGGCCACGTCGTGTCACCGATGTGCGTGAGGGTCATCTCGAAGAAGCGGACAGGGTCCTTCCCCGGCGCGAGGCGGTCGCCGACTTCTCTGAGCGTGCCGTCCTTGATGACGGCCGTGTACCGGATCGTCGTGGGACCGGCGGGAATTTCCCACGTGTACCCGTCGGGCGTCGGCTTGATCGTAAAGTCGCCGACGTTGCCCATCGCGTAGGAGTGAAACGTGTAGGCGCTCGTCGCCGGGCTGAAGGAGATCGTGCCGAAGGCGTTGAACGAGACGCGCCCATCGGCCTCGTAGCCCCTGCCCTCGATGACCTTCACGGAGCCGTCGAGGAAGGGGCCGATGCGCTCGGTTTGTGTGATCGTGTGCTTCTCGCCGGACGGCAGCAAGGTCCACGCGGGGCCCCTCCAGACGCCGTCCATCGCCGCGAAGGCCTTCATGGCCTCCTTCTGGGCGGCGATCAGGGCGGTGGGATCGGGCCGACCCTGGGCGAGCGCGGGGGAGCCGAGGAAGGACGGCAGGAAGAGTGTTAACGCGAAGAGAGGGCGCTTGCGCATGGCGGGAGTCTCGCATTTGTCGCCCTGCGGCCACACGATGACGCTCGGGGACCAGGCAGAAGCCTTGAAGGAGACACGTTCTCAGGCCTATCTTGGCGGGCGACGAAGGAGGAGGTCCCATGAGCCGCGTGCCCCAACGCCTGACGAGAATCTCCCTTCGATGCGCGCTGCCAGCCATCCTCGCATCGCTTGACATGAATGCGTTCGCGGCCCCCGTCACGACAGCGAAGAAACCGCAGGCTTCGACACCCCCGCCCGCGGCGGCGCTCGCGATGCCCGCGGGAGCCGCGGTTTCGCCGGCGGCGGCCGAGCGTCTGCGCAAGGCAGGGCTCGACCCGAAGGACCCGAACC
>JBAUSZ010000011.1:0-7852 GCA_049581965.1 Thermoanaerobaculia bacterium | reverse complement strand
GTCCAGCGCGATCTCGCGGACCGGCGGCGCGGCCGACCGCAACGCCCGGAAGAACGTAAAACCCGTGGCGCCGGCAAGCGCGGCGCCCGTCCAGGTCCAGAGCGTTCCGAGGAAGTCGCGCCGCGAGCTCACTCGATGCCCAGGTCGCGCATCCGCCTCCAGAGCGTCGAGCGGGAGAGGCGGAGGGCCTCGGCCGCCTTCTGGCGGTTCCAGTGAGCGCTTTCGAGGGCCTCGACGATCTGCGCGCGCTCGGGATCGACGGCGGCGTCCGCCGCCCGCGCCGACGCTGAAAGAGGGGCCGCCGGGCGCGGCGCTTCGGCCACGTTCCCGCCGGAGCGGATCTCCTCGGGCAGGTCCTCGATCTGGATCGTCTGGCCCGTGCAAAGAGCCACCGCGTACTCGAGCGCGTTCTCGAGCTCGCGCACGTTTCCGGGCCACGGGTAGGTCTTGAGCGCCTCGAGCGTGTCGGGCGAAAGCAGGAGCGCGCGACCCGCCCGCCCGCCGATGTGGGCGAGCTGGTGCTGGGCGATGAGGGCGACGTCCTCGGGCCGCTCGCGGAGCGGCGGGATGTGGATCGGCACGACGCGCAGCCGGTAGTAGAGGTCGTCCCGGAAACGGCCCGCCTGGATCGCGCCGTGGAGGTCCTGGTTCGTCGCCGCGATGATCCGCGCCTCCATCGGCCGCGTCCGGCTCTCCCCGACGCGTTCGAACTGCCGTTCCTGCAGGACGCGCAGGAGCTTGACCTGAAGGTGCAGCGGGATGTCGCCGACCTCGTCGAGAAAGATCGTCCCGCCGCGCGCGAGATCGAAGCGGCCGACGCGGTCGCGGACCGCGCCCGTGAAGGCGCCCTTCACGTGCCCGAAGAGCTCGCTCTCGAGAAGATCCGCGGGAAGGGCCCCGCAGTTCACGGCGACGAACGGCCCCGAGCTCTGGAGCGAGCTCGAGTGGAGCGCGCGCGCGATCACTTCCTTGCCCGTGCCGCTCTCCCCCGTGATGAGGACGGTCGCGTTGCTCCGGTGGAGCGACTCGACGAGGTGGACGATCTTGAGCATCGCGGGCGACCGCGCGACGAGGCCGTGCGACGCGATCATGCTCTGGAGGAGCGAGTCCTCGTCCTCGGCCGGGCGGACGACGACGAGGTAGCGCGCCCGCGGGTCGCAGTGGTTCGAGACGTGGAGCGGGACGATGGCCGCCGTGAGCGAGACGAGGCGGGCGCTCCGTTCGCCGCAGCGGAGAACGGCCCGCCGCCCCTCCTCGCGCCGGCCGCTCGTCAGCGCCTCGCGGAGCGTGTCCGCCGGGCCGAAGAGCTTTGCGCCGACGAGCTCCTCGATGGGCTTGCCGATCGCGGATTCGACGATCCCCTTGCCCGCGATCTCGTCGAGCGTGTGGCTCGCGCGGATGATCCGGAAATCCGTGTCGAGGACGATGAGCGCGCGGCCGAGCGCCTCGAACACCGTCTCGAGCGGCCCGAAGCCGAGGCCTTCCTGAGGCTCGAGCGCGGGAATCATCGGGGTCTCCATCGGGAAGAATTATCTGCCCGCGCGACGCTCGAAATCGCCCTCTAGTGCAGTTGCATCAGCGAGACTTCATCTCAACGTTAGGCAAACGGGGGGGCCTGCACTCCCCTCGAGTCCTGCCGGCTCTCCACGACAACGGGTACCGGCCGTGCCACATCGAAAAGGAGACTATATGACTAAAAAGTATTCAATGCTCCTCCTCGGTGCGGCGGCCGGGCTCCTCCTCGCTCTCCGGCCGGGCGGGGCCGCGGGCCCGACGGGCTGGACGGTCGTGGCTTGGAACAACCTCGGGATGCACTGCATGGACGCGGACTTCAGCGTCTTCGCGATCCTGCCGCCGTACAACACGATCCAGGCGCAGGTCGTCGACGCGTCCGGCCACCGCGTGACGGATCCCTCTCTGGCCTCCCTCACGTACGAGGCGATCGCCGACCCGACCGGCTCGATCAACCAGACCTCGATCGGGAAGACGAACTTCTGGAGCAACGTCCAGAGCCTCTTCAAGGCATCCCCCGCCCTGGACACGGGCCTCCTCGGGAAGAAGATGCCCGGGGCAGCGAACGCCGCACAGCCGATGGGCTGGGACCCGGCGCTCCAGTGGTGGATCGCGGAAGGGATCCCGATCACGCCTTACGACGACGCGGGGAGGAAGAACTTTTACCCACTCATGAAGGTGACAGCTAAGAGCCCCGCGGGCGCGCTTCTCGCCTCGACAAACATCGTCCTCCCGGTCTCCGACGAGATGGACTGCAGCGCGTGCCACTCCTCGGCGTCGGGCCTCGCGGCCCGCCCGTACGCAGGCTGGGTCTTCGACGCGGATCCTCAGCGGGATTACCGCCGCAACATCCTCCGCCTCCATGACGACCTGAACCGCACGGACGCGGCGTACGTCGCGGCTCTCGCGGCGAACGGCTACGCCACGGCCGGTCTCGAGGCGACCGCAGCGTCCGGCCATGCCGTCCTCTGCGCCACGTGCCACCTCTCCGAGGCCCTCGCCGGGAGCGGCCGCGCCGGGATCGAGCCGCTCACGCAGGCCGTCCACTCGCGCCACGCGCGCGTCATCGACCCAACGAACAACCTCGAGCTCGACGCGGTCGCGAACCGCTCGTCCTGCTATCGCTGCCACCCGGGCGCCGTCACAAAGTGCCTGCGCGGCGCGATGGGCGCCGCAACCGCAGCCGATGGCTCGATGCTCATGCAGTGCCAGAGTTGCCACGGCTCGATGAGCGCGGTCGGCGCCGCAAACCGCACGGGGTGGCTCCAGGAGCCCTCCTGCCAGCAGTGCCACACGGGGACGGCGACCGCGAACAGCGGCCAGATCCGGTACACGTCCGTGTTCGACGCGTCGGGCGCGCCGCGCGTCCCGGCGAGCACGGTCTTCGCGACGAACGCCGACACGCCCGGCGCCGGCCTCTCCCTCTATCGCTTCTCGACGGGACACGGCGGCCTGCAGTGCTCCGCGTGCCACGGCTCGACACACGCCGAGTTCCCCTCGGCCGACACGAACGACAACCTCCAGAGCATCGCGCTCCAGGGCCACGCGGGGCCGATCGCCGAGTGCTCCACCTGTCACAACGCGACGATCCCGTCCACGTGGAACGGCGGCCCCCACGGCATGCACGCCGTCGGCTCGAGTTGGGTGAGCCGGCACTCGGACATCGCGGGCTCGAACCGCGCGGCCTGCCAGGCGTGCCACGGCACGGACTACCGCGGAACTGTCCTCTCGCGCGCGTTCGCGGCCCGGAGCCTCAGCACCGAGCGCGGCACCGTGAAGCTCGCAGCCGGAGATCTCGTCGGCTGCTACACCTGCCACAACGGGCCGTCCGGCCAGGGCGCACCGCCCGCGCCCACCCCCACGCCGCGCCAGACGCCTAGCGCGTCGCCGGTCCCGACGGCCACGCCGACGCGCGTGCCTCCGACGGCGACGCCGACGCCCGCTCCGCCGACGGCGACCCCTACGTTCGCACCTCCGACCGCGACACCCACGCTCGCTCCCCCGACCGCGACGCCGACCGTCGTCCCGACGCCGACCCCGACGCCGCGGCCCGCGCGGACACCCGTCGCGACGCCGCGATCGGATCCCGAAGACCAGCCGCACCCGCGTCCGCGCTAGGAATTCGCCCGGAAGAGCCGGCTCAGAGAGCCCTGAGTTTCGCGACCACCGCCTCGACGTCGTAATCCGGCGTCGAGGCGCCGGCCGAGACGCCGACCTTCTTCGCCCCCGCGAGCTTCGCGGGGTCGAGCTCGGCGGCGGTGCCGATCAGGAGCGTCGGCTTCTTCTCCGCGGCGATGTGGGCGAGCTCCTTCGTATTCTTGCTGTGCTTGCCGCCGATCACGACGATCGCGTCGATCGTCGGGTCGTCACAGAGGACCCGAAGCGCGTCCTGGTTCTCCTTCGTCGCGTAGCAGATCGTGTCCGCGGTCCGCGTGTCGGCGACGCGCCGGCGGATCTCGGCCACGTGCTCGGCGAACGTCTCCGAGTTGATCGTCGTCTGGAAGACAATCTTGACCGTGGAGACGCGCGACCAGTCGAACGCCTTCACGTCCTCGAGCTTGTAGAACACGCGATACCGGGCCGGGTCGAGGTCCTTCGTGTAGCCGACGACCTCGCGGTGGTCCGCCTGGCCGAGGATCGCGAGGAACGCACCCTCGGCGAGCGAGCGGGCGATCTCCTTGTGGATGTCCGTCACGAACTTGCACGTCGTGTCGATGGCCGCGAGGCCGATCTCCGCGGCGCGGGCCCGCACCGACGGGGCAACGCCGTGCGCCGAGAAGACGATCCGTCCCGCGTGGCCGCGGGCGTCCTCGAGGGCGTGGACGGTCGGGAAGCCGAGGCCCGCCATTTCGGACTCGACGCTCTCGTTGTGAACGACCTGGCCGAGGATCGCGCCGGACTCCCCGCGTTGCGCCGCCAGGCGGACGAGCTTGTCCGCGACGCGGACGCCCGCGCAGAATCCGTACTTCTCGGCGAGGACGACGTCCATCAGCCCGAGGCGCTCCCCGACGCGACGGTCGCCTCTCGTGCCCTATTCACCTTCATGAAAAACCCCCGTGCTCTTCGATCTTAGCCCTCTGCGACGCCGTCTCACCCGAACGAGAGGAGCTCGATCTCGGGCGGAATCATCTTCACGAGGCGGTCGCGCTTGATGAGCTCGAAGCCCTTGCCCCCACGTGAAACCGGTGTGTACCTTTTCGTCACCGCGTGTTCGGTGCCCTTCCCGTTCACGAGCGTGAGCGTCGCGCGCTTCTCGTCCTCGCCGAAGAGGGCCGCGCCGACGAGCCTGTCGTCCGGCGCGAGCTTGAAGCCGAGGACGCCCTTGCCCGGCCCCGCGAGGACCGGCACCTCGGACGCCGCGAAGAGGATCGCTCGTCCCTTCTCGGAGGCGAGGGCGACGAGGTCCGACGCGCCGCACGCGAAAACGTGTGCGACCTCGTCGCCCTTGGCGGGCCGGGCGAAGCGCCGGCCGGCCCGCGTCGTGACCTCGCGGAACGGGTCCGCCGAGAAGCGGAAGACGAGCCCCCGCCGCGTCACGGCGAGGAGCGTGACGTTCTTCGGCCGCGTGACCCGCGGGTCGAGGGAGAGGGCCGCCACGACGCGCTCGCCGTCCCCGAACCTGAAGAGCTTCTGGACGGGCTCCCCGTAGCCGGTGGAGGGCGGCACGTCGTTCAGGCGCAGGACGTAGGCCGCGCCGTGGTTCGAGAAGAGGACGCCGAGCTCCTTCGTCGAGCCCTGCATCACGGCGAGTACTTCGTCGCCTTCGCGGAGACGCGTCAGGCGGGCGTCCTTCATTTCCCGCTGGCGCTTGAGCCACCCGTCGACGGTCACGACCGCAAAGGCGTCCTCGTGCTGGATGAAGGCCTCCGCGGCGTATTCCGGCTCGTCGACGCTCGCCTGGACCTTCGTCCTTCGCTTCTCGCCAGCGAGCGTTTCGCGGACCTCGCCGAGCTCGCCCTTCACCTCGTTCCAGAGCTTCTTCGGCGACTTGAGGATCGCCTCGATGATCGCGGCCTCCGCGAGCTTTTCCTTGAGCTCGAGGCGGATCGCGTCGATCTCGAGCCGCGCGAGCTTGTAGAGCTTCGTCTCGAGAATCGCCTCGACCTGCTCCTCGTCGAGAGAGAAACGCTTCATGAGCTTTCCGGCGGCGTCGGCCTTGCCGTCGGACTTGCGGATGATCTTGATCGCCTCGTCGAGGGCGTCGTAGATGACGACGAATCCCTCGAGGAGGTGGATGCGGCGCTTGAGCTCCTCGAGATCGAACGTGAAGCGGCGTTTCACGGTCTCGAGCCGGAAGTCGAGGAAGTGGCGCAGCATCGTCCGGAGGGAGAGGCGCGCGGGCTCGCAGACCTCCGGATGCGCCGTGGGCACGAGGCACGTCAGGTTCACGGGCACGGTCGTCTCGAGCGGGGTGTGCTTGTAGAGGTAGGTCATGACGAGCGCGGGGTCCGTGTCGCGCTTGATCTCGAGAACGATCCGCACGTCGTCGGTCGATTCGTCGCGCACGTCCAGAAGGACGGGGAGGCGTCGCCCGATGATGACGTCGGCGATCTTCGAAACGAGAGCCGCCTTCTCCTGCGCGTACGGGATCGACGTGACGACGATCGTCTGCGCGCCGCGGGGGCCCTCCTCGACCACCCACTCGGCCCGCAGCTTCAGCGTTCCCTGGCCGGACTCGTAGAGAGCGCGGAGCTCCCGCTTGCCGCCGAGGAGGAGGCCGCCCGTCGGGAAGTCCGGACCCCGGATCGACTTGAGGGGGTCGGCGTCCGGATCGTCGACTGCCGCGATCGCCGCGTCGAGAACCTCGACGGGATTGTGCGGCGGGATGGACGTCGCCATGCCGACCGCGATGCCCGTCGCGCCGTTCACGAGGAGATTCGGGAACCGGGCGGGAAGGACGATGGGCTCGAAGTGCACGCCGTCGAAGTTCGGGCGCCAGTCGACGGTCTTCCTGCGAATCTCCGAGAGGAGCTCGATCGCAAGCGGTTTGAGGCGCGCCTCGGTGTACCGGTACGCGGCCGCCGAGTCCCCGTCGAGAGAGCCGAAGTTGCCGTGTCCGTCCACGAGCGGGGCGCGCAGCGAGAAGGACTGCGCCATGCGGACCATCGCATCGTAGATCGCGACGTCGCCGTGCGGGTGGTACTTGCCGATCACGTCGCCGACGACCGTCGCGGACTTCTTGAACTTCGCGTCGGGCGTCAGGTGAAGGTTCTGGAACATCGCGAAGAGGATCCGGCGCTGGACCGGCTTGAGGCCGTCGCGGACATCGGGCAGGGCGCGCGACGTGATGACCGAGAGGGCGTAATTCAGATACCGCCGGCGGGCCTCCTCGGGCAGGGGAATCTCTGCGTCGAACGGCAGGGGAGGCTGGCCGCCGGTCGCGGCGTTCTTCTTTCGTGTCATGCGTGCTCCAGGCGCGCTCGGCGCGCTCGAGGGCCAAGCTAGCGACACGGGGCGGCCGCGTCAAATGGTGAATGCACGCCGGCCGTTCTTGACAGTCGCCCGTCGCCCGGTCACGCTGCGCGTGGACCGTGGACGACACGAGAGAGGATCCCGTCCTTCCCCGCCAGGCGGGCGCGGAAGCGAATCACGTCGAGCGGGCCGCACGTGCGATCGCCTCGGCCGGGCCAGACCGCGGCCTCACGACGATGTTCTGGGCGCTCGGCGTCGCCGCGTCGTTCATGCTCGCGGCGGCGTTCGGGGCGCTCTGGTACGCGACGCGCGCCGATCTCGCCGCGACGCGCGAGAACGTCGGGCGCCTGGACGCGATGGTCAAGGAGCGCGACCGGCAGGCGGCCTTCGTTTCGCAGGAGGTCGCCTGGCTGAGGGATGCGAGCGTCCAGGTCGCGCTTCTCAGGGGCCTCGAGGGAAATCCGGATGCGCGGGCCAAGCTGCTCTGGAACCCTGGGACGAAGCAGGGGATCCTCTGGGTGTCGGGCCTGCCGCCCCTCCCGCTCGAAAAGTGCTACGAGCTGTGGGCCTTCGTCGGGGACGAGCCGATGCCGGCGGGGACGTTCGACGCGAAGAGCGGCGCGGCGGCGGTCGTCCCGATCTCGCGGCAGGAGCCGCTGAACGAGGCGCCCGTGAAGTTCGCCGTCTCGGTCGAGCCGAAGGGCGGCGGCCCGAAGCCCACGGGTGCCATCGTCCTCGCCGGGGAGAGGTTCTAGCCCCTGGCGTAAACGCCTCGGCCCGGCGCGCGTCTCATCCCTGTCGGCGGACGGAAAGCCCGCCGGGAGGATGACATGACGACCAAACCCTTCCAGAAGAAGCTCTTCGGCGCCGCGGCCCTGCTCCTCGCGGGCGCCCTCACCGCCGGCGTCGCCCTCGCGCAGCCCGCACC
>JBAUSZ010000010.1:0-6357 GCA_049581965.1 Thermoanaerobaculia bacterium | reverse complement strand
CGCGGGCCGCGGCGGGAGCGAGCCGGGGGTCCACGGCGGACGCGAGGGCGCGCTCGACCTCGCGCACGACGGGAGCGATCCCGCCCGCTTTCGCGCCGGCGCGGAGGAGATCGAGCGAGAGCACGTTCGTCGTGCCCTCCCAGATCGGGAGCACCTGCGCATCCCTGAGGAGGCGCGGGAGGTCCGTGTCTTCGACGTACCCCGCACCCCCGAACGCCTCGAGCGCCTCGCTCGCGACGGCGACGGCCTGTTTGCCCGTCGTGAGCTTCGCGATCGGCACGAGCAGGCGGAGGATCGCGATCTCGTGCTCTCCGGCCGCACCCGCCTCCTCGAGCCCCATGAGCTCGGCCGCTCGGAACGCGAGGTGAAACGCGCCCTCGGACGTCGCCTGCAGGTCGGCGAGGGTCTCGAGGTGGAGCGGCTTTTCCGAGAGCGGAGCCTTGAAGGCGACCCGACGGCGCGCGTAGTCCCGTGCGAGCGCAACGGCCCGCCGCATGCCCGCGGCCGCGGCGACGGAGTTCCACGTGCGCGTGACGGCGAGCATCGGCGCGATGTTCTTCACGCCGTTCGCCAGGCCGCTGACGGGCATTGCAGCCGCTCCGTTCAGGGCGATCTCGGCCGTCGGGACCATGCGCGTCCCGAGCTTGTCCTTGAGGCGATGGATTTCGATCCCGTTCGGGAGGCCGTTCGCGTCGCGCGTTTCGAGGTAGAAGACGGCGAGGCCCGAGCCTCCCGGTCCGTTCCCCTCGGGCCTCGCGAGCGTGAGAGCCATCTCGGACGTCGTCGCCGACGTGAACCACTTCGTGCCGAAGAGGCGGAACCCCTCGGGCGTGAGGCGCGCGACCGTCTCCGAGAGGCCCACGTCCGAGCCGCCGGTCCGCTCGGTCATCCATTGCCCCGACGTCCAGGCATGCTCGGCGTCCCGGCTCGTCAGACGCGGGACCGCGCGCTCGATGAGGGCGCGGTTGCGGGAAAGGACGAGCGTCTTCGCGGCGCCGTCCGTCATGGCGAGAGGGCACGACGTGACCCCGGACGAGGGCTCCATGAGATAGACGAGCGCCATCTGGACGAGCCGCGAGAGGCCGCCGAACGGTCTCTCGTAGGCGAGCGCGACGAGGCCCTTCTCGGCGGCGAGGCGCGCCGTTTCCCGCCAGAGAGGCGTGAGCGTGATCCGGTCGACGCGGCGACCCCACGCGTCCCAGCTCACGAGGCCGGGCTTCGCGTCGGGCTCGGCGAGAAACAGGTCGCGGAGCCGGCCGCCGGCCAGCGCTCCCATCTCCGCGAGGTCGGGCTGCGCCGCCCGGAACGCGTCCGCCGGGAGCTTTCTCGCGAGGAACCCGCGCACGACGCGGTCCTCCTCCCACTGGTTGCCGAGCCGTGGCGGGTCCTGGAAGAAGGCCACCGCCCGGGATCATCCCACCTGGCGGAGCGCGTCCGTGATCTTCGTGAACGCCGCCCGGCCGGCCGGGAACAGGCCGCCGAAAAAGCCCATGACGAGCGAGAACACGATCCCCGTGCCGAGAAGCGCGGGCGTGAGGCGGAACGCGAAGACGACCTCGGAGAACGTCGCGAAGTTCGTCGTTCCCGTGACGCCCGAGAGCGCGATCTTCACGGCGAGAAGGCCGAGGAAGCAGCCGACGATCCCGCCGAGGAGCGCGAGGCAGAGCGACTCGAAGACGAACGACGCGAGGACGGAACTCCGTGAGAACCCGAGCGCGCGGAGCGTCGCGATCTCGCGCGTGCGCGCCGCGACGGCCGCGTACATCGTGTTCATCGCTCCGAAACAGGCGCCGATCGCCATCACGATCCCGACGAAGAAGCCGAGGAACTTGATCGGCGCGGCCGTGGCCGTCTGGTCGTCGTAGTACTTCCGCTCGATCTTGCCGTCGAGCGCGAGGCGCGGATCCGCCGTCAGCCCGGCGACGAACCGGTCGCGTTCGGCGCGGCCGGCGGTCTTCGCGAGGATGGACGAATAACCGTTGCGCTTGAAGTCCGTCGCCATCCCCTCGACGTCCGTCCAGATCTCGCTGTCCGGGGCCGTGCCGCCCGCGTCGAAGAGCCCGACGACCGTCCAGCGATAGGCGCCGAAGCGGATCGTCTGGCCCGTCGCGCAGTTCTTGAAGCGCTTGCTGACGCTCTTGGAGACGACGACCTCCGACTTTCCGGGCGTGAACCAGCGGCCCTCGACGAGCGTGAGGCCCGGCCGGAGCTTCATCCCTTTCTCGCCGACGCCCCGGATCGTGACGTTCGACGAGCCCCCGTCGGCCTTCTCGAGGTTCAGGACGATCACGAGCTCCGGCGAGGCGAGGGGCTTGCCGTCGGCGTCCGGCGCGGTGCCCGGCAACGTGAGGATGAGCGGCACCTGGTCGCGCGAGATGCCCGACTGCAGCTCGGACTGCGAGTTCTGCCTCAGGACGAGCACATTGCTCTCCGAGCCCGACGCCGTGAAAACGCGCGTGAGCCCCTCGCCGAGCGACATGACGCAGAGGAATACCGCGACGACGAGGCCGATCCCGAGGACCGTGAGCGTCGTCGTGACCTTCCTCACGAAGAGGTTGCGGACGTTGTACTTCAGGGGGATACCGAGCATCGGGGTTCTCCTACGCGACGAGCCTGAGACCGTCTGCGATCGGGCGCTGGACGGAGCGGATCGCGGGCACGAGGCCCGCGAGGATGCCGACGAGGACCGTGACGACGAATGCGGAGGCGAGAACCTCCGGATAGATCCGCATGGCGGACGCGAGGCCTGCGAGCGGGGAGTAGAGGACGATTGCGCGCAGCCGCGGGAAGAGCCCGAGATAGATCCCGAGCCCTGCCGCTGCGCCGAACAGCGCGAGGAGGGCGCTCTCCCCGAGGAGGAGGCCGAAGATCGTCCCCTTCGGGAAGCCGATCGCACGGAGGACGGCGAGCTCCGTGACCCGCTCGCGCGCGGCCATCGCCATCGTGTTCGCGGCGATCAGGAGGACGACCGCCGCGATGACGGCCGTCAGGCTGCGAAAGAAGAGCTTCACGTTTCCGAGCAGGGCGATGTAGTTGTTCTGGAATTCCTTCTCGGTCTCGGCGCGCACGGGCCAGGGCGAGTTCTCGAAGAGCGTGTTGATGCGCGGAATGAGGTCGCCCGTCGTGGCCGCGTCGACCGCCTTGAGCCAGATCATCGTGTAATGGCCCGCGCGCGAGGGGAGGGCCTCGTCGATGACCTTCTGGTCGAAGAAGACGGAAGCCTCGTCGTTGCCGCGGTACACGGCCCGGATCGTGAACGTGTAGACGCCCGGCCAGATGTCCCCGACGAGCGTGATCTGCTGTCCGAGCTTCCAGCCGTATTTCTTCATGAGGAGCTGCCCGACGAGGAGGCCGCTACGGTCGGTTTTCCACGCCTCGGCGGAGCCCTCGACGACGCCGGACGCGTCGAAGATGTCGAAGAAGACCTCCGGGTCGACCGCGAAGCGCTGGAAGACGTGGAACGCCGAGAAGTCGACGTACCGGCCGCCGAACCAGTTGAAGGGCATCGCGGCCTTCACGCCCGGGAGCTGCCGGATCTTCTCGAGGTGGGAGGCCGGGAGGAAGTTCGTGAAGGAGACCTTGTGGCGCACCGCGATCCGGTACATCCCGCGCCCCTGCGAGGGGTCCGCGTCGAGCATCGCGACGAACGTTCCGAGGAGGCAGATCACGAAGAAAGGCAGGAGAATCGAGCCCACCGTCAGGCCCGAGCGCGTCTTCTTGCGAAGAAGGTTCTTGAGGACGAGGGGCAGGAAGCGCATCAGCCGACCTGCCTCAGGCCGTCGGTGATCGAACGCCGGGCGGAACGGACGGCGGGGACGAGACCCGCGAAGAGTCCGACGAGGAGCGTGACGGCGAACCCGGCGATCAGGACGGCGGGGAAGACCTTCATCCCGGCCGCGAAGCCGGCCATCGGCGAGTAGAGGAGGGCACGCTTGAAGCCCGGGAAGAGGGCGACGAAGACGCCGAGCCCAAGGAGGCCTCCGACGGCCGACAAGAGGAGGCTCTCGCCGAGAATGAGGCCGAGGATCGTGTGCTTCGGGTAGCCGAGCGTCCTCAGGACCGCGATCTCCGTGACGCGCTCGCGCGCGGCCATCGCCATCGTGTTTCCGGCGATCAGGAGGATCACGACGGCGATGATCACGGAGATCGACGTCAGGAGAAACTTGACGTTCCCGAGCATCGAGACCCAGGTGTTCTGGAACTCCTTCTCCGTCTCCGTGCGCGTCGGGTAGGAGCTGTTCTCGAAGAGGTCGTCGACGAGCTTCGGGAGCCGGCCAGCGGACTGCGGCGAATCGGCCTTGATCCAGAACCAGCCGACGAATCCCTTCGCGCGCGGGAGAGCCTCTTCGATGGTCGCGTGGTGGAAGTAGACGCCTGATTCGTCCGTGCCCTCGAACACCGCGCGGATCGTCAGCTCGAGGGTCACGGGATAGATGTCGCCCTTGAGCGTGATCTTCTGCCCGAGCCTCCATCCGTATTTCTTCATGAGGAGCCGGCCGACGAAGACGCCGGCCCGGTCCTTCACCCACTCGTCGCCCGAGCCCTCGACGACCTTCGCCTCGTCGAAGACCCTCAGGAGCGCTTCGGGATCCTGCGTCGAGAAGCGCGCGAAGTTGTTGAAGGCCGACTGGTCGACGTACTGTCCGCCGAACCACTGCATCCGGACGACCTCGGCGACGCCGGGGAGCTGGCGGATCTTGGCCGTGTGGCCGTCCACGAGCCAGTTCGTGATCGAGACCTTGTGGCGCGTGATGAGTCGCCACATCCCGCGGCCTTCCGACGGGTCCGCTTCGAGCGCGGCGAGGAGCGTTCCGAGGATGCAGATCACGAAGAGGGGAAGGAGGATCGAACCGAGCGTCAGCAGGGAGCGCGTCTTCTTCCGGAACAGGTTCTTGAAGACGTACGGGAAGAACTTCATCAGCCCACCCGCCTGAGCCCGTCCGTGATCGACCGGCGGGCCGAATTCACGGCGGGAACGAGGCCGGCGACGATGCCCACGAAGACCGCGACGCCGAACCCCGCCGCGAGCACCGAGGGGAAGAGCTTCATGCCCGAGGCGAAGCCCGCCATCGGGGTGTTCATGAGCGCCGTCTTGAAGCCCGGGAAGCCGAGGACGAAGAGACCGAGGCCGAGGAGGGCGCCGAGGAGGGCGAGGAGAAGGCTCTCCCCGAGGATCATCGCGAGGATCGTGCCCTTCGGGTAGCCGAGTGTCCTCAGGACGGCGATCTCGCTCACCCGCTCGCGTGCCGCCATCGCCATCGTGTTCGCCGCGATGAGGAGGATCACGAAGACGATCGCGGCCGAGATCCCCGTGAGCATGAGCTGAACGTTCCCGAGCATCTGGACGAAGCCGTTCTGGAACTCCTTCTCGGTCTCCGTCTTGGTCGGAGCGTCCGTGTTGTCGAACATCTCGTCGATCTGCTTCGGAAGGCGCGCAACAGCCTCGGCGTCCTTCGCGCGGATGTAGAAGGTCCCGATCCGCCCCTTGACGGCGGGGAGGGCCTCCTCGACGTAGGCCCAGTTGAAGAAGAGTGCGGACGCGTTGTTCGCGCTGTACACGGCACGGATCGTGAGCTCGAGCGTGACCGGGTACGCGTCCCCCGTCAGGACGACCTTCTGCCCGAGCGTCCAGCCGTACTTCTGCATGAGCTGGTCGCCGACCATGGCGCCCGCGCGGTCCGAGACCCAGTCGGCGGCGCTGCCCTGGACGATGCGGGCCTCGTCGAAGACCCTCAGGAGCTTTTCGGGCTCGACACCGAACCGCGCGAAAAAGTTCTTCGCGGAGGTGTCGACGTACTTGCCGCCGAACCAGCACCAGACGGACATCTCCTCGATCCCGCCGAGCTGCTGGATGCGCGCGCGGTACGCCTCCGGGATCCAGTTCGAGAGGGAGACCTTGTGCCTGACGACGAGGCGGTACATTCCCTGGCCCGAGGGCTGGCGGTCGAGGGTCCTCAGCAGCGTTCCCATCACGCAGATCACGAAAAGGGGCAGGAGGATCGACCCCAGCGTGAGGAGCGAGCGTGTCTTCTTCCGAAAGAGGCTCTTGAAGACGTACGGGAAGAACTTCACCGCTCCTCCGGGAGCCTCAGGTGGCCGACGCCGAGATCGCGGCCGCCATGCCGACGGCCTTGCCCTTCTCGGCATGCACGTCTTCCTTGAGGACGCCCTTGTCGAGGTGGATGAGGCGGTGGGCGCGGCCCGCGGCCTTCGGGTCGTGCGTGACCATCACGATCGTCTTCTTGAACTCGTCGTTGAGGCGCTCCATGAGGATGAGGATTTCCTCGCCGTTCTTCGCGTCTAGGTCGCCCGTCGGCTCGTCCGCGACGAGGACCTTCGGGTCGGTCGCGATCGCCC
>JBAUSZ010000009.1:0-24063 GCA_049581965.1 Thermoanaerobaculia bacterium | reverse complement strand
AGGAAGACGAGAAGGGACACGGAGAGAAGGGTCGGGGCCAGGAAGCCTCCGGCCACCGCGGCTCTCAGCGGGCCGCGACCGTCCAGACCGGCCTCCGCGCTCCCCGGCGCTCAGTGCACATACGCGCAACCCACCCGCGTGCGCCCGTCCGGGAGGGAGACGGAGCTTATCCTGCGCATCGCGACGGCGTGCGGCTCGCCCGCGGAGCGCTGCAGGATCTCGCCCTGGAGCCTGTCCGGCGTCTTCGTCGCGCCCGTGACGAACGCGAGACCCCCGTAGGAGATGTCCTGGACGTCGGCGTCGAGCGGCTTTTTCGCGTCCGGCGACCCGACCTTGAGCGTGAGCCCGGGAACCGCGAAGCGCGGATACCGGCGCACGTGGTCGAAGGGCTTGCCGTTCTGCCGCTTGGAGGCGTAGAGCCGGATGTCGCTCATCTTGAGGAGGAAGTCGAGGATCCGTCCGTCCGTCGGGAACGTCGCGACGCCGTAGTTCAGGCCGACCCGCAGGCCGACGCGCAGGGGAAGTCGAATGCCGGACACGCGTTGGCGGATGCGCTCGGCGACGGCGAGGCTGTGGACGACGTCGCTGTTCGGGAGGACCGCGACGAACTCGTCGCCGCCGTAGCGGCAGCCCGCGTCCACGACGCGGAGCGACTCCCGAATCGCCTTCGCCGTGCGAACGAGAATTCCATCCCCGACGGGGTGGCCGAGCCGGTCGTTGATCTTCTTGAACCCCGCGAGATCCATCATGAGGACCGACACGACGCCGCCCGCGCGCTCGGCGCGCGAGACCTCGCGATCCAGGTGATCGAGGAGGAACCGCCGGTTGTAGAGCCCCGTGAGCGGGTCCGTGATCGCATTCACGCGCAGCGCGGACATCTCGTTGTCCGAGACGATGCGCGGCTCCTTGAGGAGGCCGAGGCGCGTGTGGAACTCGTGGAGGAGGGCCGTCTGGAGCGAGGCGCCGGGCGCCGAGGCCCGGGAGAATCGCCGGAGCGAGGTTTCGACACGCGCCCAGACGCGCGGGATCTCCCGGGCCGGCACGGAGACGCCCGTCCATTCGACGAGAAGGAGGCGGAGCATCTCGGCCTTCGCGATCCCGTCGCACGCGGCGGCGAGCTCGCGCTCGAAGCGCTCCTTCGGGAAGACCCGCGCCCGGCCGAGACGCGCGAGGCGCGCGATCCTCGAGGCGAGCTCCTCTTCCTGGTGCATCGCGGTCATGGGCGTCGCCCGCGGACGCCGCCGAGGAGTCCTCGCTTCGGCGTGCGGCCGAGGTCTTCCGCCGCGCGGGCGACGTCGGCGACTTCCTCGCCGACCGGGAAGACGAGCATGAGCTGTCCGCCGTGTAGGACGTCGACGAGCTCGCTGTCCGTGCGCGCCCACACGACGCGGCGGTCCGCGACGAGCAGGCGCGCCGACCCGAGGCTGCCCGCACCGGGATCGAGGCGCCGGAGGGTCTCGGCGACGCGCCGCACCTGCGGGAGACCGATGCCCGCCGCGCGCAGACGCGCGGCGAGACGCAGCCGCACGACGTCCGCGAACGAGTAGCGCCGTTTCGAGCCGTATCCGGCCGCCCCGGCGATGGACGGCGAGAGGAACCCGCGGCGGTCCCACCAGTCCAGCTGCCGTGCCGTGAGTCCCGTCAGCCTCGCGACCTCCGCCGTCGAGAAGGACGCCTGCAGGACACGACGATTGAATTTCATGAATGTATTTCAATCATAGCCGATTCCCGGGAAAAAATGCCGGAATGGCCTGAAGCGGGGAAAAAAGGGCCGGGCGCCACCGCCCGGCCCCGGATGACGGCCTCCCGGCCGTTACTCGATCACGTGGATGTTCTTCTTGGCGCACATCTCCTTGAGGATCTTCGGCCACACGGTCACGCTGACTTCCCCGAGGTGCGCCTTGCGCAGAAGGAGCATGAGAACGCGCGATTGCCCGATGCCACCTCCGATCGAGAGAGGCAGGGCGCCGTTCACGATCCCCTGGTGGTAGGGGAACTTCAGGAAATGCTCCTGGTGCGTCAGCTCGAGCTGCTTCCTGAGCGTCTCGGCGTTCACGCGGACGCCCATCGACGAGAGTTCGTGGCGCCGCTTCGTGGTCGGGTTCCAGACGAGGATGTCGCCGTTCAGCCCGTGCATCGTCCGGCCGTCCTTCGTGTGCGTCTGGGTGACCCAGTCGTCGTAGTCGGCCGCGCGCATCTCGTGCGGGTAGCCGTCCTTGAGCGTCCAGCCGATCCCGTAGATGAAGACGGCCGGGTGCTCCTGCAGGATCGCCGTCTCGCGCTGTTTGCGCGGGAGGTCCGGGTACATGTCGAGGATGTCCTCGGCGTGCAGGAACACGAGCTTGTCGGGAAGGAGCGGGAGCTTCTTCTTCTTGAGGCCCGGGAACGTCTCGAGGGCGAAGTCCTCCGCGCCCTTCAGGACGCGCCAGATCCCCTCGACGGTCTTCGTGAGGAAATCGAGATTGCGCTGCTCGGGCGTGATGACCTTCTCCCAGTCCCACTGGTCGACGTAGGCGCTGTGGTCGTGGTCGAGGAAGTAGTCCTTGCGGACGGCGCGCATGTCGGTCACGAGGCCTTCGCCCGGCTTCATCCCGAACTGCTTGAGGGCGACCCTCTTCCATTTCGTCGCAGCCTGGACGACCTGGGCGTCGATGGGGTGCTTGCCCAGATCGTTCGAGATGTGGAAGGTCACGGGCCCGCGCGAGCCGTCGCGGTCGAGGTAGTCGTTCACGCCGCTCTCGGCGTCGACGATGAGGGGGACCTCGACGCGCATGAGGCCCAGCTCGCGGCAGAGGCCGTCTTCGATGTAACGCTTGACGGCCGTGATCGCGCGCTGCGTCTCCTTCGGGTCGAGGAGCGGCAGGTAGTCGTTCGGGAGGATCTTCTCGAGCTCGGCGTAGTTCCCGATGCCCGGACCCGCGAGATCGGCCTTCTTGTCGAGGACTTCGGTCTTGTGCTTCGCCATGCATCCTTCCTTTCTCCGGAACCGCCGCCCGGTGGCCGCATGAGCCATGGACGGGCAAGCCCCACTGCGTCCCGTTGAACGCTATCGCCCTGAAGATGGGGCGGCGCCCGCCGGGCGGCGACCGGTGCGGATGCATCAGGGCGCCGCCGTGAAAGGCGGGCGCCCCCTTCGAGGAGTCGGCCCTCGCGCCCGATTACTGGACGCGCAGGAACGCGACGATGTCGGAGATCTCGGCGTCGGTCAGCCCGATCGCGAAGCGGGCGTTGTAGAACGTCACCGCGTCGGTGAGCGTGGCAGCCGAGCCGTTGTGGAAGTACGGAGCGCGCGCGGCGAGGCCTCGCAGGACCGGCCCCTTGAAGCGCCCGATGTGTTTCCACTTGCCGGTGACGAGGGCGCGCCCGGGATCGGTCGTCTGGATGGTCTCCCCCGTCGCCTTGTTCCGCAGAGTGTAGAGGGGCATGTCCGGCGTCCGACGCGAGGCGTCCGTCAGGCCGATGTCGAGCGGCGCCGCCACCGAGTGGTCTCCGACGTTCGGCGTGTCGTGGCACGTCGTGCACGTCCCCGCAATCACCGCCACCCCGAGATCGTCGTTCAGGC
This sequence comes from Thermoanaerobaculia bacterium, assembly GCA_049581965.1. Classification (GTDB taxonomy): domain Bacteria; phylum Acidobacteriota; class Thermoanaerobaculia; order UBA5066; family UBA5066; genus Fen-183. The sequence goes on along the minus strand of JBAUSZ010000009.1, from coordinate 20,501 downwards.
CCTTGACCCCGGTAATGTTGATCGGCTTCGTGTTGAAGAGGTCCTCGCCCCTCGCCACCGCTAGCCGCGCGGCCGTCCGCCCTTCGTCCTCCTCGTCGTCGTCGCCGTGGCTGCTCTTGAGCCTGGCCCACGCCGCGAAGTCGGTGAAAACAACCCGGTTGAACGGGATTCCCTTGGGATTCAGTCCTAGCGGGTCGTTGATCCCGATGTAGAACTCCTGCCTCGAGAGCGGTTTGGGTCCGCCCTTCGCTCCCTGGGTGCGGAGATCGCCAGCCGCGACATCGTAGACCTGTGCGGTGAACAGGCTCGTTTCGAAATCCAGGATCTGGCGGCGCTGGTCGGACGAGAGCGGGATGCCCTGGGCGTGCCCCGTCGTGGCGGCGTTCGCCTGATCCAGGAGATCGAAGGAAATCGTCTGCCCGGGGAACGTCTCGCGCCCATCCCACATCACCGTGCTGAGGAACGTCAGGTTCGTGGAAGGCGCGGGACGCCGAAAGAGCGAGAGCTCGTGGCTGCTCGCAAAACCGTAAGGATCGTCCACCGAATCGATCGTGAACTCGGCGTCCGGCGGGAGGCCGAGGCCGACCCGGATGAGACCTTTCGTCAGGAGCATGCTGTAGGCAATTCGACGCGCCTCGACCGTGCTCACGTCGGCGTTCGGCGAGTTGGAGCCGTCGTTCGTGCGAAAGATCGGGTCGAGGCCGGCGGAGGTCTCGAAGCGCTCCCGCACGCTCGCGGGCGTGATGGTCCACGCGTTCTCGGGGCGATGGCACGTGAAGCAGGTACGCCCGTTCGTCCCGAGGCTCTGGAAGAACGGGTTTTCCATGTCGATTCGCCCGGTCGTCGAGAACGTCTGGGCCACTCCGGAAGGGTTCGCGAACGGCTCGAGGAAGTCGTGTCCACTGTCGCTGGAGGCGATCCAGGCGATTGCGGGAGCCGCAAACAGGATCGTCGCGATCAGCCGTGAAGCCCTGGCGCGGGCCGCCGTTTTCGTCGAGGTGCGTTCGGACGTCATGAGGTCCTCCCTTACTGAGACTCAGTTGTCTTGTCTTCAGAGTGGAGGACCGGGCGGGACTATCTCAGACGGGGATCGGCTTTCCGGGCGACGGCGGGAGGCCCGCTACTTCCGGGGGACTGCGCGGAACTGATAGGTCGCGAGGTCCCGCGTGTGCCCGGCTCCGAGCCCCTCGAGGGTCAGGACGTAGTCGCCCGCGGGGAGAAGGCCGGGGGGCAGGCCCACGGCAAGCATCCCGCCCGACACCGCGTTTGCCGTGAAGGCATCCCCGACCGGATGTCGATCCCTCGTCGAGAGCCTCGCACGGTAGCTCTCGAAGAGAGGTGGCTCGGGCTGGTCGACCAGGAGGATGACCCACTCCCGAGGATCCCGAATGAAGATCCGGTTGTCGGGTTCCGTGCCGGATCCTCTCGTCAGGTTCAGGGTGAAAACGGAGGCCGCGAGGGGTGTCGTGACGCCGGCGACACTCGCTCCTGCCGTTCGTTCACGCCCGAGGCCTGGGTCCTGAGCGGCTCTTTCCCGTCGTGCATCGTCCGAGGCCCTCCGGACGCTCTCCAGCTCGCCCCTCGTCCGGCGGAGCTCGCCGAGGAAGAGCGCGGACGGCACGACTGCCAGGGCGAGGCACGCCGCTGCGAGAAGCGCGGCCGCGCGAGGACCGCGAAAGAAGTGGGCGAGCGCGTGACGCCCCGGTTCGGCGGCAGGCGTCCCTCGCCCCGAAAGCTCTCTCAGGCCCCCTTTCAGCCCCTCGAGAGCCTCGAGGTGCTCGAGGCAGGTCGGACAATCGAGGAAATGCTCCTCGAAACGGAGCGCCTCCTCGACGGACAGCTTTCCCATGAGATAGCGGTCCGGAATCTGGCTCCCCTGAATCACGTCGTGATCCATCTCACCTGTAAGTGCGCTTCGCGTGCCCATTATCGCGGCTCCCCAACGGTCTTTCTCGTCGTTTCCTCATACAGCTCCCGGTATCGCTCGCGAGCGCGAAAGAGGACCCGGTTGAAATGGAGGCTCGTCAGCCCGAGATCGCGACAGATCGAGGCCTTCTCGTCCTCGGCGATGTAGAAGCGAAAGAGGATTTCGCGGTCGCGTTCCGACGGAAGCTCCGCGAGCACGCGTCTGACGATCGACGCCCTCTCGAGCCTCAGCAGGCTCTCGAGCGGGCCGGGGGCCGGATCGGCCGCGCGGCTCCCGTCCACAGGCGCCCGGAACCGACTCGCCGCCGCTTTCCGAAAATGCTCGATGACGAGGTTTCGTGCCAGAGAGCAGATGAACCCGGAGAGTCTCTCCGGCTCGCGAAGGTCTCCCCGGCGGATCTTCTCGAGGGCGACCTGGAACGTCTGCTGGTAGAGGTCGTCGACCGCCGACGGGTCGCTGCTCGCGCGACGAACGAGGATCGTCACCCCGCGGCCGTAAAGCGCGACGAGCTCGCTCTCCGCGGCTGCATCCCCGGCGCGGATTCTTTGGACCAGCTCCGTCGCGGCTCCCGGAGCGGCGTCGTCGCGGCTCATCGCCTCAGTTCCAGTCCCCCTGCAGGGTGAAGGCGGCCCAGTAGTAGGGAGATGTCCATCGCTTTTCGCGCCGGACGGCGATCTGGGCCGCCCGAAGGGCCGCTGCCGGCCGAAGGCCCTGCTGGAGGACGCCTTCATAGAAGTGCTTCATCAGCTCGGACGTCGCGCGGTCGGGCACTTGCCAGAGGCTCGCCACGATCCTCGGTGCGCCCGCGTACATGAACCCGCGCGAGAGCCCCAGAAGCCCCTCTCCCCGCACGTCCTTGCCGAGCGCCGTCTGGCAGGCCGACAGGACGACGAGGTCCGCCGAGAGCCTGAGTTTGTAAACGTCTCGGGCCTGGAGAAATCCGTCCTTCGGATGCCCGTGCTCGTCGACGAGTGACAGCACGACTCCAGAGAGCTCGGGATGTCGGCCATTGAGGAGGCCGTGGGTGGCAAAGTGAACGATGCGCGCGCTCGCCACCTCCGCGCTCATCGCCGCCTCCCGGCTGGCCTGGAAGTCCAGGGCTACAAAGGTCTCGCCAGGCCCGGCGAGCGCCGAGATCGACCGAGCCTCGCGACGGCTCCCGCCGAGTCGCGAGAGTCGGCGGAGCCCCGTTTCCTGCATGGATCGGGTGAGTGCGTCGTCGATCCCGTCGGGCATCGATCCATCCGACGCGCTGCCGCCGAGGACGCGGGGGTCCCCGCGGTCGAAGACGGGGTCCGCGAGCACGGCCACTCGCCACACCGGCGCGCTCCGGCTCGAGGCCTCCCGCCGCAGGGCGGCGAGGGCGGTGGCGGACGGCAGACTCACGACTTCGTGCGAGGCGATCAGAGGAACCCCCGTCGAGCCGCCGGGAGACGGGAGCGCCGCGAACGGAAGGTACTGAAGCGCGCCCTCGGCCACGATGGCCAGCCTCTTGCGGCCCAGCTGATCCGCCACGGGCCCCAGCAGCATCCCGCTCAGGGCGCGCGCCCGCCGGGCCGACTCCGCATCGTCGATGCCGCTCCCGGCGTTCCACGCCTGGTAGAGCCGACGGGCCGCGGCTTCGAGGACCTTCCTTCCGGGCAGCTCGTGGCTCGTGAGCGTGTCGCTCGTCACCGCCCATACGAAGCTCCGCTCTTCTCCCAGCTCGAACTCGAGGAGCACGGTTTCACGGTCGAGGACCTGCTCCTGGATCTCCCTCGAGCCGAGGGGCTGCGGACGCGCGAGCGCGGCATAGCGAGGGCTTGCGACCCTCAGGCGCCCCTGCACGTCCTCGTATTCCGCGAGGAGCGCGTCGAGGGCGCGACCGCTCGCGTCGGAAGGCTCCTCGCTCGACGGAGCGGCGAGCCGCCGCTGTTCTTCTCGCCGCCGTGTCTCGAGCTGGAGCTCCAGCGAATGCTCTTTCTCGAGAAGGACCTCGTCGACCCCCGCGCGAAGGTCGATGTGGGCTTCCGCCAGGAGCTCGATGAGGCTGCGCGCCCTCGCCCGCTCGCTTGCACGCAGCGCCTCGGCGTCCCATCCGTCGCCGGGCCGCTTCGCGTGGAGCTTCATCAGGATGTCGATGAGCAGGTCGTATCGGTCCCGCGACGAGGCCGTGAACGACGCTCGCATGCCGGCCTCCGGAATGGACTCCCGAAGGGATTCCGTGATGCGGAGCGCCTCCTCCACGCGGGCCCGGGCCGCGTCGAGGTCACCCTGGGCCCGTTCCCCGCGAGCCAGATCTGCCAGTGCGACGGCTTCGAGAGAGCCCGACTCGGTGGCCCGCACCAGCGGGAGGGCCTCACGAAGGAGTTTCAGGCCCTCCGCCGTCTCGCCCATGTCGAGATGGGCTCTACCGATGTTGCCCAGGACCATGGCCGCGCCGCGGCGGTCCTGGGTGGAGCGAAAGAGCTCGAGGGCGAGCTGGAAATCCGCGAGCGCGCTCCGTGGCGCATGCGAGACGAGGTGGGCGAGCCCCATCATGTTCAGCGTGAACGCTTCGAAGGACTTGTCGCCCACCTTCCGCAGGACGGTCCGCGCGCGGCCGTACTGCCGCAGTGCCGCGGTCGCCTCGCCTTTCGTGAGGAGGACGTTTCCGATTTCGTACTGCGTGATGCCTTGCTCGCGGCGATTTCCCGTAGCTCGAAAGAAGGTCAGCGCGCTCCGGAAGTCCGCGAGCGCGCGGTCCGTCTCCCCCAGGACGACGCGATTGGAGGCGCGGTTCTTCAGGTAGATCGCCTCGTTGGCCTCGCCACCGGCGGCGCGAGCCAGGTCCAGTGCTTCCGTGTACAGGGCGATCGCCTCCGGAAACTGTCCGAGGCTGCCACGAGCGACCGCAATGTTGTTCAACGTCTCCGCCTGACCCAGGAAATTGCCATCGGCGCGCCGGAGCGCCAGCGCCTGCTCGAAGTACCCGAGGGCGCGCTTCTCGTCGCCCAGGTCCGAGAGGGAGGAGCCGACCTGGTCGAGGGCGGCCGCCTCGCCGTACCGGTCGTCCTCCGCTCGCCAGAGCGCCAGCGCCTGCTCCGCGCGCTCCAGGGCCGGGCGATGGTCGCCCTGCCAGGCGAGGGCGTCGCTCATCCGGGCCAGGGTGGCGGCTTCCTCGCGGCGGTCCCCGACCTCGCGGAAGACGGCCAGCGCTTTCTCGTAGAGTTCCAGAGCGCCCTTCGAAGCAACGGCCGAGGACCCGCCCAGAAGATGATCGCCCCCCGCGCGATCTCGCTCGGCGCCGATGCGTCTGTCGTCGTCCGGAGTGGCAGGACGCGATTGATCCAAGATGAGCGTGTACTTCCCCGACGCCGACCTCCGGCCGCGCAGCCGGATCTCGACGCGATGCAGCCCGCTCTCCGAGACCACCACCGAAAGCGACAGGGGCTCAGCCCGATCCGCTGCATTGTCGACTTTCGCGAGCACGCGACCGCCGGGTGCGAAGATCCGAACGGCGACGTCGAGATGGTTCTGCTCCACGACGAGGCGGAAGAACTGCCCCCGGATCAGAGACTCCTGGTAGTCGTGGATCTCGCCTGGCGCGAGCGACCGCTCGACGTGCGCGCCGGGCTCGAGCGTCCTCGGCTTTGTTTCCCCTGCCCGGGCCAAGCTGGCGCCAAGCGCTCCCAGGATCAGCAGTCGAAAGAGGAAGCGCCCAGATCCCCGCATTGTCGTTGTACCACTCTAGCGCCAGTCTCCCGGAAGCGTGAACGCGCCCGGAAGCGCGCGTTCGCGCGCCAGGCGCTCTCTATTTCGGCGTCAGAGGCTTCGCCGCGGGGTGGAGATCGGAAAACGTCGGAAGGCGTGAGGCCCTGATTCTCCGTGCCTCGGCGAGCTGAGCGAGCGCCGCGTCCCGTGGCACGCCGCCTGCTCCCCCGCCGGCGCAACACGCCGAAAGGGCGCGAAGAAGAGAAGACTCTGAGAAGGAGGCCCTGCGTGACCAACACACTTCGTCGCTGCGCTCCCTTGCTTGCGACTGCTCTCGCCACCTTTCTTGGAAATCCCCTCCTCGCCGCCCCCGGCGACCTCGTCCGGACGGTCCGCGGCAAGATCTCCGCCGGCGACCTCTTCACCGGCGACGCCGCAGCGGCCGAGTACAAGCGTGAGCACGGGGTCGACGCCGAGTACCTGAACGCCGTCGGCTGGCTCGCGCGCGGCGCGACGATGCTCGGGAAGGCCGAGGCCGCGTGGGCCTACGTCGCCGAGGTGCGGCGGGAGACCCTCGAGGAGAAGCCCGGCCTCGAGACCGCCCTCGGCGCCGCGATCGAGGCCGAGGGCCGGCTGCGCGCGCAGCGCGACGGGCGCGGGGCCGCGCTTCGCTTCTTCGAGTCCGAGTTTGCCCGCGCGAAGGACACCGAGCTGCGTTGCCGCATCCGCAAGAACGTCAACCTCCTGTCGCTCGAGGGCCAGCCGGCGCCTGAGCTCGTGGTCGCCGAGCACGCCGGGGCCGCGCCGCGACGCCTCGCCGACCTCGAGGGACGGCCGAGCGTCCTCTTTTTCTGGGCGCACTGGTGCGGCGACTGCCGGGCGCAGGCGCCGATCCTCGGCCGCGTCCTCGAGAAGTACCGGGCGAAGGGGCTCGCAGTCATCGCCCCGACACGCCTCTTCGGGACGGGAGCCGAGAACAAGCCCGCGACGCCCGCCGAGGAGAAGGCGCAGATCGAGAAGGTGTGGAAGGAGTTCTACTCGATGCTCGACGATGTCTCGGCGCCGATCGACACCGAGACGATGGTGCGCTACGGGGTCTCGTCCAACCCGACGCTCGTCCTCGTGGACCGGAAGGGTCTCGTCCGCCTCTACACGCCGACGAGGCTGTCGGAAGCGGAGCTCTCGCGGCGAATCGAAGAGCTGCTCGCCGAGTAGGCCCTCACGCTCTCAGGCGTTCATCGCGGGGTGGGTTGCGGCGTGGGCTGAGGACTCCCGAGAAGCTGTTGGAGGGCGTCGAGGGGACTCGATTTCTCGCCTTCCCCGCCGAGGATGCCGCCGATCGCCTTCCCGGCGGCTCCTCCGATCTTTTCCTGGGCGGCGCGGGAGAGAGCGCGGCGGCCCAGGTCGAGGACGACGCTCTCGTCGATCACGACCTTCGGCGCGCGGACGGCGCCCGTCGCTCGAAACGGAAGCGCGAGGCGGCCCGCGGAATCCGCGAGCGCGCGGCCCGTGCTCCCGAGAGCCTTGACGACGGAAGGGCCGAGGACGACGCGCCCCTCGTAGGAGAGCGTCGCGTCGAGGCCGAGCGACCCGTCGGCGGTGACGGACACGTCGCGGCCGGACAGGGTCAGGTCCGGCGTCCTCAGGCGGCCATCGGCGAGCTGGACCGACGTCGCGAGCGTCGAGAATTTCGTCTGCTCGAGGCTCGCCGGGACCTGGAAGCCCGCGACCTTCCCGACCGCGGAGAGAACGCGCGCGACCTCGGGCATGATCTGCACCGTCCGCAGGTCGGCGTCGGTCACCGTGAGGGTCCCGTCGCCCCGGGCGGACTTCGAAACCGTCTCCCAGCCGAGGCCGGGACTCGTGACCTGGATCTTCCCGTTCACCACCCCGGCGAACACACCTCGCTGGGTCGTGGCCGACTCGACGAGGGGCTGGGCCTTTACGCCCCGCACGTCGAGCAAGAGGCGCGACTCGGACTTCGGGTGCGAAAAGTCGCTCTCGAGACGTCCGGCGAGCGTGCCGCCGAAGACGCCCGCGGACGGGACGAGAGTGAGCGCGCCCTTGTCCCACGTCCAGTCCGCGCGCAGGTTCTCGAAGGGCACGTTCTGCAGCTTCCCCGACGGAACGAGGACGCGGCCGGAGAGAGGCGCCCTGCCGCGCGACTCGAGCGAGGCATGCACCGAAGGCCCCTCGAAGAGTCGTGCGCCGCCCCTCGTGACCCCGAAAGGCGCCGCGTCCGCGGACCCGCGCACGTCGAGGCCCGGCGCGGGACCCTGCAGGCGCAGCTCGACCCTCACGCGCCCGGCGAGCCTGACGTCTGCGGGAAACCTTCCCGCGAGGCCCGGAAGTCCCGTGACGCTCTCGAGCCCGACGTCGCCCGGCGTGCCGATCGAGAGATCCACCTGCGGCGTTCCGCGCAGCGCGTCGATCCGGCCCTCGACGGCCAGAGGGAGCTTTCCGACGTCGAGGAGAGACTTCCGGACGACGAGCGAGCCCTTCGCCCAGTCCAGAGCCACGGCGAGCGTCCCCTCGACGGCCGGCACGTTCGCCGACGCGGCGGCGGGATCGAGGGAGACCCGGCCCGAGAGCGAGACGGCGCCGGGGAAATTCCCCGCGATCTTGACGTCGGCCGAGAACGTACCGGGATCAAACTCCCGGAACGCGGCGACGTAGGGGGCCAGGTGCGCGAGCGCGAGGCCCTTCGCGGCGAACGCCGCCTCGAGAGGCACTTCGCCCGACGACCCTCCGGCCTGAGGCGGGCCGAGCGTTCCCACGAGCGTCACGTTGCGCTCCCGACCGGCGAGGAGGCGCGCGGCCAGATCGAACCGCGCGGGCCTGGGCGAGCCGATGTCCGTGAGCCGGCCGTTCAGGTCCTCGAGGGACAGCGTGACCGTCTGCCCCGGAACGGCCCTGCGGTCCACGAAAACGGCGCGGCCGCGCTCGATCTCCACGGTCGAGACGAACAGCGCGGCCGCCGGGGTCCCCGACGCCGGGGCACCCTCCTTTTTTCCCGGAGTGACGAGGTCGGCGATGCTGAGCGCGCCGTCCGGCCCGCGCTCGATCGTCACGGTCACGCCGTCGAGGACGAGCTTGCGGACCTCGATGCGTCCCGAGAGAAGGGGCAGGAAAGCGACCTTGATCGAAACGCGGTCGGCAGACACGATCGCGGGCGTGTCGAACCCGGCCTGGTTGCGGACGGCGACGGCCTCGACTCGCGCGCCGAGCCCCGAGAGAATCTGCAGGCGCATCCGTCCGATCTCGACCTTGCGGTGGAGAGCCGCCTCCGCGCCGGCGATCGCCCGCGCGCGCATCGAGTCGAGCGAGACGACGTACGGCAGGGCGAGGACGAGGAAAACCAGGAGGCCCACGAGGCTGACGACGACGGTGCCGAGGCGGCGAGCGGAGTGCGGCATGGGAGGAACCTACATCAGGACGGATTGGGATGCCCGGTGGGCGGAGGCGCGGGAAACGTCACGAGCGACATGCTGCCGAGGCCCCGGCTGCAAAGGATCGTCGAGCCGTCCGGAGACCAGCGCGGGTTCGTAAAGCGCCCCGCGGCATCCGTGAGCTGGAGGACGTCGCTGCCGTCACGGTTCATCACGAAGATCTGGAAGCTCTCTCCGATTTGCCGCGCGAAGACGATCCGCTTCCCGTCGGGCGACCACGCGGGCCAGCCGTCGGCGGTCGCCGCGCCCGATACGCTGTGACCTCCCGTCCCGTCGGCGTTCATCACCCAGATCTGCGAAACAGTCCCCTGGATGCGCCGGTGAACGATGGAGCGTCCGTCCGGCGAATAGGAGGCGTAGGTGAAACCCCCCGCCGTCGTGAGCCGCCGGAAGTCGGTCCCGTCGGGCCGGACGGTCGCGAGATCCATGATGTCGTCCGTGGCATCCCCGATGGCCCTCGGCGGCCCGGCCGCACCTTGGCCCGGGTCCTCCTTCCTTGCGGCGAACGCGTTGGTGTTGACGAGCACGCGCGACGAGTCGGCGGACCACGTCGGGTGGATGCTCTCGGTTCGAGGCGGCGTGACGGGATGCGGGTCGCCGCCGTCGGCGTTCATCACCCAGATCCGCGAGAAGCCGTCGCGCACGGACACGTACGCGATCCTTCTCCCGTCGGGGGACCATGCGGGGGAATCGTCCTCGGCCTCGCCGAAGCTCAGCTGTCGCATGCCGGCGCCATGGTCCGTGGCGGCCGTGGCGACGGCCAGGACGTGGACCTTCATCCCCCCGTGGCGATTCGAGATCAGGACGATCTGCTTCCCGTCCGGAGACCAGAAGGGCTCGTAGTCGACGAGCCACGTCAGGAACGGAAGGCGCTTGAGCGGGTAGGGTGCCGGGGCCGGCGCGGACGGCGTCTGGGCGAATGACGACGTCGCCAGGAACCCCGCGAATACGGCGACGAGGCTCCTACTCATACCGGAGCGACTCGATCGGATCGAGCCGCGAGGCCTTCACGGCCGGGTAGGCGCCGAAGAAGATCCCGACGCTCATCGACACGGCCAGGCCGAGGATCGGGGACCACAGCGGAACGGACGTGGGGAGGGACGGGACCGCGGCCTTGACCCCCATCGAGATGAGGATTCCCAAGGCCACGCCGACGGCGCCGCCCACGCTCGTCAGCGTGACCGCCTCCACGAGGAACTGGATCACGATGTCGCGCTTCAGCGCGCCGACGGCCTTCCGGATGCCGATCTCCCGGGTCCGCTGCGTGACCGAGACCAGCATGATGTTCATGACGCCCACGCCGCCGATCACGAGCGAGATCAGCGCAATGAACACCATTGCTCCCGTGACACCGCCCGTGATGGCCCGGAACTGCGAGATCAGCTGGTCGGGCGTGACGATGGCGAAGTCGTTCGGCTTGTTGAAGGGGACCTTTCGGCGCATTCGCAGGACCGCCACCGATTTCTCGATGACCTTCTCGAGGTCCTCGGTGCGCCGCGGCACGACCCAGAGATTCACGCCGTCGCGCCTTAGCCGGAAGCCGAACTGGCGTGCGAACGTCCCGTTCGGCAGGACGACCTTGTTGTCGGGCGAGTAGCCGAACTGCGCCCCTTTCCTCGCCAGAATTCCCACCACCCGGTACCGCATCCCGTTCACCGTGACGTCCTTGCCGATCGGGTCTTCGCTCGGGAAAATTGCCTCCTCGACGTCGGCACCCAGGACGGCCACCAGAGCGTTGTGCGCGACCTCAGCGGAGGTGAAGAAACGGCCCTTGCCGACGGCGTACGCGGTGGCAGTGGGATAGAACTCGTCGGCGGCGAGAACGTAGGGGCTGTTCGCCAGGAGATTGCCGTTTTTCACCTTGATCTCGGCGTCGTCGTACGCACAGAGCGTCGAGACGGCTGCGGCCTCGGGCACCTCGTTGCGCAGCGCCTCGGCGTCCTCGACCGTCAGGTTCCGTCGCCGCCGCTCCTCGTCGTTCAGCGGCCCGCCGGGGCCAAAGCGGTCCTCGTACTTCTGGAACTCGACCCGGTTTGCGCCGAACGCCTGCAGGTTGCCGATCACGTTGTTGTTGAAGCCCGTCACGATCGCCACCATGGCGATGACGGTCGTGACGCCGACGACGATTCCGAGGATCGTCAGCCCCGATCGGAGCTTGTGCTCCAGGAGAGAGCTCGCCGCGAACCGGATGTTCGAGCCGAAGCCCCGCCTCAGGACGGAAATCGGGAAGCTCACGGCGCCGATTCACTCATACCGGAGCGCCTCGATCGGCGTCAGCCTGGAGGCGGCCGAGGCGGGGGCCAATCCCGCCAGGAGGCCGGTGAGCGTGGACGTGACGAGCCCGAGAAGAACGAAGCGGAGCTTCACCTCGGCCGGGAAGATCTGGCTCACCGCCAGGGCCACGAGCACGCCTCCGAGAACGCCGACGGCGCCGCCGAGCGTCGCCAGAACCGCCGACTCGAGGAGAAACTGCCGCCGGATGTCACGCCGACGGGCTCCCAGCGCCATCCTCAGGCCGATCTCCTTCGTGCGCTCGACGACCGATACGAACATGATGTTGGCGATCACGATCGCGCCGACGACGAGGGAAATTCCCGAAATCAGCACCATCAGCGCGAATGCCCCGGCCGAGATCGAGCGCCAGAGCGACTGGATCGCCTCGGCCCCGACGACGCCGAACGGGTCCTCGGTGCGGAACGGGGTCCGGCGGAGAGAACGGAGGATGGTCCGCACCTCGCTTTCGGCCTCGTCGAGCCCTTTCATCCCTTGCGCCGGACGAACGAGGATCGCGATTCCCTCATCGGACGTCATCACTTTCTGCATGAAGGAGAGAGGGACGAAGACGACCTTGTCCTTGTTCTGACCGAGCACGTTGCCGAGCTTGGCCTGAAGCCCGACGACGCGCACCGGATAGCCGTGGATGAGGACCGTCCGCCCGATCGGGTCGAGCGTGGGGAAGAGCTGGTCCTTCACGTCGTAGCCGATGACCGCGACCGGCATGGAGTGATCGTCTTCGGCGGGCGTGAAGAAGCGCCCGGCCTCCAGCTCGATGTTCAGGAGCGAGACCGTGTTGGCGGTGTAGCCGGTGATCGGGACACCGGAGAGCTTCCGGCTCCCCGACTTCACGTTCGCGACCTGGTTGCCCTGAGCCCCGACGGCGCCGCAGGAGAGACACTCGGATTTTACGAGCTTCATGTCGCGCATCGTGATCGGCTTGCGCTTCTTCGCCAGGATGAATTCCTGCCGGCTCCGGATGATCCCGTACTTCGTGAAGACGATGACGTCCGGGTTGAGGTTGATCACCTTGCTCATCACGTAGTCGTTGAGGCCGGTGATGACCGACAGGACCGACACGACCGTCGTGACGCCGATGATCACGCCCAGGAGGGTCAGAGAGGACCTCAGCTTGTTGAGGTGAAGCGCGTCGAGGACGATCGAGAAGAGTTCGGAGAAGGTCACCGTCGACCCCGCTACGTGGTCCCCGGTTCCTGCGCCTCGGCGGCCTTCTTCTCCTTATCGGACATCACCTTGACCCGGTCTCCGTCCTTGACCTGGCGAATGGCCTTGAACGGGCCCGTGACGATCTGCTGCCCGGGCGTCACCCCGTCCGCCTCGACCATCAGCTCGCCGGCCAGGCCGGTCCTGATCAGGACGAACGACGCCTTCCCGTCCTTGATCACGTAGACCCCCTGCTCGGTCTTCAGCTTCCCCGAGCCGGTCTTCTCGCCCTTGGGCGAGTCGCGGACGACGACCGCGGCGAGGGGGACCGCAGCCACCTTGGACTTCTTCCCGGTGATGATGTCGGCCGTGACCGAGAAGCCGGGCCGGATGCCCGGCGGCGGCTGGACGAGGTTCACCTTCACCTTGAAGTTGATGGCGTCGGAGGTGGTCGTGAGCCCCTGGAGGTCCGCGTCGTCGCGCAGGATCGGGGAGTTCCCGACCTCCGTGACGACCCCTTCGAACGTCTTGTCGGGATAGGCGTCGATCGTCAGGAGCGCCTTCTGGCCGACCTGCACGGTCGGCGTGTCGGTCTCGTCCACCATCAGGACCGCTTGGACGATCGACATGTCCGAGATCGTCATCAGCTGGGTGCCGGGGTTGTTCATCGTCCCGATCACCGTCACCTCCCCGGCCTTCACTCGCAGAGTCGTGACGATGCCGTCGATCGGGGCGAGGATGGTCGTCTTCGAGAGGGTGTCCCGGTTCGCGCTCAGCCCCGCCCGTGTCTGGTCGACCCTGTTGCGCGCCGCTGCGTACGCGGCGCGCGCGCTCTCGAGTGCCGAACGGGCCCTCTCGAAGTCCGATTCGGAGGCGATGCGGGCCTCGAAGTTGTTGCGGGTGCGCTGGAAGTCGCGCTCGGCCTGCTCCATCGCGGTCTTCGCCGAGTCGCGGTCGTTCCCGCTCGCCAGGAGCGCGGCCGCCGAGCCGGCCTCGTCGGCCGCGGCGCGATTCCGGTCGATCTGGAGGAGGAAATCGCCCTTCTTGACGCGGTCCCCCTCCTTGACCCTCAGGTTGACGATCTGGCCCATGACCAGCGCGGAGAGCTCGACCCTGTTCTCCGCCTGGATCTTGCCGTTCGCCGTGACCTTGGCGACGATGTCCTGGGTTTCCACCTTCGCCGCGATGACGGAAACGACGCTTCGGTTGCGTGAGGAATAGGCCGCCACGCCTCCACCGAGGACGACGAGAGCGCCGACCACGAGAAGGGTGACCTTCCGCCCTTTCGACATGGGACTTCTCATCCGGTACGGAAAAGGGCCCCTCCGGGTTTCACGGTGGGGGGCCTGAGACGATTTTCGATTGCTCGAGGACGAGTGGCGGGGCCGACGGGGCTCGAACCCGCGACCTCAGGCGTGACAGGCCTGCGCTCTAACCAACTGAGCTACGACCCCCGGTTTGTGTCCCACCCGACGTGCGCCGCGGGCGGACGCGGAGTATACAGAGACCGTGAGGGGCTGCAAGCGGGCCGCCGCCGCCTTCGTTCTGGCTCTCGCGGTGCGGGCAGAGGCCGCGTCCGAGGGGATGCGCTTCCTGACTTTCGTTCCGGGCGTGGCCCACGGCCGGATGCCCGTCGTCGTCGACCTCGGCGCGTCGCCCCCTCCGGCGGAGCTCCTCATGGACGGCGCGGCGGCCTGCCGCGTCACCGCCGTCCGCCAGACCTGCCTCGTGGATCTCGGGCCCGCGCCGCGGGTCACGCTCCTCGAGCTCGTGCGGCGCGACGCCTCCGGGAAGGTCGTCGAGCGGGCGCGCCGCTGGGTGAACAAGCCTTCCGACGCCCGCGCCGAGGTCCTCGTCAGGAGCGACTGCACGAGCGCCGCCGGCCCGTGCACGCTCCGGTTCTCCTGGTCCCATCAAAACGCGATCGCGCCGAGCGAGCTGACGGTCACGATCGACGGGGTCCTCTCCTACCAGGGCGAGCCGCGTGACGTCCCCGTGCCTCTCGCGGCCGGCGCCGCGGTGCGCGTCATCGGCGTGGATCTCGTCTTTCGGGACGGCGAGCGGGCCACGCAGTCGCTGCTCATCGGGAGCGGGATCTCGAGCGCCGTCGAGGCGCCCCTCAACGCGGTTCCCGTGCTGCCCGAGGAAGCCGGAGGGCGCGACCCGGCCACGCTCAAGACGCTCGGCGGGCGGATCGTCGCGACCGTCGAGCCGGGAGAGAGAGAGGTCCTCTTCGTCGTCGCGCCGTCGGCGAGAGCCAGGCTCCAGTCCCTGACGAAAGCGGCGCAGCAATCGTTCAGCCGGACCGCGGGCCGCATGGGCAAGGCGATCGAAGGCGTGAACCACATCCTCTACTTCTCTCCCCTCGGGACGCGCGGAGCCTTCAGCAGCGCGGCCCGGGTCTCCGACCGGATGTTCCGGACTCAGGGTTTCGACTGCACGCCGAGGCTTGACTACCGCGAGCGCACGCTCTCGCTCCCCTGCGTGGACGCGGAACTCCTCGCCGGCGATCAGTACCGCCTCGCCGCGACCGTGACGTCCGCGGCCTTCGCGCGCGCCGCGACGCCGCGGCGCCGTGTCCTCGTCGTCGTCCTCGGCGACGAGGAGGGCCGTTCCGACGAGAGTCCGTTCGGCCCCGCGGACGCTCGCCGCTATCTCGCCGACATCTTCGTGCCCCTCGAGGTCTGGCGTCTCGGCCGGTCCGCGGGCGGCGACTGGCCGGCCGGCCGCCGGGTTTCCAGCGCCGAAGACGTCGCCCGCGCCTGGGAATCCCTGAGGGCCGGCCTGGACGCGCAGAGGATCTGCTGGATCGCGGAGGACCTCGACCCCTCGACCTTCCGCCTCGCGCCCGAGGACGCGGGAATCCGCCTCGCGGGCCGCCGGTTGGCCGGGGCCGTCGCCGAAACCGAGGTCGCCTCGTCCGGAGAGCCCGCGGTGCCCGCCGCGAAGGAGGGCCAGGCCCCGCGAGCGCGTCCCGAAAAGGCGGGCCGGGTCGCGGCCTCACAGGAGGTCTCGCTCGTCAACCTCGACGCGAACGTGACTGACAAGAGCGGCCGTCCCGTGCACGGCCTCACGATCGCCGACTTCGAGCTCGTCGTCGGCGGCCGCCCCGTCGCGATCTCGAACTTCTCCGAGATCGTGGGCAAGACGGCGGAGGCCTCGGCGGTTCCGACGGGCAAGGAATCCTCACCCACGCGCCCCCGGAGAAGCATCGCTCTCTTCGTCGACCGCCTGACCCTCGGCGACGCCCGCCGGAGCCAGCGCTTCTTCCAGTCGCTCGACGACTTCGTCGCGCGGAGCGTCGGGCCCGGCGACGAGGTCACGCTCCTTTCGTTCGACGAGAGCCTCGCCGTTCGGGTTCCTTTCACCCAGGATGCGGCGGCGATCCACCGCGCGCTCGGAAAGCTCGCTGCAGAGAGCGCACGCCCCCCGAGCCTGTTCACGGGGACCGAAAACTCCGAGCGCCTCGTCGACGAGATCGCGCAGGCCGAGGCCGAGATGGCCGCGCGTGCGGGAGGAGGACGTGCCGGGCCTCCGACACCCCCGCCGGGAACGCTTCAGCTGGACAAGCCCCCGGATCCGAGGGTCCTGGCCGAGGCGCGCTTCCTCGCGTCGGAAGAGTGGCTCAGGACGCGGCGAAAGATCGCCGCCATCCGCTCCGTCCTCGCCGAGCTCGGCGGCCTCGAGGGACGCAAGGTGCTCGTCGTCGCGAGCCACCGTCTCTCCCGCAACCCGGGTTTCGAGTACTTCCTCTCGAAGAGGCTCGACCGGGAGACCGTCGTCCCGACGGAAGCGAGGGAGTTCGATGCGCGGGACCTCCTCCTGTCGCTCGCGAAGGCCGCGAACGGCTACGGCGTGACGCTGCACGGCCTCTATCCCGAGGCCGGCGGCGACTTCGACCTGTCGGTCGTCGAGCGCACGAACCCCTCTTTCACGGGACGGGCGGCCGGCCGGCGCGGCCTGGACATCGATGCGAACGAGACCGCCGGGCTCCATCTCGCCGTGGACGACACGGGCGGGCTCGTGGGCCTCGGGGCGGAGGCGGCGCCCGAGGTCCTCTCGCGCGTGTCGCAGGACCTCGACTCGTACTACTCCATCGGCTTCCCGGCAGCCGGCGGCGACACGGAGAAGAAGATCGAGCTCCGGTCCCGGAGGCCCGGCATCGAGGTGCGCACCCGCCGGACGATCGTCGAGCGATCCGCCGGGGAACGCATGTCGGACAAGGTCGTCTCCAACCTTTTCGGTGTCCTCGAGTCCCCGCGCTTCACCGTCACAGCCCGCATCGTCGGCATCGCCCCGGCCGGAAAGAAGCGCCTCAGGGTCTCGTTCGAGGTGACGATCCCGGCGAGCGCTCTCGCGTTCCTGCCCGTTGCGGAGGGCCGCGTCGCGAGGGTCGCCGCGTTCGTCGCGACCCTCGACGGCGGCGACGTGGCGACGGCGCCTCCCGTGCGAAAGGAGTTCCGGACCGGCGAGGACGCCTTCTCGGACGCCGAAGGCCGGTACGTGTTCACCGGCGAGACCGACGTCGGCCCTCTCTCCACGATCTCGATCGGGATCCTCGACGAGACGACGCAGGAATCCGGGTTCGGCCGGATCGAGGTGCCGGGCGCCGCGACGAAGTGAACACCGAACTCCTCACTGTGTCCGGTGATCGCGCAGGGTCGGCCCGAAGATCTTGAGCTGTTTCGCAACGACGTTGAACGAGCTCGAAGCGACCTCGTTGTCCTTGATGAGCTTCACGATGAACGTCCCCTCGGCGGCCGGAAAACTGCCCGCCGGCACACCGAAGCAGGTCGAGTCGTGCGGCGACTGGCAAGACCCTCCCTGCCCCTTGAGCTCGACGTTGTACTTGATGCCGACGAGCCGCGGCGAGCCGCCGGCGGCGGCGTGCCAGACCTCGACGTTGACGCCCTTCGTCGAGGCGTTTGGGGCGCAGGCGGGACAGCGAAATTCGACCTGGAGCGACACGATCGGCTCCCGGGGAGCCGGCTCGGGCGGGTTGGAGCGCAGCATCTCGATCGTATATTTCGCGAGCGCGTTCCCCGAGGCCCCGACGACCTTCGGAGCGGGGGCGGGCGACGGGGTCGAGGTTCCGCGGTGATCACGAACGGTCGGCTGCGCCCCCGCGAGGCCCGGAAGAAGCGACAGGGCGAGCGCTACGGTTCCGGCGAACGACACGAGGGGCCGCGGAAGCGCGCGAGCGAGACGCATTTGGGAACCTCCGCTATGGAGCATATCGTTTAGCTTCGCCGCATCGAGATGGCATGCGGCGAGATCAGCGGCCCTTGAGTCCCTTGATGGTCTCGAGGTTGATCTGCGGCCTCTCCACTCCGCTGTCGAGCTGTCGGCGGATCTCCGCGAGGGCCGCCGCCTTCGCGTGCTCGTCGACGCGGAGTTGGTCGATGGCTCCGGTCGTCACCTCGTAAAACCCGCAGGAGGGACAGTCCAGCTGCAGCGTCCCGGTGGGGAACCGCAAAGGCACGCTTCGACCGCAGAAAAGGCATGCGGTCATCCGCGTCGTACTCACTTGCGCCACGCCTCCGAGAGCCTCTTGATTGTAGGCCTCCGAGGGGAGAATCGCGTTTCGCTGGTGGGAGGTGCCGGGATCGAACCGGCGACCTGCTGCGTGTAAAGCAGACGCTCTTCCTCTGAGCTAACCTCCCGGGCTCGATCTTACGCGGCGGTGCGGAACAAACGGGCCGGCCCGATGCATCTCCGGGGAGCGTCATGGAGCGCTACAACCTCGTCGTGATCGGAGGCGGCTCCGGCGGCCTCGTCGTCGCCGCCGGCGGCGCGGGCCTCGGGGCGCGCGTCGCGCTCGCCGAGAAGCACGTCCTGCCCTTCGCGCCCGAGCGACGCGCTCCCGTGCAGGGCATGGGCGGAGACTGCCTCCAGTACGGCTGCGTCCCGTCCAAGGCTCTTCTCGCCGCCGCGAAGGCCGTGCACGCGGCGCGCGGGGCCGGCCGCTTCGGGATCCGCGGCGTCTCCGATCCCGGCCCCCAGGACCTCGCCGCCGTCATGGACTACGTCGGCCGCGTCCAGGCCACGATCGCGCCGAACGACTCCGTCGAGCGCTTCGCGAGTCTCGGAGTCGACGTCCTCCTCGGCGCCGGTCGCCTGAGGTCTGCTCACGAGGTCGAGGTCGCCGGGATGACCGTCTGGGGCCGCAACGTCGTCGTCGCAACGGGCTCGCGCGCGCGGATCCCCGACGTGCCGGGCCTCGCGGAGGCCGGCTTTCTCACGAACGAGAGCGTCTTCGATCTCCGCGCGCTGCCGAATCGCCTCCTCGTCATGGGCGGCGGGCCGATCGGCGTCGAGCTCGGGCAGGCCTTCGCGCGCCTCGGCTCCAAGGTCACGATCGTCTCCTCCTCCGCACACGTTTGCCCGAAAGAGGACGCCGACGTGGCCGCCGTCCTCGCCGCCGCGCTGCGCGCCGACGGCGTCGTGATTCACGACGGCGCCTCGGCCTCGTCGGTCTCCACACAGAACGGGACGAAGGTCGTGACCGTGACGAGGAAGGACGGCACGACGGTCGCCGTCGAGGCGGACGCGATCCTCGTCGCGGCCGGACGCCGGCCGAACGTCGAGGGTCTCGGCCTCGAGGCGGCGGGGGTTCGGTTCACGGGCACGGGTATCGGGACGGACGCGAAGTGCCGCACGAACGTCACGTCCGTCTGGGCGATCGGCGACGTCGCGGGGCCGTACCTCTTCACGCACTGGGCGGGCTACCAGGCCGGCATCGTCCTGAGAAACACGCTGTCGCCGGTCGCCCTCGCCTCCTGCGACGTCACGAACACGCCGTGGATCACGTACACCGACCCCGAGATCGCGCACGTGGGCCTCGGCGAAGAGGAGGCGAGGCGGACGGGCGTTTCCCACCGCGTCTTTCGCGCGTCGTTCGAGCACAACGACCGGGCGATCTGCGACGGGACGTCCGAGGGCCACTTCACGAAAGTGCTCGTCGACCCGAAGGGAAGGATCCTCGGCGCCACGATCGTGCATCCGCACGCGGGCGACCTCCTCGGCGAGATCGTCCTCGCAAAGAAGAACGGCCTTCCTCTTTCGGCGCTCGGCGCGGTCATCCACGCGTACCCGTCGCTCTCGGAGATCCACGGGGCCGTCGCGCGGGAGGCGCTCAAGGCGTCGCTCACGCCGGGGCGCAAGGCGCTTCTTACGAAGCTCGCGGCGTTCCTGAGGAGGTGAGGCCGTGACGGAGCTGCTCCGGAGCTTCCAGGGCTGGGTCGTCTCTCTCGGGCCCGCCGGCTGGGTCCTCTACGCGCTCGCCTACGCCGCCTGCTGCGTCCTCTTCGTGCCGGCCTCGATCCTGACGCTCGGGGCCGGCGCCCTCTACGGCCTCGGGACGGGCACGGCGATCGTCCTCGCCGGGGCGACGCTCGGGGCCACGCTCTCGTTCCTCCTCGCCAAGACGGTTCTGAGGAAGAGGATCGAGAAGATGACGGCCGGCAACCCGAGGTTCGCGGCGCTGGACAAGGCCATCGCGAAGGAGGGCGCCAAGATCGTCTTCCTCGTCCGCCTCTCCCCCGTCTTCCCGTTCACCTACATCAACTACGCGTTCGGGCTGACCGGAGTCCGCACGGCCCCATACGTCCTCGCCTCGTTCGTCGGAATGATCCCGGGCACGTTTGCCTACGTGTACCTCGGCGCGGCGGCGGCGACGGCCGCGTCCGGCCAGATGGATGCGACGCGCAAGGCGCTTCAGATCGGCGGGGCCGTCGCCGCGCTTCTCGTCGCGATCTTCGTCGCGCGCGTCGCATCGAAGGCGATCCGGGGCGCGGGCGTCGACTCCGCTACTTGACGCTGTCGGACAGGACCGAGATCGACTGGACGGAAACGGCGATGTGCGAGACGTCGTCCAGGAGAACGGCGATCGCCGGCGTGACTCCGTCCCACTCGAAGACCGAGAGGGACCCGTTCCGCTGCCGGATCTCGTCCATCCGCGAGAGGGGCCGGCCGAGGAGCCGGGTCATGAGGATGCGGTTGAACCGCCCGTGAGC
>JBAUSZ010000008.1:0-18626 GCA_049581965.1 Thermoanaerobaculia bacterium | reverse complement strand
GGGCCGGTTCGTCGCCGAACACGAGGTCGTCGAGGCCGGCAGCGCGAGGCGTCGGGGCCGAAGGGGCCGACGCCGGGAACGCGTCGCCGAGGTCCGCGTCCGCCGAGGCTTCGGGCGCCTTGGGCGGCGGGAATGCCGGCATCTCGGCCGACGACGGCAGCGCTTCGACGGCGCTCTCGAAGCCGAGGAACTCCGAGAAGCGGCCGACGTCCACCGGCGCGCCCGGCGCGGCCGCGCGGAGAGCTTCGAGGAGGCCGCGGGCCGGCGTGAACCGGCCGTCCATCTTGAGGATGAAATCGCAGCCGAGAAGCGCCTCCTCGACCTTTCCGGACTGGGCGAGCGAGAGGGTGTGGCGAAAGGTCTGAAGGACTTTCTCCCGCGCCTCCCGCGAGAGGGCCGGGCTGCCCGCGTATGAAGCCATTCCAGGGAATGCTAGCAAGAACGGCCCTCCGTTGGGTCGGGTACGATCGCGCCTCCGCGGGAGGAGACATGGCACGGCTCATCGAATGCATCCCGAACGTCAGTGAGGGACGCCGCGACGACGTCGTGGCGTCGCTCGCGCAAACCGCCCTGAGCGCCGCTCCGGGAGTCGTTCTCCTCGACCGGACGTCGGATCGGGACCACAACCGCTCGGTTCTCACGTTCCTCGGCGACGGCGAGCCCCTCGTCACCGCGATGGCGGCCCTCGTCGGCGCGTCTCTCTCGGCCATCGACCTGAGAACGCACCGGGGAGCGCACCCTCGCCTCGGCGCCGTCGACGTGATCCCGTTCGTCCCCGTTCGGGGCGCGACGACCGCCGAGTGCGTCGCGCTCGCGAAGGAGCTGGGAAAGACGCTGGCCGAGCGCTTCTCGCTTCCCGTCTACCTTTACGAGGACGCGGCCTCCTCTCCCGAGCGCGAGAACCTCGCGAACATCCGGAAGGGGGAGTTCGAAGGGCTCGCGAGGAAGATGGAGGACCCCGCCTGGAAGCCCGACTTCGGGCCGTCGGTGCCGCACGCGTCGGGCGGCGCCGTCGTCGTGGGGGCACGCGCGCCCCTGATCGCCTACAACATCAACCTCGCGACCGCGGATCTCGCGGTCGCGGACCGCATCGCGAAGGCGATTCGTCACCTCTCGGGCGGTTACCGCTTCGTGAAGGCCATGGGCGTCAGGCTGGAGGCGCGCGGGCAGGTCCAGGTCTCGATCAACATGACGAACTACGAAAAGACGCCGCTCCACCGCGTCTTCGAAACCGTGCGCTCCGAGGCCGAACGGCACGGGGTTGCCGTCGTCGGCTCGGAGATCGTGGGCCTCGTCCCGCAGGCCGCCCTCCTCGCGGCCGCGGCACACGCCCTGCGGCTCGAGGCGGACCCCGGCCCGCAGGTCCTCGAGAACAAGCTCCTCGAGAGGCTCTCGTGAATCGAGCGGCGCTGACGGTCCTCGTCGCTCTGCTCCTGGCCCCGCCTCCCGGAAACCCGCCGCCGCTCCTCACGGACGGCATGCGGGCGGAGCTCGCGTCGCTCGTCGCTTCGGCGAAGGAGGGGGACGGCGCGCACGAAACGATTCGCGATCTCCTCGAGGCCGCGGGTCCCCGGCTCGCGGGCTCGCCGGGCGACGCTCGCGCGGTCGCGTGGGCCGAGGCTGCCCTGAAAGAGCGCGGCTTTGCGAACGTGCACACGGAGCCCGTGGCGGCCAGACATTGGGAGCGCGGCGAGGAGAGCGGCGAGCTCCTCCTCCCGGTCCCGCTTCGCCTCGCCCTCTGCGGGCTGGGAGGGAGCGTCGGCACGGGGCCGGAAGGACTCGAGGGAGACGTCGTCGAGGCGAGCTCGCTCGAGGCCCTGGACGCCCTCGGTGGGGGCGCGAAAGGAAAGATCGTTCTCCTCTGGCGGGTGATGGAGCGCGGAGCGACGGGCGCCGGTTACGGCGCGACGGTGCCGATCCGGTCGAACGGCGCCTCCCACGCCGCGAGGGCCGGCGCCCGGGCAGTCCTCATCCGGTCGGTCGGCACGTCGAACGCGCGGTTCCCGCACACGGGCGCGCTCGACTACGACGAGAGCGCCCCGAAGATCCCCGCGGCCGCGCTCGCCGTGCCCGACGCCGACCTCCTCCACCGGTATCTCGGCGCGGGCAAGCGGGTGCGCGTGAGGATGCGGCTCGGGGCGCGCGCGTTGCCGGACGCGCAGACCGCGAATGTCGTCGGCGAACTCCCGGGGCGCGAGAAGCCGGAGGAGATCGTCCTGGTGGGCGGCCATCTCGACTCGTGGGACCTCGGGATGGGAGCCGTCGACGACGGTGCGGGCTGCGGGGTAGCCATCGAGGCCGCACGTCTCGTGGGCGTGCTGCGGGAGCGGCCCCGCCGGACGATTCGCGTCGTCCTCTTCGCGAACGAAGAGAACGGCCTCGCGGGAGGCAAGGCGTACGCGAAAGCCCACACCACGGAGCTCGCGCGCCACGTTGCGGCCGTGGAGGTGGACTCGGGCGCCGGGCGCGCCTCCGGGTTCGGATGGACGGCGGGCCCGGCGACCGCGCCGCTCATGGCCGAGCTCGGCTCGTTCCTCGCTCCGTTCGGGTGGGGCGAGGTCAAGAAGGGCGGCGGCGGCGCCGACGTGGGGCCGCTGCGCGCGGCGGGAATTCCTCTCTTCTCGCCGAGCCAGGACATGGCGCGCTATTTCGACGTCCACCACACCGCGGACGACACGTTCGACAAGATCGACCGCGAAGAGCTGCGTTCGGTCGTCGCGACGGTCTCGGCCCTCCTCTACACGCTCGCCCAGGTCGAGACGCCGCCCGAGCGGATCCCGGCAGCGGAGCGCGAGCGCCGCCGGCGCTGAGCGTCACTCCTTCTCGCCGTCGAGGCCGAGGGCCTTCATCTTGCGGTGGAGGGTCGTGCGGTCGAGGCCGAGGCGCTCGGCCGCGCGCGAGACGTTGCCCTTCGTCTCGGCGAGGACGCGCGCGAGGTAGCGTTTCTCGAAGACGTCGCGGGCGTCCGCGAGGGAGAGCGCGCCCGAGACGTCGTCGACGCCCTGCGTTCCGGAGACGGGGCGCGGCGAGCCTTCCTCCCGCGGGAGGTCCGCCGCGCGCACGCTCGCGCCCGGCGTCATGAGGAGGACGCGTTCGACGAGGTTCTGGAGCTCGCGCACGTTGCCGGGCCAGCGCCGCTTCGCGAGGGCCTCGAGCGCCGCCGGCTCGAACGTCTTCGGGCGCCGGCCGCGCTTCTTCGCGACGGACTCGGCGAAGTGCGTCACGAGGAGCGGGATGTCCTCGGGACGCTCTGCGAGGGGCGGGACGTGGAGCGGGACGACGGCGAGCCGGAAGTAGAGGTCCTCGCGGAACGTGCCGGCACGGATCATCGCGGGGAGGTCCCGGTTCGTCGCGGCGACGATGCGCACGTCCGTCGCGATCGTCTTCGTGCCGCCGACGCGCGTGATCTTCCCGTCCTGGATCGCACGGAGGATCTTGGCCTGCGTGCGCGGAGACATGTCGCCGATCTCGTCGAGGAAGAGCGTCCCGCCGTCGGCCTGCTCCCACTTGCCCTTGCGGTCCTCGAAGGCGCCCGTGAAGGATCCCTTCATGTGCCCGAAGAGCTCGCTCTCGATGAGCTCCTCGGGAATCGCGGCGCCGTTCACCTCGACGAAGGCGCCCCCGGCCCGCGGCGAGGCGCGGTGGAGGGCGCGGGCGACGAGCTCCTTGCCGGTCCCGCTCTCGCCCGTGATGAGGACGCGCGCGTCCGAGGCGCCGGCGCGGAGGATCTCCGACCGCAGGCGCGACATCGCGGAGCCCTCGCCGAGGAGAACTTCCTCCTGGGCCTCGCGCGCGTCGCGGCTCGCGAGCTCGCGCCGGAGGGCGTCGCGCTCGCGGGCGAGGCGGCTCCGCTCGAGGGCCTTGTCGAGCGTGAGGAGAACACGCTCGAGCGCGAGAGGCTTCTCGAGGAAGTCGTCCGCGCCGCGCTTGACCGCGGCGACCGCGGTCTCGACGGTCCCGTGGCCCGAGATCATGACGACGGGTCCCGCGAAGCCGGCGGCCCGCAGCCGATCCAGGACCGCAAGCCCGTCGAGGTCGGGCAGCCAGACGTCGAGGAAGACGGCGTCCGGCGGCGAGGGCCCCAAGGCCCGCTCGACGGCCTCCTGTCCGAGGCCGGCGGTCTCGACGGCGTAGCCCTCGTCACCGAGGATCTGGCCCAAGGTCTGGCGAATCCCCGGCTCGTCGTCGCAGACGAGGACGCGCGTCGCGCGGCGGGCGGCGTTCACCGGCTCCTCACGCGGCCGGCCACTCGAGGAGGAATCGGCATCCGTGCGGCTCATTCTGCTCCACGCGAACGGTGCCCGCGTGTTCGGCCGCGATCCGCTCGACGATCGCGAGGCCCAGCCCCGAGCCACGGCCCTTGGTCGAGAAACCGGCGTCGAACACGCGCGCGCGGTCCGCCTCGGGGATGCCCGGTCCGTCGTCCTCGACCGACAGAACCGCGCGCCCGGCGGAGACGCGGGCGGCGACGCGTACGCGTCCCCCCTCGGGCGTTGCCGCGACCGCGTTGTCCACGAGGTTGATGAGGGCCCGCCTGAGCTGCGCCGCGTCGGCCCTCACGGGCGCGAGCTCCGCGGAGGCCTCGGCGGTCACGGAGATCCCGCGCTTGACTCCGTCGTAGAGGGTCGCGACCTGCGCGACGAGCGCGCCGAGGTCGGTCGGCTCGAGGACCGCCGCGGGCAGGCGCGCGAAGCGCTGGAAGGTGTCGACGAGCGCCGCGAGCGCGCTGACTTCCTGAACGATCGTCGAGGCACCTTCCTCGACGACGCCCGGGAGGCCGTCCCCGGCGTCGGGCGAGGTCGCCGCCCGGCGGCGCATCCGCTCGGCTGCGAGGCGGATCGGCGTCAGCGGGTTCTTGATCTCGTGAGCCATGCGTCGCGCGGCCTCCTCCCACGCGGAGGCGCGCTCGGCGGCGACGAGGGCCGTCGTGTCCTCGAGGGTCACGATGCAGGGTCCGCCGCCGCCGGAGTTCGCGGGGGCCTGCGCGAGGTGGGCCTCGATGACGCGGCGGCCGATCTTGATGGTTTCCTCGCGGGGCCCGGCCCCGCCCGCGCGGGAGACGAAGGCGCGGAGCGGAGCGAGTTTTTCGGGTGCGAGGAGCTCGTCGAGAGTCGCGAAGTCGCCTGCGGACTCCCGGCCGAGGAGGCGCCGCGCCGTGTCGTTCAGGAACGCGAGGCGGCCATCGCTCCAGAACGCGATGACGCCCGCGTCGAGCCATTCGAGAATCGTCCCGAAGCGCCGCCGCTGCTCGTCGAGGCGCCGGTTCGTCGCCTCGAGTTCCGCGTTCGCCGCGACGAGTTCGGCGCGGCGCCGGCGGAGCTCGGTGGTCATCGCGTTGAAGGCCCGCGAAAGGGCGCCGATCTCGTCGCCCCCCTCGACCTCGACGAGCGCGTCGAAGTCGCCTGCGCCGACGCGCCGCGCCGAGTCCGCGAGGGCCGCGATCGGCCGCGTGACGCGGCGGGCAAGGAGCAGGCCGACCCAGACGGCCGCGAGCAGGACGAGGAACGCGAGGAGGAGGAACAGGAGGACCTGAACGGCCTCGAGCGACGCGCGTTCGGCCTTGAGCATCGCGTAGGCCGAGGTCGCGCGCGAGAGCCTGCGGAGAGAGTCCGCGTCGGCCGGCGGCTCCCAGGTCCCGACGAGGAGTGTCCCGGATGGAGTCGCGAAGAGCGAGCGGCCGGTCTGACCTCCGTCCCGCGTCGGCTCGATCCGCCGCGAGACGCCCCGCTGGCGCGCGTCGGCGACCCAGTCCTCGCCGGGGTCGGTCATGTCGCGCACCGGCCAGCGTGCAGAGCTCACGGCCACCGGCGGGAAGCCGGGCCGCCGCCACTCGAGGTAGTCGACGCCCGACTCCTCCCGAGCCGCCGAAAGGAGCCCGACGGGATCTTTCTCGGGCGCGGCCGCGAGGCGCGGGAGGAGCCGGTCGGCCGTTCGCCGTTCCAGACCCGCGGCGCGTGCGCGCACGAGATCGGCGACCTCGCGGCCGGCACGGATCGTCTCCTCGACGGGCGGCGCGAACCACCGCTCGACGCTCTTCTGGAGGAGGCCTGTCGTCGGGAGGATCAGAAGCGAGATCGGGAGGAGGGCGAGGCCGACGTACGCGGCGACGACACGGAGGCGGAAGCGCGAGCCGAAAACGCCGCTCCGCGCTTCGAGGAGGAGCTTGACACCGCTTCGGACGAGGACGAAGAGCAGGACGAGGATGAGGATGACGACGATGTAGAAGAGGACGAAGAGCAGGACGCGATTCGTGGCGGCGACGGCGGTCAGTTCCCGGGTGCGCAGGACGAGCGCGTACCCGCCCGCGAGCGCCGCGCCGAAGGCGAGGCCGATCGCGAGGAGGATCCGGTTGTCGCGTGTCCACCGGTGCGGCGGAACGGGCGGCACCGACTCGGTCAGCGGGCGCCGCGCGCCGTCCATTCGAAGATCCCCGATCGAACCCAGTCCGTCTCGTCGCTCGTCGGCACGACGCCCAGCGCGACGCCGATGCCGTACCGGCAGCGCAGGCGCACGACGAGCTTCTTGCCGAGGAGGTGGTCTCCGAGGGTGAAGACCGGCAGGCCGGGCACTCGTGCGAGCACGGAGGCGGCTTCGTCCTTCGACGGCAGGATCTGCGTGTCGAGGAGGCGCTCGTCCAGGCGCCTCTCGACCACGTAGTCGGACGTGTCTGGCCTGAAGGTCGCCGTCACGGCGTAGTGGCGCTCGTCCTTGAGCGCATCCCACCAGAGGTTGCGGAAGACGAAGAGACGGATGCGCCACGACACGGTGGTCGCGAGCCCCGATGCGAGGCGCAGCCCCACGGCCTCGGGCAGGCCCGGCGAGAGCTTCGCTTCGACGTGGAGCTCGCGCCCCGTCACCCAGCTCGAAACACCGGGAACGGCCGGAGCCACCGGGACGGGTGGAGCGGACGAAGCCGCCCGAGAGGCCAGAAAGGCTCCGAGGAGGAGCGCAGCGAGTCGGGGAGGGCGCGCGAGCACCCCCGGACTTTAGCGGTTTACGTGGAGGGCTGCGGCCGCGGGCACCTGGGCGGTCGCACGCGCCTCCTCCCGGAGAAGGGTGGCGAGCGCGGCATGCATCGCGTGCCCGGCCTTGTGCGCGACGACGTGCCCGGCGACGGGCCGGCCGACGAGCGCGAGGTCGCCGAGGAGATCCAGAACCTTGTGGCGGACGAACTCGTCGGGAAAGCGGAGATCCCCGTTCTCGACACGGTCCGCGCCGATGACGATGCAGTTCTCGGCCGACGCGCCGCGCGCCAGACCGTGCGCCTTGAGAAGCTCGTACTCCGAAAGGAAGCCGAACGTGCGCGCCGGCGCGACGTGCGTGGCGTACGTCTCGCGCGACAGGACGACCGTGAGCGACTGGCGGCCGACGGCCGGGTTCGGGAAGTCGATCGTGTACGTGACGCGCAGGTCCCTCGCGGGGCGGATCTCGAGCTTCCTGCCCGCCGCCACGGGAACGGCGAGGACGCGTGACGGCGTGAAGGGCGCGCGCAGCGCTGCCTGAGGCGCGAACCCGCCCTTCGCGAAGGCGTCGAGCCAGGGCAGCGCGCTGCCGTCGAGGATCGGGATCTCGGGCCCGTCGACCTCGACGAGGAGGTTGTCGACCCCCGCGCCGACGGCAGCCGAGAGAAGATGCTCGACCGTGCTGACGTCGCGGCCGCGCTCGCCGAGCGAGGTTGCGTGGTCGAAGCGCCCCGCAGCCTCGGCGACGGCCGGGACGAAGGCGTCCACGTCGGAGCGCCAGAACACGATCCCGTGATCGGCGCCCGCGGGATGGAGAACGACGTGGACGTGGCGGCCGCTGTGGAGGCCGATTCCCGAGAGCCGGACCGGCCGGGCAAGGGTCGACTGCACCTGCATCGCCTGGGCGAAAGCACGCGGGGTGCCACGGCGGAGGTCGTGTCCTTCCAACCATTTGCGCGCTCCCGAGAGGAGTTTCGGGAGGCGAGCTGTTGCGAATTCGCGCCACGTGCGGCGGAACCGCCACAGGCTTCGCGGCGGCTCGCAACCGCCCGCCGCTCGGACAGGCTCCCCGCTCGCGGCTGCTATTCTGACCGTTCACCCGGAGGAACGCGTGCTCGCGCCCGAGGAAGAAAAGTACTACCAGGACTTCCTCTCCGTGCTCGCCCAGAAGTGGCGGCCCGCGAAAGCCGCGTTCTACACGCTCGACGCGGGCGGCGCCGAATTCCGGCTCAAGGCCCAGTTCGGCTTCAGCCGGGGCGACCACCTGCCCGAGCGCCTCGGGCGCAGCGAGCCAATCGTGAACCAGGTCTACGAGCACCGCGAGCCGACGTTCATCAACCACCTGAATCAGGCCGGGAAGCTCTCGGACGCCATGATGCAGGCGACGACGACGCGGATGCTCATGGCACCGCTCTACCTCGACGGACGGATCATGGGTCTCGTCGATGCGCGCGACAAGGCGGGCCGCGTACCGTTCACACACGACGACGCGCTCGAAATCGCGGACCTTCTCCGCCTCTTCGCGATCGAGCTTCGGCGCGTCCACGACTCGAAAACGATCGCTCAGGCTCTCCGTGAACCGGCGCCGCAGATCGAGAGGCCTCTCGACCCGCCGTCGCCGGGCAAGTCGCCGGCGCGCTCGCCGCTCGAGAGAACGTCCGGCTACACGAGCGCGCCGTTCCAGGCGTCGGGCTCCATGCGCCGCATTCCGGCCTCTGCCGAGACGTCGCCGCCCGATACCGGCCTCCTGCCCAGTGCCGCCTCGCGGACGATGCGTCTCGTCGAAGAGACGCTCGCGCGAGAAGGGACGCCGCAGATCGCGGCGGCCCCGCCGGGCGGCCTCTCGGTGCGCGAGGCCGAATTCGTGCAACTCTACCTGCCGAGCTGCCTGAACTACGACGAGGTGGAGGTCGCGGCTGTATCGTCGTTCCTCCCCTCCGGCGCGAGCGTGACCGTCTCGTCGCGCCGCCCGCTCGACCCCGACCTTCTCCCCGCGCTTCTCGAGAATCTCGAGAAGATTTTTGCGAAGACGGCCGTGCCGTTCGCGTTCGCGCGCGAGCCGGTCGTCCGGCCGCTCGACGCGCCCGGGGAGGGACGGCCCGTGCGCCGCGCGGACATCGCGGCGATCCAGTCCTCGGTGCTCGACAGCTCGCCGGAGGGGGTCTTCCTTTTCTCGCTCCTCTACCGCCACGGTCCGAATCCGGAGGCGCGCGAGGCGCTCCGCTCGACGCACGTCGTCCTGCGCAACGTCCTTGCGGGCACGCGCGGCGAGATGCGCTTTCGCGAGGCGTACCGCGGCCTCGTGAACAAGCTGATCGAGCCCGGAATCGTTCGCCGCACGGCGCTCAAGACGCACGCGTTCAACGTCGGGCGCATGGCGCGCAGGCTCGCGGTCCAGATCGGCGTCGCCCCGATGGACGTCGAGCAGGTCACGGTGGCCGCGATCCTGCACGACATCGGCCTCCGCGAGCTCAACTACGACACCCTTTACAGCAAGCGCACGCTCACGGACGAGGAGCTCCAGCTCCTGAGGACGCACCCGCGCGTCGGCGCGTTCCTCGTCGAGGGCATCCAGTGGCCTTATCCGATCGCGCCGCTCATCAAGCACCACCACGAGCGGTGGGACGGCGGCGGGTATCCCGACGGGCTGCGCGGCGAGCAGATTCCTCTCGGGTCGCGCATCATCCACCTGTGCGAGGCTTTCGACGCCATGACGGGGCCCACGTCCTACCGGGCGGTCCTCTCGGACTACCAGGCGCTCGACATCATCGAGACGAAGATGGGGACGCAGTTCGACCCCGAGCTGGCGCCCGAGTTCAAGCGCATGATCGAGAGTCCCTCGGACTGACGGAGGGTGGGGCGTGAAGTCCCGCGTCGAGCGCGAGGAGGGGCGGCGAGAGGCGCGGGCGGCCGCGAAGAACGCCGGCATGCGGCCCATTGCGACGAACCGGCGTGCCTTTCACGAGTACCACATCGAGGAGAAGATCGAGGCGGGGCTCGCGCTGACGGGCACCGAGGTGAAGTCGCTTCGCGACGGCAACGCGAGCCTGCAGGACGGATATGTCGCGGTCGAGGGCGGCGAGGCCTTCCTGTGGAACGTTCACGTGCCGCCGTACACGGCCGGGAGCTACAACAACGTCGACGCGAAGCGCAAGCGCAAGCTCCTGCTCCACAAGCGCGAGATCCTCCGGCTTTCGTCGAAGATCCAGCGGTCGGGCGCCACGTGCGTCCCGCTCACGATGTATTTCAAGGGACCGCGCGTGAAGGTCGAGATCGCGCTCGTGACGGGCAAGAAGCTGCACGACAAGCGCGAGACGATCCGCCGCCGCGAGGCCGATCGCGAGGCCCGCGCGGAGATGAAGTCCGCTCGGCGGCGCTAGGACTTGCTCGCCGGCATTCGACGGCGTATATAGATAATGTGCACGTAGATCGTCGTGCGCTGCTGCTTGTCCTGGGCGTCGTTGTCTCGACGCGTGGTGCGGCGCAGACACAACCGCCGATGCGGGCAGGATTTCCGCTCACGATACCAGGCACCGGACTCGTCTACTGCCACCCTGCTGTCGCGGACTTGAAGTGGACGGGCGCCGCGTCGGCCTATAAGTCGATCGTCTTCACGTCGTGGAGCGATGCGCAGGGGAAGGCCTTCCTGCACCTCGTCCGCTTCGACGGAACGACGTGGTCGGAGCCCTCCCCGTTTCCTTTCCAGTTTTCGACGGCGTTGAGCACGGGCAGCCCGGCCATCGCCGACCTCGACGGCGACGGGATTCCCGAGATCGTCGTCCCCTATGGGTCGAGCTATCGCCCTCAGGATTACCACGTGGGCGGCGTGAAGGCCTACAGGCGGGATGGAACGCTCCTTTGGAACCATTCCAGCTCCAACGCTCAACCGACCGATGGCGCGGACTGGTCCTTCGGCGTCGTCGGAGCGCCCGCCGTCGCGGACGTCGACGGCGACGGAAAGGTCGAAGTGGCCTGGGGCTCGTTCGACGGCAAGGTCTACCTCGTCGACGGCCTGACCGGAGCCAACAAGCCGGGCTGGCCCATCTTCGTTCGCGAGACGACCTGGTCCTCCCCGGTCCTCTTTGACCTCGACGGCGACGGAAAGAAGGAAATCGTGATCGGCGTCGACTCGACGATCCCGTCCGGTGGCATTCTTCACGTTTTCCGCAGCACGGGGACCGGGACCGGCACGTATGGCTCGACCCCCGTTCCGGAGCTTCCCGGCTTTCCGAAAACCTACGATCAGGTCCTTTACAGCGCACCGGCGATCGGCGACATCGACGGTGACGGGAGGCCCGAGATCGTCTTCGGGACGGGAACCTATTGGGGCAATCCCTTGCCCTGTGGCGGCGGTGGATCGCCGCGCCTCAGGCGCGTTTATGCGGTCAAGTGTGACGGTTCCGCCGCCGCCGGATGGCCGGTCGTAGTGGATGGGGAAGTCCGAACATCGCCGGCGCTGGCGGATCTGAACGGCGACGGGATCCTCGACGTCGTCGTGACCGACTTCGACTGTGTCGCCGGCACGCCACGGGACTTCAACGTCTATGGCTTCAAAGGGGACGATGGCACGCGCCTCTTCAAGACCCCCGTCATGAACAGCGGGGGCGCCAACTACCAGGCCCTCGATCCGGTCGTGGCCGATATCGTCGGCGATTCGAAGCCGGAGATCCTCGTTCCGACGGGTGCCGAAATAGCGGTCTTCACGAATACCGGAACGCAGATCACCCCGACCCGACCGGGAACGGGCACGTGGTTCTTCCCGACGAACGGGGCGCAGATGAACGCCATCGCCCTCTCTCTCAAGGTCGTCCCGGTCGCGTCGGATCCCGTGGACGTCATCGCGGTTTCCTCCACGCCGTACCCGCAGGAGACGGACAGCCAGATCTCGGTCTGGAATCCGAAGTTGAACCCGTTGCCGGCGCCACCATGGGGGATGTTCCGGCAGAATGCCGCGCGAATCGCGGTTGCGCCGGGCACGGCCGCCTGCGCTCCCCCTCCGCCGCCTCTTCCCTTGAACTTCTATACGCTCGTGCCCTGCCGTGTCTTCGATATGCGTCAGCCGGATGGGCCTTCCGGCGGCCCCTCCTTGGGTCCAGGAGCGTCGCGGACCTTCGACCTGGCAGGGCAATGCGGTGTCCCTGTCGGCGCCCTGGCCATCTCCGCAAACGTCACGGTGACCAATCCGACCGCCAGCGGTTCCTTGACGCTCTACCAAGGAGGTATCTCGACGCCTCTCGCGACCATGGCGAGTTTCGGGCCGGGCCAGACTCGGGCGAACGCCGCGGTTCTTCCTCTCTCAAACGACAGCTCCTCGCGGATTGTCGTCACGAGTAACAGCCCGGGAACGGTCGACGTCATTTTCGACGTCAACGGCTACTTCAAGTAGGCACCGCTCGACGATCCGGGGCGAGATGAAGGGGTGGGCCCTAAGGCCAGTAGCGTCCTTTGTTTTCGCGGTAGAACGCGAGCGTTCTTGTCAGGCCCTTCGCGAGCGCCGTGCGTGGGCGCCAGCCCAGGAGCCGCTCGATCTTCCTGACGTCCGAGTAGAAGTCGCCGGGCTCCTGCGCCTTGCGCTCGGCCGAGAACGGCGCGAACTCCCAGTGCGCGCCCGTGAGGGCCGCGAGCGTCTCGGCGACCTCGCGGAACGTCGTCGGGACGCCTCCGCCGACGTTCAGGAGCTCGCCCACCGCGGCGTCGGAGGCACCCGCGAGAAGGATCGCCTCGACGCAGTCGTCGACGTACAGGAAGTCGCGCAGGATCTTCCCGTCGCCGAAGACGGGGATCACGGCGCCGTCGAGGGCGAGGCGCACGAACCAGTTCACGACGCCGTAGCGCGAGTGGAGCATCTGGGCCCGCGGGCCGTAGACGTTCGACAGCCTGAGGAGCGTTCCCTGAATCCCGTGGACACGCTCGTACAACTCGATGATCTTCGCCGCCGCGAGGTTCGTGATCTCGTGAAGTCCGCGCGGGTTCGTCGGCGCGTCCTCGGCCACGGGGAGCGAGTCCGCGGCGCCGTATTCGCCGCGCGTTCCCGTGTAGACGACGCGCGCGCCCGGGTTGTGGTGCCTGAGCGCCTCCATGAGGACGGTCGTGCCCTTGATGTTGATGTCGATGTCGGGGAAGGGGTCCGTGAGCGAGAGGACGTGGTCCATTTGGCCGGCGAGGTGGAAGACGACGTCGACACCACGCACGGCGCGCGCCATGGCGCCGGGATCGCGGATGTCCGCCACCTCCAAGGCGACGCGTTCCTTGACGGGCTCGAGATTGAAGAGGTTGCCGCCATAGCCCGGGATCATCGCGTCCACGATGCGGACGGCCGCGCCACATTCGGCGAGCGCGATGGCGAGGTTCGAGCCGATGAAGCCGGCACCTCCCGTCACGAGGACGCGCGCGCCCGCGAACGACGGGAAAGTCGTCACGCGCCGATCCTCTCCAGCCGCTCCGCGATCCGTCGCGCGGCCTGGCGCCATGTCCACTTCGTGGCCGTCTCGGTCGCGGCGCGGCGACCCTTTTCAGCCGCTTCCTCGGGGTGCTCGAAGACGTGTCGGAAGAGATGTGCCAGGTGATCGGGATCGGGGTCGGCCCAACGGAATCCCTTGTAGTGATGCGCGCGCGCGTCGGCAGGGACCAGGCCGCGGACCCGCAGCGGGTAGGCGATCTCTCCGTGTACGAACTCCGTGTGCGCGCCCCAGTCGGTGGCGATCGACGGCAGCCCGCAGGCCATGGCTTCCATGAGCGGAAGGTCCCAGCCCTCCCCGCGGCTCGCCGACACGTAGCAGTCCGCGGAGCGGTAGAGCGCCCCGAGTTGGTGGTAGGGGAACTCTCTGTTGTGGAGAAACGCGATGCGCCCGCCATTCCCCGACAGTCCGAGCGCCTCGATTTGCGCACGGACGTTCGTGTTCTTGTTGACGTTGACGATCTTGCAGACCAGGACGACGGGCTCGCTTCGCCGGAAAGTCTGGTTGAAGATCTTCAGCATCATGTCGGCACGCTTGCGCTCGACCCACTCGAAACTCGCGAGAAAGACGAAGTCACCCGCGGGGTTGCGCACGCCGCGAATCGCCGTGTTGAAGTGGTCCACGTCGACTCCGAGCGGCATCACGGTGACGGGCTTCTTCAGCCCCGAGACGAGAAACCCGTCACGATTGAAGCCTGACGGCACCCAGATCTCGTCCATCTCGTTCGCCTGCCGGACCCACTCCTTTGGGAAGCCGTCCACCTCCAGCATCGTGTAGCCGATCCGGTACCGGCCCCTGTTACGCTCGAAAACGTCGCCCTGCCCGTAGACGACGGAAACGCGCGGGCGCCGTCGGCTCCGCCGCCGGGCCATCACGTTGAGCAGGTAGTCGTGCGCGTCGTCCGGCTCGCGCAGGGGAAAGGGCGTTCCGGGACCGTAGACGTACGAATAGGCGATCCGGATTCCCTCCGCGTCGCACGCGCGCAGCATCTCGCGGCAGCTCATCGCGTAGCCCGTCGGGAAATTCAGGATCGACTGCCACGAAAGCTCGTGCTTGTACCGTGCCTTGACCTTTTCGCCCCAGAGGCGTCGGAAAGTCCTGCGGCTCTCGCGGAAGAGCGCGTCGAATGTCCCGGGCTGGTCCGACGTCGAGCCGTGCTCGTGGTGAACGAGCGTCACGGCACCACAGAGGACCGTGCGAAATCCCGCCTCCCGGGCGCGAAGGCAGTAATCGGTGTCCTCGAAGTAAGACTGGAACTTTTCGGAAAGTCCGCCGATCCTCTCGAGGACCTCACGCTTGACGTACGCGCAGGCGAACACGATCCCCTCGACGTCCCGCGTCCGCGCGTATTGGTTCAGATCCTTCTCGAGAGCGCCGATCTGCTGACCCCAGTAGGTGTCGGGCAGCATGTACGTGCCCGCGTGAAGGAGGCGCCCGTCTGGCAAGACGAGACGGCAACCGACGATCCCCACATCGAGGGACGCGTGGGCGGTCATCCGCAGTGCGTCGAGCCAGCCGTCCTGGTGGATCTCGACGTCGTTGTTCAGGAGGACGACGTCCGTGTCGGGCGGCGCGGCCGCGATCCCTGCGTTGTTCCCGCGCACGAAGCCGAGATTCGTCTTGTTCGTGACGATTCGCACCCACGGGAGGCCGCGGAGACGCGCGGGTGTCTCGTCCGTCGAGCCATTGTCCACGGCGATGACCTCGGCGTGCGCGAGATCCGTGTGGGCCTTGAGGGTCTCGAGGCAGCGGCGCGTCAGCTCCCAGCGGTTCCAGCAGAGGACGACGATGGCTGCCCGGCGGGGCGTCAAGAGGTCTCCCGGGGAGGGAGGCGTCGCCAGAGGAGAGCGATCTCGGCGGCGACGTCCGCGCGCGTCACCTCGGCCGTCTCTTTCCAGTGCTCGAGACCAAACGGCGGATCGAGGCCCGCCTCGCCGCCTCTGGCGAGCGTGAGCATCGCTTCGGGCGGCAGGGCAGCGGCTGCTCGCGCGAGAGTGGCCGAAAGGACGCGCACGAGAGCTCGCAGCTCCACGGCTTCCTTCCTCAGGCGCTCGAGTTCGGCCTCGTCGCTCACCACTTCCGGCCCACGAGACCGCGGAGGGACTGGATGACGCGCCACGGCAGCGACGCCTTCACGGCCGCGACGTACGCCTCGGCCTCCACCGTACGGTTGTTCAACGCCACGCGGTCGGCCTCGAGCTCCGCGACGCGGTACCCGAGGCGCCTGACCTCGCCCTCGAGCCGGCTGACGGCGGCGAGAGCCATCTCGCGCTCGTGCCGTGCCCGCTCGACGCGGGCCGATACCCAGTCATCCTCGGGAACGCGCCCATCCACGGCGGAAGTATAGGAGGCCGCGCGGGTAGACTCTTCGCACGCCATGGCCGCGGCAACGCCCGTCTACGACTCGGCCCGCCGGGGACTGCGCTCGGTCGAGGAGGCGCGCGAGCTGTGGGCATACCGCCACTTCGTCTTCGAACTCGCGTCGAGGGACATCAAGATCCGCTACAAGCGCTCCGTCCTGGGTGTCGCCTGGACGATGCTGAGCCCGCTCATGGCGATGGTCGTCTTCACCCTCGTCTTTTCCACGTTCCAGAGGCTTCCGATCCCCGGCTATCCCGTCTACTACCTGTCCGCCGCCATCTTCTGGACGTTCTTCTCACAGGTCACGAGCCACGTCGGTTCTCTCACGACGGACGCCCTCGAGATCGCGAACCGCATCTACATCCCGCGCTCGGTCTTCGTCGCATCGGCCGTCCTCGTCGGTCTCACGAATCTCCTCCTGAGTCTCGTCCCCTTCGCGCTCATCGTCCTCGCAACGAGCCGGCCGGTCTTCTGGACGTGGCTGTTCCTCCCCGTGTCGCTCGTGATCGGGACGCTCTTCGTCGCGGGGCTCGGACTCGTCGTGTTCACGCTCGCCCTCCGGTTCGTCGACGTTCGCGACATGTACCAGGCGATCCTGATGCCGTGGTTCTTCGTCACGCCGATCGTCTACGAGCCTTCGCTCGTTCCACCCGCGTGGCGCTGGGTCGTCCGGTACAACCCGATGACATACCTCGTCGAGATCTTCCGGGCGCCGCTCTACAACGGCTGGTTGCCCGGCTCGAACACGCTCGTTTTCGCCTTCCTCGCCGCCGTGTCGTCACTGGCCGCGGGCTGGCTGTTCTACTCGTGGAAGGTCGAGGAGTATGGACTCCGGAACTGAGCCGGCCATCGCGCTCACGGGCGTCACGGTACGGTACCGGGTCGCAACCGAGTCGATCCTTTCCCTCAAGGAGTACGCGATCCGCAAGCTGAAGGGCCGGATGGACCACGGGGAGCTCCTCGCGCTGCGCGACGTCACGCTCACGGTACTCCCGAGCGAGCGCGTGGGGATCATCGGACCCAACGGCGCGGGGAAAAGCACGCTGTTCCGCGTCATCGCGCGCGTGCGCCGGCCGAGCTCCGGGCGTGTCGTCGTGCGTGGGCGGGTCGCGCCGCTTCTCGAGCTCGGCCTCGGTTTTCACGGGGAGCTGACCGGGCGCGAGAACGTGGTCCTGCACGGGACGCTCCTCGGACGTTCGCGTGCGCTGATGGCCGAGCGGATGGACCGGATCGCGGAGTTCGCGGAGCTCGAGGCCTTTCTCGACACCCCGATCCGCAAGTATTCGACGGGGATGGTCGCGCGCCTCGCGTTCGCGGCCGCGACGGACGTCGACCCGGACGTGCTCCTCGTGGACGAGGCACTCGCGGTGGGCGACGAGCGGTTCCGTGCGAAGTGTCACGTGCGCATGGCGGGGTTTCGGGACCGCGGGAAGACGTTTCTCCTCGTTTCGCACTCGCTCGACGAGGTGCGCGAGACGTGCACGCGAGCGGTTTGGCTCGCGGAGGGCCGCATCGAACGCGACGGGCCGGCGGCGGAGGTCTGCGACGCGTACCGCGCGTGGGCGACGGGAGCGTGAGAGCGCGTCCGAAAAGCGTGGTTACGCGCGAACACTCGGAACGGCCCGCCGGTCCAGCGCGGCGCTCAGCCGAGCGATGGTCCGCTTGCCGAGCATCACGCAGGGGCGCTCGATCAGGCTGAAGCAGGCGTGTCCGACGGCAAGGCACACCGCGCAGACGGCCGGGAACCAAACGAGGAACTGAACTTCCCACCAGGAATCGCTCATGTGAAGCTTCGACATGAGCCTGGCTCGGATCGGGTCCATGACCTTGAGGAGGCCGTAGTGACACAGGTAGATTGAATAACAATATGTTCCGAAACGGATCAGCAGCGGATTGCGCGTGATGCGACCGCACATCGTGCCGGCCGGAATCGACGCGACGACAAGCAGGAAAAGAGGAATGCACGCGGAGCGAAAGTCGCTCGTGAGCCAATGCCACGCGGAGAAGACGATCGCAGTGTCGAGAAGC
Source organism: Thermoanaerobaculia bacterium (assembly GCA_049581965.1). Lineage (GTDB taxonomy): Bacteria > Acidobacteriota > Thermoanaerobaculia > UBA5066 > UBA5066 > Fen-183. The sequence goes on along the minus strand of JBAUSZ010000008.1, from coordinate 817 downwards.
AGGAACATCCTCCGGTCGAGAGCGAAGTCCTGCTGGAGTCGAGTCGCCGTGCCGAGGTGATAAATCAGGATTCCAAGTCCGAAACAGAACCATTGGTTGAACGGGAAAAGGAAGATGAATGCGTTGGACCGGGGAACGCCCCACCTGCCTGCGAAATAGCTCCAGGAAAAAGACAGCTGGAGCGTGACGAAGAGCAGCCAGAGGCTGCGGCCCAGGCTGTCGATCTTCGTGAAGACGCCAGCCTCGGGAAGCGGTCGACGCGGAACCGATTCTTGGATGACGCAAACAGGGTAAAGGCGCTCAGCAGAAAGAAGAGTTGAACACCGCGAGCGCCGGCGTCGATGAGGTCCTTCATTCCCGGAACGTGTGCCGTCTCGGGGCCACCGTTTCCGCACCACTGCGACGTGTGAACCGAGACGACCATGAGGATGGCGATACCGCGCAGGCCGTCGATGAAGGGCCGATACGTGTGCCCCTCGGCAATGCTGGCCGCCTTCATTCTCGTGGGCATCATACGGATCGGAGGGACCTCGAAAGCCCGGCGACCCGCGATGACGCCGGCCCCCCGACAGATTCTGTCGCACGGTGCGAGGGCACTGGCCAATAAGTGGCGGCGGGCCCCTCTCGAAAGGCCCTTTCGGGCCACCCTCGTGATCCGAATCACCCCTCGGCGGGCACGGCAAGAAATGTGTATCTGGTGAGGAGTCGACACTCCCGAGGGACACGAGATGAAGGTTTTTTGCCGCCTGGACTTGCGAATCCTGGCCCTGGCCGTCGCGCTCGGGGCGGCGGGCGCGTCGCGGGCCGAGCGCCCGGC
>JBAUSZ010000007.1:0-3166 GCA_049581965.1 Thermoanaerobaculia bacterium | reverse complement strand
GGCCCTCCGCCGCGAGGCGCGCGACGTCGGCGAGGATCTCGGCCTCGAGCCGCTCGGGCGCGACGCCCGGCCGGGCGATCGCGAAGAAGCGGAAGAGCGACGGGCCGCGCCGCTCGTCGAGGGAGATCGAGAGCGACAGCGCGAGCTCGTCGTCCTTCACGAGGCGTCGCCAGAGCCGCCCGCTCTCGCCGGAGCCGAGGACCTTCTCGGCGTAGGAGAGGGCGAAGAGGTCCGGGTGCCGGCGGTCGGGGACCTTGAAGTTCAGGTGGAGGGCCGGAACCGCCGCGTGCACATCCGAAACGTCGACGCGTCGCTCGCCGTTCGGCGGCGGCTCGACGACGGCGAAGGGCGCGGGCGTGGCGCGGGCCGGGACGTCGCCGAAGAACGCGCGGGCGCGGCGAAACGCCTCCGGCGGATCGACGTCGCCCGTGATCGCGAGGAGCGCGTTCCCCGGGGCATAGTACGTCTCGTAGAAGCCGCGCGCGTCGTCCAGGGACGCGGCGGAGAGGTCGTCCATCGAGCCGATGACCGGATGCTTGTACGCGAAGGCGTCGTAGGCGAGGGCGTCGGCCGTCTCGAACGACGGTGCGTAGGGCTGGTTGTCCACGCGCAGTCGCTTCTCTTCCTTCACGGCCTCCCGCTGGTTGTCGAGCTTCTCCTGCGTGAGGACGAGAGCGCGCATCCGGTCGGCCTCGAGGAAGAGCCCGAGGTCGAGGCACTCGGCCGGGAGGGTCTCGTAGTAGTTCGTGCGGTCCTCGGAGGTCGTCCCGTTCATCGAGCCGCCGGCCTCGGCCACGAGCCGGAAGTGCTCTCCCTTCCCGACGTTCTCGGAGCCCTCGAACATCAGGTGCTCGAACAGATGGGCAAAGCCCGTCCTGCCCGGGAGCTCGACTCGACTTCCGACGTCGTACGTGACGTCCACGGTGACGAGAGGAATGCCGCGCTGCGGCGACACGACGACCGTCAGGCCGTTCTCGAGGCGTTCGACGACGTACGGGATTTCGAGATCGAGGTTGATTGGAGCCCTCCGGAACTCCCGCCGCGCGCGGGCCTCGTAATATACCCGGCTGTCTTGAAGGGTTCCCTCACGGCCGCCGTCGCGGCGCTCCTCTTCGCCCTCACGGCGTCCTCGGCCCCAGGCGACGAGCCGCCGAAGGAAGACGCCTCCGCGCCGAGGTTCCGGCTCGAGGCCGTGCTCCACGACTACGAGCCCCTCTCGGACCGCGCGGCACGCAGCGCAGATCTCTACTGGGCCGGAGTCGCGGCCGACTGGGCGCGGGGCGGCTACTCCGTGAAGGTGGAGGTCCGCGGAACGGAGGGACGGTTCCGGCCGTTCTACGCCGGGAGCGTCTGGCTCGAGGAGGGGTGGGCCGCCGTGAGAACGCCGGCCGGCGACCTGCGTCTGGGCAAGGTCGCCCCCCTCGTCGGTCTCGCGGACGAGACCTTCTCGGGGAACCTGTTCTCGTTGAACGGCGTCACGCGCAACCCGGGTTGGGGCGCGCAGCTCGAGGGCGAGGCGCGCTCCGGCCACGACACGATCGCGTGGTCGGCCGTGTGGACCGGGCAGAACGACGGCGTGGGCTGGGAAGAGGACGGGCGGGACGTCGAATCCGATCCCGGCCGACGCCTGCGCGACGGCCTGGCCGTTCGCGCGTCCTACCTCCTGAACGAGGGCCTCTGGTCCTTGAGGCCGGCGCTCTCCGCGGCGACGGCCCGGCTCGTCCCGACGGGTGCGGGCGACGAGTTCCGGCGGAACGATTTCGCCTCGGACCTCACGGCGACGCTCGGACCGCTCGCCGTCTTCGTCGAGGGCTTCTGGCGCTCTGGGCAGGCCTGCGCGGGCGGCGCGGCCTGCCGCTACGGCTACGCCGACGCCCGCGCCGCCCTCGCGGGTTTCCGCGCGGAATTCCCGACCGTGACGTACCGTTACACTTGGTCGCGCTGGCATTACGTCGGCGCGGCGACCGTGGAAGAAATCCACATGCCGGGCGTCGTGTGGACGCCGAAGAAAGGGATCTCCGCGTCCATCGAGTACAGTGCACGGTCCTTGCGGACGCTCCTCGGAGAGGGCACGGTCAAGTCGTTCCATCTCGGTCTGGCGGTGTCTTTCTGAGATCGCGCGTCAACCTCCTGGCGAATTCCGGCGTCCAACGCCGTTCGAGGGCTGCATGAAGAACAGGATCCTGGCCGGTTTCGCGGCCGTCGTCGTGATCGCCGCGGTGGCGTGGCTCGCGCTCGCACGGAAAAGCTCCGCCGAGCCGAAATACCGGAGGGTGAAGATCGACAAGGGCAACGTCGTCGCGACCGTGACGGCGACGGGGACCCTGTCCGCCGTCACGACCGTCAGCGTGGGCAGCCAGGTGTCCGGCATCATCGCGAAGCTCCACGTCGACTTCAATTCCGCCGTGAAGAAGGGCCAGGCCCTCGCCGAGCTCGACCCGACCCCGTTCCAGCAGGCCGTCGACCAGAGCCGGGCCAACCTCGACAAGGCGAAGGTCCAGCTGCGCAACGACGAGCTCGCGCTCACGCGCGCGAGAAGGCTCTTCACGGAGCAGCTCATCGCCCAGTCCGACCTCGACGCCGCCCAGACGACGCGCGACGCGGACGTCGCCACCGTTGCCCAGGTCACGGCACAACTCCGGCAGGCCGAGACGAATCTCTCGTACACGCGCATCGTCTCGCCGATCGACGGGGTCGTCGTGAGCCGCAGCTACGACGTGGGCCAGACGGTCGCGGCGTCCTTCCAGGCCCCGACGCTCTTCATGATCGCGCAGGACCTCACGAAGATGCAGGTCCTCACGAACATCGACGAGGCGGACGTCGGCCGCGTCCGCGAGGGACAGGTCGCGAGCTTCACCGTGGATGCGTATCCCGAGCAGAGCTTCAAGGGGAGCGTCTCGCAGATCCGGCTCTCGCCGCAGACCGTCCAGAACGTCGTGACGTACCCCGTCATGCTCGACGTCCCGAACCAGGACCTGAAGCTCAAGCCCGGAATGACCGCGAACGTCCAGATCCCCGTCGACACCCGCCAGGACGTCCTGCGTGTCCCGAACGCGGCCCTGCGCTTCAGGCCGGACCCGGCCGACGTCGCGAGCGGCGACAAGGGCCCGGGCGCCCTCCCGTCGACGGCTTCGGCCAACCCGCCCGGGACGGCCCAGGTCGCGCC
>JBAUSZ010000006.1:0-1662 GCA_049581965.1 Thermoanaerobaculia bacterium | reverse complement strand
GCGGACACCCCGAGCACGGCTGCGCCGAGGGCCGCGCCCGCGGCTCCGGCGAAGGCAGCGGCGAGGACGGGGACGAGAAGCGGTTTCGGCGTCATGACAGCTCGATCGTCTGGACGACGTCGCGCGGGAAGAAGAGCTCGATCGTCCAGTCCACGAGGACGCGGACCTTGCGCTCGAGCCCGGGGAGCTTCGAGAGGTAGATGCCCCGCCACATGAGCCACGCGAGAAGGCCCGAAAAACGCACGGTTCGCCCACCCGAGAAAGGCACGGCGAGCTCGGCGCATGCCGTCTGGTGGCCGACGACGCAGAGGGCGCCGAGCGACTCGAAGTGGAACGGTTCGGGTGCCCGCCCGCGGAGCGCGGCGAGGACGTTCTTCGCGAGGTGCGCGCCCTCGCGGATCGCGAACTGCGCCGTCGGCGGGCACGGCTTGCCCGTCCGCCCGTCCGTCAGGGCGGCCGAGTCGCCGACAGCCCAGATCCCGGGCGCTCCGGGCACCGCCATCGTGGGCTCGACGACGACCGCGCCGCGCTTGTCCCGCGCGAACGGCAGCGTCGCGAGGAGCGGATTCGGCGCGACGCCGGCGGTCCACACGAGGGTCTCCGCGGCGAGCTCGCCGTCGGACAGGACGACGGCGCCGGGGCGCGCGTCGACGAGGCGCGTCCCGAGGCGGAAGGTCACGCCGCGGGCCTCCATGCTCTCTTTCGCGTACCGGCCAAGGGACTCGGAGAGCTCGGGCAGGACCCGGTCGCGCGAGTGGACGAGAACGACGGAGAGCTCCTCCGCGGAGAGGCCGGGGTAGTCCGCGAGGATGCCGCGGCAGAAGTCGTTCAGGGAGCCGGCGAGCTCGACTCCGGCGAAACCGCCGCCGGCCACGACGAACGTGAGCTGGGCGCGCCGCGTGGCGGGATCCGCCTCGCGGTTGGCGCGCTCGAACATCTCGATGACGTGGTTGCGGATCCGGATCGCGTCGAGGAGGCTCTTGAAGTCGAACGCGTGCTCCTCGACGCCCTTCTGGCCGAAGTAGTTCGAGACCGAGCCGAGCGCGAGAACGAGGTGGTCGAAGGGAAGCTCGCGCACGGGCATCCCCTTCGCCGCGTCCGCGGCGTCGGACTCGAGGAGGACGCGGCGATGCTCGGGGTCGATCGAGGCGACGCGCGCCCTCACGAACTCCGCGGTGTGGAGGCTCGTGCGAAGGGGCGTCGAGATGTGGCTTGCCTCGAGGCTCGACCCCGCGACCTCGGCGAGCATCGGCGTGAAGAGGAGCGCGTTCGTCTCGTTTACGAGCGTGACCGCGACGGACGGGTCTCCGGCGAGGAGCGTCTCGAGGGCCGCTGCCGTCTGGAGGCCCGCAAAGCCGCCGCCGAGGATGACGACGCGCGTCTTCGGCGCGGACGGCGAGGCGGCCCCTTCGTCCGCCGTCTTCGAACCCGGAAGGAACCGCGCGACGGCCTCCCCGGCGAGGCCGAGGAGCCCGCCGGCGAGCACCCAGAAGAAGAGCTGCGGCAGCGTGTCGCGCATCGCCTCGGCGTTCCACCGGGGAGCGCCGCCCGAGAGAAGAGGGACGAGGACGAGGCTCGCGAGCGCCCACGCGGGGACGCCCATCGCCGCGCCTGCCATCAGACGCTCGCCCGCGGTCTCGCCGCGCGCGGCCGGTGCGACCG
>JBAUSZ010000005.1:0-8950 GCA_049581965.1 Thermoanaerobaculia bacterium | reverse complement strand
GGGCTCGTCGGCGCTGCGAAGGTGAAGCTCGAGCAGCTCGCCGAAGCGCAGAAGGCTCTCCGGCGCGCCGAGGACGCACTCGCGGACGCGGCCGCGGCCGCACTTCTCCTTTCGCCCAACCGCGTCGCCGGCGCTCACTATGACGGGCGCGACATGGGATTCGTCCTGACGGTGGCGCGGCGGTTCGCCGAGAAGGCGGGGGCGCGGGCGGCGCTCCTCACGGCGACGAACGGCGGCCAGCACGTCTTCGCGCTCGGCGCGGGCGAGGGCTTCGCCGACGCACAGGCCCTCGGGCGCGAGATCGCGGCGCTTCTCGGCGGGAAAGGCGGGGGTTCGGGCCGGGTCTTCCAGGGAAAGGCGGCGGACCTCGCCGGCGTCGGGAAGGCCCTCGCGCGGCTCGCAGGGGAGCTGCCCTAGCCTCCCCCGGGCCCCGCCGGGAAACGTCCGTCAGCGGAACGTGAGGAGGCCGCCTCGAGCCCGGGTACAATTCTTGTGAACATGAGGCGTCTCGATCGTGCCGGCGCTGCGCTCGTGTGCGCCGCCCTGCTCGCCGCGTCGGCCTGCGCGCCCGCCGGCGGCGTCCCCGCCGGTGCGTTCGCACCGGGCATCGACCTCGGCGGAATGGATCCGGCGGTCGCCCCGGGAGACGACTTCTTCCGCTACGCGAACGGGGCGTGGCTGAAGAACGCGGACGTCCCGGCCGACCGCGCGACGTGGGGAGCGTCGGGCATGCTCGAAGATCTGACCTCCCGGCGGACCGCCGACCTCGTCGCCGAGGCGGCGAACGCCGCGTCTCCCACGGGCTCGGACGAGAGGAAGATCGGAGACACGTACGCGGCCTTCATGGACGAGGCCGCGATCGAGGCGAAGGGCCTCGCGCCGCTCCGGCCCGAGCTCGACCGCATCGCGGCGATCGCCGACAAGGCCGACCTCGCCCGGACGCTCGGCGAGACGCTCCGTGCCGACGTCGACGCGCTGAACGCCACGAATTTCTACACGCCGAACGTCCTCGGCCTCTGGGTCGCGCAGGACCTCGACGAGCCATCGAAGTATTCGCCCTTCCTCCTGCAGGGTGGCCTCGGGATCCCGGATCGCAGCTACTACCTCGATCCGTCGCCGCGGACGGCTCAGATCCGGGCGAAGTACCTGTTGCACGTCGGGAGAATGCTCGCGCTCGCGGGGATCCCGGACGCCGCCGACAAGGCAGGGCGGATTTTCGACCTCGAGCGGAGGATCGCCACGGCGCACGCGAGCCGCGAGAACTCGGAAGACGTCCTCAAGGGCAACAACCACTGGGCGCGAGCGGAATTTCCCGTCAGGGCGCCGGGCCTGGACTGGTCCCTCTATTTCGACGCCGCGGGGCTCGGTGGGCAGGGCACCTTCGTCGTCTGGCAGCCGGGGGCCGTCACGGGCCTCGCGGCGCTCGTCGCCTCCGAGCCCCTCGAGACGTGGAAGGAGTACCTGGCGTTCCGGGCGATCTCGCGCGCCGCGACGTTCCTCCCGAGAGCCTTCGTCGAGGAGCAGTTCGACTTCTACGGGAGGACGTTCACGGGGGCCCAGAAGCTCCGCGACCGCTGGAAACGCGCCATGACCGTCACGGACGACGCCCTCGGCGAGGCCGTCGGGCGGCTCTACGTCGCGAAGTACTTTCCGCCCACGGAGAAGGCGCGCGCCGCGGAGATGGTGAAGAACGAGATCGCGGCGTTTGCCCTGAGGATCGACCGCCTCGACTGGATGGCCGCCGACACGAAGGCCCGGGCGAAGGCGAAGCTCATGACGCTCAAGGTCGGCGTCGGGTACCCGGACAAGTGGACCGACTACTCGGGCCTCGAGGTCGTGCGCGGCGACGCGCTCGGCAATGCAGAGAGGGCCTCGCTCTTCCACACCCGGCGCGACATCGCGAAGCTCGGCCGGCCGGTCGACCGCGGCGAGTGGGTCATGAGCCCGCAGCTCGTGAATGCCGTGAACCTGCCCGCGATGAACGCGATGAACTTCCCGGCCGCGATGCTCCAGCCGCCGTACTTCGATCCCCGGCGCCCGACCGTCATGGATTACGGTGCGACGGGCACCGTGATCGCTCACGAGATCAGCCACAGCTTCGACGACCAGGGCGCTCTGTTCGACGCCGACGGCCGCCTGAAGAACTGGTGGACGAAGGACGACTTCGAGCACTTCAAGGCGTCGGCGCAGGCGCTCGTCCAGCAGTTCAACGCCTACCGGCCGTTCCCGGATCTGGCCCTGAACGGCAAGCTCACGGTGAGCGAGAACATCGCGGACGTCGCGGGGCTCGCGGTCGCGTACGACGCCTACCGCATCTCGCAGGGGGGACGGGAAGCGCCGGAGTGGCGCGGCGTGACGGGAGACCGGCAGTTCTTCATCGCGTTTGCGCAGAGCTGGCGGGTGAAGACGCGTGAGGCGGCGTTGCGGCAGCAGATCGTGATCGACAGCCACGCGCCGGCCGAGTACCGCACGGACACCGTGCGGAACATCGACGCCTGGTACGAGGCCTTCTCCGTCAAGCCGGGGCAGAACCTCTATCTCTCCCCGAAGGACCGCGTCCGGGTCTGGTAAGGGGCGGCGAGGCAAAGAGCGTATAAGGGTGGCGAAATGTGGTCTGGCGCCGTCCCTGGCGTAATGGCCGCCGTCTTTGGCTCGCTGGCGCTGTCCCCCGATCCCGTCTTCGTCACGGACCGCCGCAACCGGATCGTCTTCTGGAACAAGAGCGCCGAGAGAATTCTCGGGTACGCGGCCGACGAGGTGGTCGGAAAGCCGTGCGCGGCCCGTCTCGAGGGCTGTGACGCGTACGGGAACCGCTACTGTTCCGACACCTGCCCCGTCACGGGGATCGCGGCCCGGGGGGAAAGCGTCAACCAGTTCGGTCTGCGGCTCAAGCACCGGGACGGCGACGTCGTCACGGTGGACGTGACGATCCTGAACCTCGGAGCGCAGGCGCCGGGCGACTTCTACCTCGCCCACATCCTGAGGACGGAGCGGCTTGTGCTGCCGGCCCTGCCGGAGGCGGAGCATCGGGCCCCGCCGGCCTCCCCGTTCACGACCTCCCGCGAGTCTCCGGACGTCCGGGCGCGCCGGCTTTCCGCACGCGAAGTCGAGGTGCTCGGGATGCTCGCGGCCGGCCGCTCGACCCCCGACATCGCGATCGCCCTCCACATCTCCAACCTCACGGCGCGAAACCACATCCAGAACATCCTGCACAAGCTCGAGGTCCACTCCAAGACGGAAGCGGTCGCCTTCGCGTTCCAGAAGCGTCTGAACCTCGTCTGACGGCTCCCCCGGGACCCCCCCTCCCGGAACCGTATCCCGGCTCGGTGCACCAGACGAATTGGTGAGATTGCAGGATGGTGGCGGGGCCGCGCCGGCCGCACCCTGACGGGCGACAAGGAGAATGCCCATGAGCCGATCGACGCTCGGACGCCGTGTAGCCTCGTTTCTGATGGCGGTGGCGGGAGTGACGTGCCTGCTCTCCGCGCGCGCGAACGCGGTCCCCGCGTTCTCGCGGAAGTACCAGACGTCCTGCCAGACCTGCCACTCGATCTTTCCGAAACTAAATCCGTTCGGCACGGCGTTTCGCCTGAACGGGTACCACCTTCCGGGCGAGACCGAGGAGCAGGTGAAGCAGAAACCGGTCTCGCTTGGAGCGGACGCCTACGCGCGGATGTGGCCGGAAATGGTCTATCCGAGCACCCTGCCGGGCAACGCTCCCGTCGCGCTGAACGTGAAGATGGCGAGTCTCTTCGCGTCGAGCCACGACGACACCGGGAAGACGATCACTCACAACGACTTCCAGTTCCCGCAGGAGGCGAACCTCTTCGCGGCGGGGACGCTCGGGAATACGTTCAGCTTCTTCACCGAGGTGACGTACGGGGAAAACCCGGACGGGAGCGGCTCGGTCGAGCTCGAGCACGTCCGGCTCGACGTCATCTCGCCGTTCGGGCCCGACCACCTCTTCAATTTCCGCATTGGAAAGCTGGCCCCGAACCTCTACGACGGATTCCAGGAAATGTGGCTCATGACGGACAACGGGGTCGACTCGCTCTTCACGTACAACCCGATCGGCTTCAACGGCGGGACGGGTCTGGCGGAGGAGGGCGGCGGTGTCGGCCTGCCGTCCCGGACGCGCGCGATCGAGATGTACGGGGTGGCGGCCCACCGCCTCTTCTACACGGTCGGGGTTTCGTCTCCGATCGGGCCGGGCGGCCCGAACGGCCAGTTCAACAACGGCAGCAGCAAGGACTTCTACGCGCGCCTGGACTACAAGCTCGGCGGCCTCGGCCTCGACGGAGACTCGACGGGAGTAAGTTTGCCGCCGGAGAACTGGCGTGAAACGTCGTTCCGCATCGGGGCGTTCGGGTACTGGGGCGACGGAGGCGATATCGAGTACGACGTCACCGACCCCGACGGCAACCCGTTCAAGATGCGGCAGGGGAAGTTCAGCCGGCTCGGCGTTTACGGCTCGCTCTATCTCGGTGACCTGAACCTCATCGGCGTCGCCGTGCACGGCCGCGACGACCTTTCGCTGCGAGACGACGAGACGGACGCCGAGATCTCCCTGACGACGCACACGTTCGACGCGTGGTTCGCGCAGGCCGACTACGTGATCACGCCCGTCTTCCAGGTCTCGGCTCGCTACGAGAACCTCCGGCCCGCCGATCCATCCGTGGAGACGCTCCGCTTTCTCAACGCGAACGTGAGCTTCCTCGCGCGGGCCAACATCAAGCTGATGCTCGAGTACCGCCGGGACCTGCACGACTCGCAGAACTACCAGCTCGCGACCGTCCTCAGGGCGGCGTTCTGAAGGAGACATGACATGAATCGACCCCTCGTTCTCTCGCTCGTCCTCCTCGCCGGCGCGACGCTGCCGGCCGCGGCCGGCGATCTCCACGGCAAGGTGACGTGCAAGGGCGTGCGCGACAGCGCCGACGCCGTCGTCTACGTGGCCGCCATCGCCGGGAAGACCTTCCCGGCGCCGAAGGAGCACGCCAGGATCGACCAGAAGAATCTCGTGTTCTCTCCGCACGTCCTCCCGGTCCTCGTCGGGACGACCGTCGACTTCCTCAATTCGGACGCCGTTCTCCACAACGTCTTCTCGCCGGACGGCTGTGCCGACAAGTTCAACCTCGGAACGTGGCCCCAGGGCGAGATCCGGTCCTACACATTCAAGAAGGAATGCGTTTCAGCGACCCTCCTGTGCAAGGTGCATCCCGAGATGGAGGCGTTCGTCGTGGCGGTGCCGACGCCTTACTTCGCGGTCACGAAGGCGGACGGCTCCTTCCGGATCGCCGACGTGCCGGACGGCGCCTACTCCGTGAAGGTGTGGCACCCGAAGCTGAAGGCCACGCAGAAGACCGTCACCGTGGCGGGCGCCACGGCGGCCGATTTCGAGATCGCCAAGTAGCTTCATGGCCGACGTCAGCCGCGACTGGCTCGAGCGGAACTTTCCCTGCAAGCAGGCGTGCCCGGTCCACACCGAGGCCGGCAAGTACGTCACGCTCATCTCGCAGGGAAGGTACCGCGAGGCCTACGCCGTGGCGCGCCGGCCGAACCCGCTCGCTTCCATCTGTGGCCGCATCTGCGCAGCCCCCTGCGAAACGGTGTGCCGGCGCGGCGAGCTCGACGCTCCCATCGCGATCCGGGCCCTGAAGCGCTTCGTCACCGAACGCTTCGGCGTCGAGAGCATGATGGACTTTTCGGTCCTCACCGCGATCTACGGCCACCGTCTGGACCGGTACCCCGAGAGGGTCGCCGTCGTGGGATCGGGCCCAGCGGGGCTCGCGTGCGCGCACGACCTCGCGCTCATGGGCTACGCCGTGACGATCTTCGAGGCGGCGCCGGTGGCCGGGGGAATGCTGCGGCTGGGAGTCCCCGAGTACCGCCTGCCGCGCGCCCTGATCCAGCTCGAGGTCAACGCGATCCTGTCGCTCGGGGTGGAGCTGAAGACGGGCATGCGCCTCGGCCGGGACTTCACCCTGTCGAACCTCAGGGCCCAGGGGTTCTCGGCGATCTTCCTCGGCGTCGGCGCGATGCAAAGCCGCGCCCTCTCGATCCCCGGGATGGAGCTCGACGGCGTCCTCAAGGGCATCGACTACCTCTTGAACGTCAACCTCGGCTACAAGGTCGAGATGGGAGCGCGCGTCGTCGTCATCGGCGGCGGCAACGTGGCGCTCGACGTGGCGCGGACCGCGGCGCGCAGCGGTGTCGAGGAGAACCTGGAGCGGAACCTCTCCGTCGTCCAGGCCCTCGACGTTGCACGCAGCGCCGTGAGGTTCGGCGCGCGCGAGGTCGTCGTCTGCTGCCTCGAGTCGGAGAGCGAGATGCCCGCCGCGAAGGAAGAGGTCGACGAGGCCCGCCGCGAGGGCATCCAGTTCCGATACCGGCTCGGGCCGAAGCGCCTCGTCGGAGAGGGCGGCACCGTGACGGGGGTGGAGTTCCTCGACGTGTCGCGCGTGTTCGACGAGACGGGGCGCTTCTCGCCCCAGTTCGTGGAGGGCTCCGAGACCGTTCTTCCGACCGACACCGTTCTCGTCGCGATCGGGCAGACCGGGGACTTCACCTTCCTCCGCCCGGAGGATGGAATCGAGACGCGGGGCGGGCGCATCACGATCGATGCCGAGACCCTGGCGACCAGCGCTCCCGGAGTCTACGCGGGGGGCGACGCCGCCTTCGGCCCCCGCATCGCGATCAACGCGGTCGCGGACGGGAAGCGCGGCGCGCTCTCGATCGACGCGTTCTTCCGCGGCCGGCCGCGTCCGTCGCCCGAGGTTGCGGTCACAATCGACGTGCACGACCGCTACGAAAGGGACCTCGAGTTCGAGGGGATCCCACGGCAGGCGCCCCCGACCCGCCCCATCTCGCGCCGCATCGGCATCGCCGAGGTCGAGGAGTGCTTTCCGGAGCGCGAGGCGCGGCTCGAGGGGACGCGCTGCCTCCACTGCTGGACGAACACGATCTTCGACGAGAGCCCGGCGGACGGGACCGAGTGCATTCTGTGCGGCGGCTGCCAGGACATCTGCCCGGAGGACTGCATCGAGATCGTCCTCGCCGAGCGCGTGACGCGCCTGCCGACGGCCGCGCGGGAGCTGGCTCCGGTTCTCGCGGACGGTGCCCGTGGAGGATCCGTCTTCATCAAGGACGAGGAAACGTGCATCCGCTGCGGACTCTGCGCGGCGCGCTGCCCCGTCGGCACCATCACGATGCAGAGCTTCCAGACGCCGGAGGGCGCTCATGTCTGACGAATCCGAACGGAGCCCGGGTTCCGATCCAGCCGGCTCGACCCGGCGCGACTTCCTGACCCAGGCCGGCGGTGGAGCCTGCGCGGTCGCGGGCGCGGGCTCGCTCGTCGTCACCCTCGACTACCTCAAGCCGAAGGTCCTCTTCGAGCCTCCGACCGTCTTCCGGGCGGGCAGCGCAGTCGACTACCCGGAGGGGACGGTCCGCTTCAACCGCGAGCAGAAGGCCTACGTGATCGGCGGCGGCGGCGGCGTCTTCGCCCTCTCGGCAGTCTGCACCCACCTCGGTTGCATCACGCGCTACCTGTCCGACGAGAAGGCCATCGCGTGCCCCTGCCACGGAAGCCGCTTCGACCTCGAGGGCAACGTCGTCCACGGGCCCGCGCCGCGGCCGCTCCCGTGGCTGGAGGTCACGGCAGACGCCGCCGGCAATCTCGTCGTGGACACGAGCATCGTCATTCCCCACGGAAAGGTGATCCGGGCATGAGCGCCGCCCGGGACTCGATCACGGACTGGCTCCGCAGCACGGCGGTCTACCGGTCGATCGTCCGGCACGGAACGGCCGACACGAACCGCAACCGATCACTCGTGATCTTCGAGAACCTCTTCCTGCACGTGCATCCCGTCAAGGTGAGGGAAAAGACGCTCCGCTTCTCGCACACCTACTGGCTGGGCGGCGTCACGCTCGTGAGCTCGCTCGTCCTGATCGCAACCGGGATTCTGCTGATGTTTTATTACCACCCGTCGGTGCCGCAGGCCTATCAGGACATGAAGGAGCTGAACTACGTCGTCGACAACGGGCTCTTCCTGCGCAACCTGCACCGCTGGGCGGCGCACCTCATGGTGTTCGCGGCGTTTCTCCACATGCTGCGGGTCTTCTACCACCGCGCCTACCGTCCGCCCCGTCAGTTCAACTGGGTCGTGGGAGTCGTGCTCCTCATCGTGACGCTCCTGCTCTCGTACACGGGCTACCTCCTCCCGTGGGACCAGCTCGCGTTCTGGGGAGTCTCGGTCGGGACGAACATGGCGAAGGAGGCTCCTCTCGTCGGCGAGAAGATCCGCTTCCTCCTCCTCGGCGGGAACGTCGTCTCCGAGAACGCGCTCCTGCGCTTTTACGTCCTTCACTGCGTCGTTCTTCCGGTCGCGCTCCTTCTCTTCCTCTCCGTCCACATCTGGCGGGTCCGCAAGGACGGCGGCGTCCAGGGGCCGCCCACCGACGCGGACGACGCGCGCCTCGAGGAGGTCCCATGAGCGCCACCCCGGAGCTCCACGCCGTCGAATCGACCGATCCGCTGGCCGTGCCGCGCCGCGTGGCGCTCGTGAGGCCCGACGTACGGCCGGCCGTCCGCCGCAGCGATGAGCGGTACGTGATGACCTTCCCCAACCTGATCGTTCGCGAGGTCATCCTGTTCCAGGTCGTCGTCATCGCGCTCTCCCTCGTCGCGATCGTCTTCGACGCGCCCCTCGAGGGGATCGCGAACCCGATCGAGACGCCGAATCCCGCGAAGGCCCCGTGGTACTTCCTGGGCCTGCAGGAGCTCCTCCACTACTTCCCGCCGATCGTCGCCGGGGTCCTCCTGCCGGGTCTCGTCGTCCTCTCGCTCGCCGTGATCCCCTACGCGCGGATCAATCTCACCGCCGGGCCGCTCTGGGCGTCGGGAGGGAAACGCACCGCACCCCTCCTCGCCGCGGTCGCGGCCGCCCTC
>JBAUSZ010000004.1:0-5940 GCA_049581965.1 Thermoanaerobaculia bacterium | reverse complement strand
GTGACGAGCCGGGGCCGCACGGGTTCTCGAGGTGCGCCGAGGCGGGCCAGCGCTGCCAGTTCCGGGGCATCGCCGACGTGGCCGCGGGCGTGCCCGGCGGCACGAGCTTCGTCTTCAAGCGTTCGGTCTCGAACGGAATCCAGTGCGACCAGACCGGGTTCCACGAAACGACGTTCCCGGAGTGGTCCCACAAGGCTTGCTTCGTGAAGTTGCTCCCAGCGCCGACGGCCGTCCCCCCGACGCCGGTCCCGACGAAGACTCCCGTCTGGCAGACGCCCAACGTCCGCGACCACCGCTGACCCTTCGCAGGCTCCGATCCCGCGGGCCCGTTCACTCCCACTCGAGGCGCACGTTGCGGTGGGCGTGGGCGAGGAGGCTGCCCGCGATCGTCCCGAGGACGTTCCAGAAGACGTCGTTCACGTCGGCGGCGCGCGTCGGGAGGAAGAGCTGGACGGTCTCGATCCCGAGCGAGAGGAGCGTCCCGGCGAGGATGACGTCCGCGTGGTTCCGCGCGGACGTCCGGCCCGGCCCGTCGAGGAACTTCCAGAGCAGAAACGCCCAGAGTGCGAACGTCGCGAGATTCCCGACGATCCCCGCGATCGCGTAGACGAACGCGTTCGAGAGGAACCCGCCCCGCCCGGCGCGCAGGACGAGACGCGCGATGTCCTCGAAGGGCGCGAGGTTCGTCCTCACGCCGCTCCCGCCCTTCACGAGCAGGGTGAGGACGAGGAGAACCGCCGTGTAAAGGACGAGGAGCGCGCCCTCCGTCCTCTTTCCGACGCGGACGACTCGCATCAGGCCGCCCCCCGCGCGAGGCGGAAGACCGTGCTCAGGGAGCCGACGACGTCGCCGCGAACGTTTCGGACCGGCTTGAGCGCGAGCCGCCGAAGCCGGGCAAGGCGGACCCCGGAAACGAGCCCCATCTGGCGCAGCGCCTCGACCGTGACCGCGTCGCGGCCGCGCTCGGCGCCGTCGGCGATCTTGATCGCAATCCCGACGGCCTCCCCGCCCCGGCGCCTCGCGACAGCCGCGGGAATTCCGACGGCGTAGACGCCTTCGGCGCCCTCCTTGGCGACGAGCGCTCCCCCGAACTCGCGCATGACATGCGTCGTGAACCGTCCCGTGCCCGCGACCATGTCCGGGGCCGTCGCCATCGCCCCGGCGACGCGCCGGCGCGCGGCGGCCTCGGCCCCCGTCTCGCCCGGCGAGCCATCTCCGACGAGGCGGGCGTAACCGAGGGCGAGGGCGCGGAGAGGAACACGGAAGCACGGCACCGAGCAGCCGTCCACCGCCAGCCCGATCCGCGCCTTCGGGATGCCGGTCATCCGCGAGACGGCCCGCAGGATCCGGCGCTGAAGCGGGTGGCTCCTCCTCCAGTAGCCGCGGGGATCGGCGCCGAGGAGGCGGCACGCGAGGAGCATCGCCGCGTGCTTGCCCGAGCAGTTGTTGTGGAGCGCGCCCGGGATCTGCCGAGCGAAGGCGAGGGCCCGCGCGGATTCCTCGTGCATCGGAGGGTGTGCGCCGCAGTGAAGATCCGCGGCCGTGAACCCGCCTTTCGCGAGCATCGCCTCCGCGGCCTGCACGTGCGCTCTCTCGCCGCCGTGCGAGGCCGCCGCGAGCGCGATGTCCTCCGTCGCGAGGTCGAAGCGCTCCTCGCCGCCCGCCGCGAGGAACGGGAGGAGCTGGAACGGCTTGGCCGAGGAGCGCAGGTAGACGTTCTGGCGCGGGTCGCCCGCAGACGCGACGAGGCGCCCGCTCTCGGTCACGACCGCGACGGACCCGCGGTGGACGGACTCGATCCGTCCGCCGCGCGTCACGACGACGAGAGGCACGCCCCGCGGAACACCGCGCACGCCGACGACCGACATTTTGCGCGGCAGATTAACCGAAGTCGTTGACGAGGCCCGCGGGGGTCAACACAATGCCGTCGTGGCGTCTCCCGCCTCCTCCGCCAGCCGGACGTCGGGCGTTCCCGCGCACGAAGGGTTCTTCGTGTCCGAGTTTCTCGGCGAGACGGTGCGGGACGTCGCGCGCCAGCCCGTCGGGAAAATCCGTGACCTCGCCGTCGCGACGGGTGTCAAGTCGCCCTTCCCGAAGATCACGGGCCTCCTCGTGAGGGACCGCTTCGAGACGTTCGTCCTCCCCTGGGAAGACGTCGCGATCTTCCAGCGCGGGACCGTGCGCACGCGCCTCATGCGCGACGACCTCCTCCACCGCCCTGCCAGCGAGGACGAGATCTTCCTCGCCCGGCACCTCCTCGACAAGCAGATCGTCGACATCAACGGCGTCAAGGTCGTGCGCGTCAACGACCTCAAGCTCGACGTCGTCTCCGGCGACGTCGTCCTGACCGCGGCGGACGTCGGCGTGCGCGGCCTGATCCGTCGCGTCTTCGGCGCCGGGGTCACGCCGCGCGGCGGGCGCCTCTCGGACGCCTCGCTCCCCTCCCGACTCATCCCGTGGGACTCGATGCAGCCCCTCCACCCGCAGCTCGATCGTCTCGAGACGACGCTCCCCCACGAGAAGCTCCGGCGCCTCCACCCTGCGGACATCGCCGACGTCCTGAGCCAGGTCTCCGGGACGGAGCGCACGGGCATCTTCAAGAGACTCGATGTCGAGACCGCCGCCGAGACCCTCCACGAGCTCGAGCCCGAGATGCAGGCCGAGATCCTCGAGGACCTTCCCGAACGCCGGGCCTCCGAGATTCTCGAGCAGATGCCCGCGGACGAGGCCGCCGACGTGCTCGGCGAGATCGAGGGCGAGCACGCACGCGACCTCGTCCAGCTCATGGAGAAGGAGGCCGCGGACGAGGTCACGGAGCTGCTCGTCCACGACGAGAACACGGCAGGCGGCCTCATGGGGACGGACTTCGTGACGTTCCCGCCGCACCTGACCGTGAAGGAGACGCTCCAGCGCCTGCGGCCGATCGCCCGGGACGCCGAGGTCCTCTTCTACTTCTACGTCGTCGACGAGCACGGCATTCTCCTCGGCGCAGTTTCGGTTCGCGAGCTCCTCGCTGCCGATGACGACACGCCGCTCGAGAAGGCGATGACGACTCCGGTGAGGAGCGTGACGCCCGACGTCTCGGCCGACGAAGTCGCCGAGACGATGTCGAAGTACGACCTCCTCGCGATGCCCGTGACCGATCCCGAGGGCGTCCTGATCGGGATCATCACGATCGACGACGTCGTCGACCGTCTCCACGCGATTCCGAAGCGGCACCGGCGGAGGCTTCGTTGATCGCTCCGGCCGCCGAGGCGGCGCCCCGTCCGGAGGGCCGCACCTGGCGCCGCCGCCTGACGTTCCTTCTCGCGATCCTGGGTCCCGGTTTCATCACGGCCAACGTCGACAACGACGCCGGCGGCATCGCGACGTACTCGATCGCGGGGGCGCACTTCGGCTATTCGCTCCTGTGGACGCTCATCCCGATCACGCTCGCGCTCGTCGTCGTCCAGGAGATGTCCGCGCGCCTCGGGGCGATCACGGGCAAGGGCCTCGGGGAGCTCATCCGCGAGAACTACGGCCTGCGCTCGACGTTCTACCTGATGGTCGCGCTCCTCGTGACGGACATCGGCAACACGATCGCCGAGTTCGCGGGCTGGGCGGCGTCGCTGGAGATCTTCGGGATCCCCCGATGGGTCTCGGTGCCCGTCGGCGCGTTCGTCGTGTGGTGGCTCGTCGTGAAGGGCAATTACAAGACGGTCGAAAAGGTCTTCCTGATCGCCTGCACCGTCTACCTCACGTACGTCGCCTCGGCCCTCTTCGCGAAGCCCGTGTGGACCGACGTCCTCAAGCAGACGTTCGAGCCGAAGATCGAGTCGAGCGCCGCGTGGATCCTGATGATCATTGGGATCGTCGGGACGACGATCGCACCCTGGATGCAGTTCTACCTGCAGTCGTCGATCGTCGAGAAGCGGATCGGGCCTCAGGAGTACCGGCTCTCGCGTTGGGACGTCATCGTGGGCTGCATCGTCGCGGCCGCCGTTGCGTTCTTCATCGTCGTCGCCTGCGGGGCCACTCTCTACCCGAAGGGGATCCGCATCGCGGGCGCCGAGCAGGCCGCCCTCGCACTCCGGCCGCTCGCCGGAAAATGGGCGGGGGCGCTCTTCGCCTTCGGCCTCGCGAACGCATCTCTCTTCGCGGCCTCGATTCTGCCGCTCGCGACGGCCTACTCGATCTGCGAGGCGCTCGGATTCGAGGCGGGAGTCGACAAATCCTGGGCCGAGGCACCCCAGTTCAACGCCCTCTACACGTCGATGATCGTGATCGGGGCCGGGATCATCCTGATCCCCGGCGTCCCGCTCTTTCCCGTCCTCTTCCTCTCTCAGGTCCTGAACGGGCTCCTCCTCCCGTTCGTCCTCGTCTTCGTCGTCCTCCTCGTGAACCGCCAGGACCTCATGGGGACCTACGTGAACGGCCGGACCTGGAACTGGATCGCATGGGGAACGGTCGCCGTCATGACCGCCCTGACCCTGATGCTCGTCGTCACGACGATCTGGCCGGGACTCTTCCCCGCAACGTAGAGGCTCGCGGAACGGCGGTTGCTTACGTCCGGCAGGAGAGGACCGCCCGCGTCCCCCCTTGCGGACGCGCCCCGGGCCCGGGCGGCCCCGAAAGCTCGGTCTTCCGAGGAGGTTGGGTCATGCGAAACGGTTTGTTCGCCCTCGCCGCGTGTCTCGCGATCACCACAGGTGCGGGCACGGCTGCCGCACAGGACCGCTCGGGCACGTTCGAGATCTCGCCGTTCGCCGGCGGGTATTTCGGCGGGCGGCTGTACGGCAACTACCCCGTGACGACGCTTTCCGCCAACCCGGGGCCCGGAACCGTGCCCGTCACGACGACGTACGCCTATCTCGAGCCCGACGACGACCTCGCATACGGCGTGAGGCTCGCCTACAACGTGACCCGCGTCTTCGCCTTCGAGTTCGACTGGACCTCGGTGCGCGCCGACCTTCGGATTCCCGACGTGCAGGGCGTGCCCTCGCGCAACCTCAAGGTCGGCCGCCTCCGCCAGAACGTCTACGAGGCCAACACGATCTTCAACTTCGGCAAGCGGCGCGCGGTCGGCTACTTCGGCCTGGGCGCGGGAGTCGCGACGCTCGATCCGTCCGACGGAGCCTTCGACGGAGCGTCCCGCAGCCGCTTCACGGCGAACCTATCCGCCGGCGCGAAGTTCTTCTTCACGCCGCGCGTCGGGCTGCGGCTGGACGGCCGCTACCGCGTGATCGACCAGAACTCCGGCGACGGCCGGTCCTGCGATCGCAACGGCTTCTGTTCGGACCGCTGGAACCGCTGGTCTTACAACGGCGAACTCACGGGCGGTCTCGTCTTCGCGTTCTAGGGCCGGCCCTCGGGCGGTACGACGTCGATCCGGCGTGCGCGGCCCTCGCCGAAGGCGATCGACACGCGCCACGCGCGAAGCGACGTGAGCGGCGGCCGCGGCCACTCGACGGCGAGGACGGCGTCTCCGCGTCCGTCGAGGCCGAGATCTTCGACCGGGCCGCCCGCGGCAGGCAGCCGGTAGAGGTCGGCGTGGACGAGGACGGGCGGCCGCCCGCCCGGCCCGTATTCGTGGACGAGCGCGAAGCTGGGTGAGGAGACCTCGTCGGGATCGAGGCCCAGTCCCTCCGCGAGGCCCTTCACGAAGACGGTCTTCCCCGCTCCGAGCTCGCCCTCGAGGAGAACGGCGTCGCCCGGTCGCAGCCGTTTCGCGAGGTCGGCGCCCGCGCGGCGGGTGTCTTCCTCGCTCGAACTGGAGACGACGGTCATCCCGTGGCGGCCTCGCGCGCGAGGAGGAACGCCTCCGGCAGCCCCTCGACGACGTCCGAAGCCGTCACGGACTCCTCCCCCTTCGCCTCCCTGAGGATGTCTCCCGCGGTGCCGTGCAGCCACGCGGCGGCGCAAGCGGCGTCGAAGGCACCGAGGCCGCGCGCGAGGAGCGCG
>JBAUSZ010000003.1:0-3966 GCA_049581965.1 Thermoanaerobaculia bacterium | reverse complement strand
GGGTCGCACGGTGCTCCGGGTCCCGCGCCGCGAGGAGACACTTCGCGAGGAAATCCTCGCGCCGGGCGCCGGCCTCGACCTGGCCCGCGAGTTCGGAGCAGAGCGCCTCGAGGTTGGGTGAGGACTTCGCGGCGCGCCGGACGAGGACGCGGGACATCGGCCCGACGTCCGCGGCGAGAAGATCCTCGACGCGGTGGAGGACCCCCGAGTCGAACGCGGGGTGCGGCGCGAGCGGCGCGGCGCGGGCCGTCGCCTCCCGCGAGGACGGCCGCGGTTCACGGACCACGGTCTCGACGGCGCTGGCCCCGGGCTCTGCGGGCTCGGGCGTCTCGCCGGTCTGGAGGCGGTAGAGGTCGCGGTCGAGCGTATCGACGTCCGGGTAACGTTCCTCTCGGCTCTTCGCCATCATCTTGCGAATCACCCGGCAGATTCCTTCCGAGAGCCCGGGGACGTACGTGCGAGGGTCCGAGAGCGGCTGGGCGAGATGCATCGACATCACGAGCGCGCCCGAAGAACCCCGGAACGGAGTGTGGCCCGTCACGAGGTGGTAGAGCGTCGCGCCCAGCGAGTAGACGTCCGCGCGCGCGTCGATGTCCTTGAGGCCGCGGATCTGCTCGGGCGAGATGTAGTGCGGCGTCCCCACGGCGTGCCCCGTCTGCGTGAGCGACTGGTCCTCGTCGACGCGCTTGGCGATGCCGAGGTCCACGAGCTTGACCTCCCCCTTGCTCGTGAGCATGAGGTTGTCGGGCTTGATGTCGCGGTGGACGAGCCCCTCGGCGTGCGCGACGGCGAGCGCGCGCGCCGCGTGGCGGATCACGAGGAGGGCGTCGCGCTCGGCGAAGTGGCCACGCCTCAGGTAGGCGCCCAGCGAATGTCCGTCGACGTACTCCATCGCGAGGTAGTACGTGTCCTCGACCTGGCCGAAGTCGTAGATCTGGACGATGCTCGGGTGGTTGAGACGCGCGGCGGCGCGCGCCTCCTTCAGGAAGCGCTGGACGAAACCGGCGTCGCTTCCGTACAGCGGCGCGAGCGTCTTGAGGGCGACGAGACGCTCGAGCGTGAGATCCCGGGCCCGATAGACCTTGCCCATCCCGCCCGCGCCGAGCTCGGCCAGGATCTCGTAGTCGCCGAAGCGAGCGCCGGGAGCGAGGGGAGTTGCCGCCAACGTCCGGTCCGCCCGGTCACTCGTCCTCGAGCATCTTGAGGGCCTTGCCGAGGCTGATGCGCATCCGGTTGAAGGAGCCTGCGAGAGCCGCGACCTCGTCGTGCCCGTCCAGGGGCACCGCGGGGACGTCGAGGTTGCCCGTCGAGACCGCGTCCGCCATCGAGGAGAGTCGCTTGATCGGGCGGATGACGACGAACCAGAGAAGGACGTTCAAGAACAGCAGGATGAAGACGAAGACGCCGACGAGCGTCCCGAGGAGCGTGTGGAAGGACTTCGTCGCCATGGCGATCGGGACCGCCATCGGGACCGACACGATCTGCGCCCCGACCGTCTCGTTCAACTTCCATCCATAGCCATTGCTCGTCCCGTAGGCTTTCACGACGGAAGCCGGAGCGACCTCCGGCGTCGTGTGACAGCTCAGGCAGCCCTTGTCCGTGATCTTGATCGGGCGCGCGAGGTAGAGGGAGAGGCCGAGCGCCCCCTCGCGCTCGCCCGTGAGCTCGGTGAGCTTCTCGTTCGCACGGAACGCGTTCACGATGTCCGCTTCCCATTCGACCGTCCGGTCGCGGGGGTTCGTCGGGTTCAGCGTCGCTTCCTTGTAGGTGTATTCGGGGTTGGTCTCTCTCAAGTTGTTGAAGATCTCCGTCGCCGAGTAGGCCGGCACGGACTGCGGGAGGAATTCCTCGGCGAGCCGGGGGGCGAGGAGCGGCTTGATCTGTTTGTTCGTGTAACCGCGCGTCGCGAGCGCCGTCTGCATCATGATGCGCGCGTGCTGAACGATCTGCGTCCGGGCGTTCCCCTGGAGCAGCCGGTTCGACAAATAGGCTGCGGGTACGAGCGCCACGGCGAAAACGAGAACCAGGATCAAGTTGAACTTGACGATCAGCGGCATCGCGAGGCCCCTTTTGCGACTGATTCTAGCGCGCGCCCCGGGACTTGACAGAAAGCCGATCTGAAACTATCTTGGTTACGGTTATGGCCGCGAATACCCGCTTCGCCGTCGGCGTCCACCTCCTCACGGCCCTCTCCTACATGGGGGGGACTTTGACGTCCGAGGAGCTCGCCGGGAGCGTGGTCACGAACGCGGTCGTGCTCCGACGCATCCTCGCCCGGCTGGAGAGGGCCGGGCTCGTCCAGGGGCATCCGGGCCGCAAGGGCGGCTTCACCCTCGCCCGGCCCGCGACCGCCATCACGCTCCTCGACGTCCACCGCGCCGTTGGCGGCGACGGCCTCTTCGCCGTCCACACGCACAAGGAAGCCCGGAATTGCCCCGTGAGCGCGTGCATCAAGGGCGTCCTCGCGGACGTCTTCACGAAAGCCGAGAGCGCCGCCGAAGGAGAGCTGAAGCGCGTGCGGCTCTCGGACGTCGTCGCCCGGGTGCCCGCCGCATCCGGCAAGCGCCGCCTCTAGACCCTTTTTTTTCACGTAATCCGTAACCCTAATGGTTGCGTAAATGTCTCGTGAAAGGAGACCCGAACATGACGAAGATCCTCACGACCGCCGCCCTCTCCGCCGCCCTCTCCGCCGCCCTCACCGTCGCCGCCCCGGCGCCCGCGGCCCCGCCTGCCGTCCCGCCTACCGCCGTCTCCGGCGCGTGGACCGTCGACAAGGCCCACTCGGAAGTGGGCTTCCAGGTCCGCCACCTCATCGCGAAGGTGCGCGGCTCGTTCACGGACTTCGACGCCCTCGTCCAGATCGACGCCGCCAGGCCAGAGGCCTCTTCCGTCGCGTTTACGGTCAAGGCCGCGAGCGTGAACACGAACGAACCCAAGCGTGACGAGCACCTCCGCTCCCCCGACTTTTTCGACGCGGCGAAGTTCCCCGAGATCCGGTTCGTGTCGAAGTCCGTCCGTCCCGCCGGCGCCAACCGGTACGACGTGACAGGTGACCTCACGCTCCGCGGCGTCTCGAGGCAGCTCACGCTCCCCGTCACGTTCCTCGGGATCCAGAAGGATCCCTGGGGCAACGAGAAGGCCGGTTTCGAAACGTCCGTCACGCTCAATCGCAAGGACTTCGGGGTGAACTGGAACAAGGCCCTCGATCAGGGCGGGTACATCCTCGGAGACGAGGTCGCCGTCACGATTGCCCTCGAGACGGCGCGCGCGAAGACGAACTGAGCCAGCCCTCACCCGCTCTTCGGCGGCGACCCGAGCCGGCCGGCGATGAAACGCGCCGTGACGAGATCCATCGTCTCGATGTGGTTCACGAACCACGCCGGGACGTCCCCGAGGACCCAGGCCCGCAGGCGGGCGGAGTCTCCGGTCTCGGCGAAGCGGCGGACCTCGTCGTCCAGCTCGGCGAGGACGCGCACGTGCTCGGCATGGTGAACTGGGAAGGCCGGGAAGCCAGTGCGGCGCATGGCGTCGTCCTCGCGCCCGAAGTGCGTGGCCGTGTGGTCGCGCAGCGCCGCGAGGCAGGAGGCGACGGCCGCGGCGGTGCCCCGCCCCGCGTCGAGCGTGTCGAGCGCCTCCGCGAGCTCGTTCAGGAGCCGTCCCTCCTCGCGGTGGTCCGCGTTGATGAAGTCGAGGGGAACCTGCGGGATCTTGTCGAGATCGACGAGCGGCATGGGGGCCTCCAGGCGGCGCCGGCGCCGTCTCCTCTTTTCTAGCCGTCCCCGCTCGATCTGTCCATCCGTCTCTTGCACCCTCGGGCGCCCCCTCAGGCCAGGAGCGCCCGCGCGAGGACCATCCGCTGCACGTCGTTGGCACCCTCGACGATCTGCGCGATCTTCGCGTCGTTGAGGAGGTGAATGACCGGGAATTCCTCGGGAACGCCCGTCGCCCCGCAAAGCTGCACCGCCT
>JBAUSZ010000002.1:0-5513 GCA_049581965.1 Thermoanaerobaculia bacterium | reverse complement strand
CGTGCGGGTCGAAGACGAGCGCGTTCACGACGACGTCCGGCGAGAGGCGACGGAAGCTCTTCCCGCGGTCGCGGCTTTCGAAAACCCCGCCCGTCGTCCCCGCGAGGATGCGCGACGGGTTCCGCGGGTCCACGCGCACGGCCTGCGTGCGCCGGTCGAGGAGGCCCTCCCGGTAGCGCGTCCATTTCGCCCCGCCGTCCGTCGTCCGGTAGACCCAGCCGCACGTCGCCGCCCAGAACTCGTCCGGCGCTTCCGCCGAGAAGTCCATCGCGAAAACTTCCGTGTCCTCGACCATGCCGGCCGCGATCCGAGTCCACGTTCGGCCGCCGTCGGTCGAGCGGAACGGGTGCCGAAAGCTCCCGCAGTACAGGACGTCGGGGCGGGCGGGGTGGAACGCGAGGAAGGACACGCCGCTGCCCTCATCGAGCGGGGGGGCCGAGGAGCGCCACGTGAGCCCGTCGTCCTCGGAGATTTCGATCCCGCCGTCGCCGCCCGCCGCGACGATGCGGCTAAAACCCCGCGCGACGAGCGCGACGACCCGCGCTGCGGCGCGGTCCTCCCAACGCCGGACGACCTCGAAACGGCGGCCGCCGTCGATCGAGCGTGCGAGGATTCCGCCGCGCACGACACCCGTGAGGGCCGCCCAGGCCGTGCCCGGGCGCAGGGGATCGGCCGCGAGCGACGTGACGGCGTAGCCCGGGAACGCGAGCCCCTCGGGCGCGCTCTCCCACGTATTGCCGGAGTCCGTCGAACGGTAGATGCCGCCCTGCGCCGTGCCCGCCCAGAAGAGCCCCGGAATCGCCGGATCCGCGACGAGCGACTTCACTTCCGCACCCGGAAGTGGGTACCGGTACCAGAGGCCGCCGGTCCCGCGCGGTGCGTCGGCCGCGAAGGCGGCGGTCGCGAACGCCACGATGACGAACGCAGGGACCCCACGGAAGGCTCGAGACCGCATGAGACAGTTTAGCGGGATCGGACTGAGAGCGGTCGCGGCTCGCGAGCGTCGTCGGCGCTACTTCGGGTCGCCCTTGGAATCCTTCTTGGAAGGCGCGGGGGCGGACGGCTTGGCAGGTGGCGCCGGCGCCGCCTCCACGCCGCCGTCTTTCTTTCCCTTCGGAGAATCCTTCGACGAATCTCCCTTTTTGCTCTCCCCCGCCCCGGCGCCCGGCGCTGCGCTCCCGCCGGCTCCGACTCCCTCTTCGCCTTTCGAAGAATCTCCCGGTTTCGCCTCTCCGTTCTTCTTCTCCCCGGACTTCCCGTAGTCGGACACGTACCAGCCCGAGCCCTTGAACTGGAACGCCGGCGCCGAAAGAAGCTTTGCGAGAGCGCCGCCACAGTGGGGACAGACCGTCAGAAGCGCGTCCCCGTGGCGCTGGATCGCCTCGGTCCTCTCGCCGCACTTTGCGCACTCGTACTCGTACAGGGGCATCTTCCGGTTCCTTTCGTCCGAGGTCCGGGCTCAGGCGCCCGTTCCGTCCCCACCCGAAGACGGAGGCCGGCCGGCGGTTTTCCACTGGATGCGGCGGATGCCGCTCGACGGGATCTCGCGCCGGGTGATGAGGCGCAGAACCCAGAAGGCGTAGACGAGCTTCGCGTTCGCACCGAGGTCGCCGGGCCCCATCGTGATGAGGTCGCGCAGCGATCGCTGTCCGTCGACCTGAGAGAGGAGCGTGGCCTCGGCGGGCGTAAAGGCGACGTCGCGCGTTTCCGGCGGCTGCTCGGCGCGCTCGAAGATCGTCCAGGACGGGCCGAGGCGCGACACGCAGCGGCGCGGATCCGGCATTCGCCGGATCCCGTCGACGACCGCCTGCGGCGTCGGGAGGTCGAGACGGATGATCTCGTCCGTCTTGAATCGCCCGACCTCGAAGGTGACGGTCCCCTGCTCCCACGAGAAGGCGGCGTAGAGGAGCGCCTTCACCTGCTCCGTGACGATCTGGCGCAGCTGTTCTTCCGTGAGGATCCCCATTTCGACGAGAAGCTCGCCGTGACGCCGGCCTTCCTCGAGGTCGAGCCGCCCGATGGAATCCCTGAGCTCGCCCGAGGAAATCAGCGCGGACTTGCGGAGGTACTCGCCGAGCGACTCCGCGCGGTCCGTGGACGTCGCGAAGATGATGTTCCCTCCGAGCAGGTACACCTTCTTCGTGACGCCGCCCGACCCCAGAGTGAGGACGCCGGGCACCCGGTAGAAGTGGATCGTCCGGAGGACCTCGGGCAGAGGCTCCTGCGCGAGATCGCCCGTGTACTGGAACTTGGCTTCCACGGTTTGTTCATTCTACCTACGGCCCGCCGCGGGCACCTTGTTAGCATGCCGCCCGTGATCGCGTTCGCCGAGGCGCTCGCCCGCGTGTTGGAGGCGACGACGCCGATGCCCGCATGTACCGTCCCGATCGAGGACGCCGTCTCCCGGGTCCTGGCCGAAAACGTGCGGGCCGACCAACCTCTCCCCGGCTTCGAGACGACCGCGATGGATGGCTGGGCGGTCCGCGCCTCGGACGTTCCGCGCTCGCCCTCGCTTCTCGCCATCGCCGGCGTGTCGGGAGCCGGCGCCGTGCCCGGCATCCTCCCGCCCGGCGCCGCCTGGAAGGTGATGACCGGGGCTCCGATGCCTCCCGGGAGCGACGCGGTCGTGCCCGTCGAGGATGCGGCCGCAGTCGACGGAGATACCGTGCGCCTCGACGTTTTGCCACGGTGCGGTGCGCACGTGCGCCGCCGCGGCGAGATCTTCGAAACGGGTACCCTCCTGCTCGCCGCGGGCCGGCGCCTCTCGCCGTCCGATCTCGTTCTCGCCGCCGCGGCCGGGCGGGAGACGCTGCGCGTCTCTCGCGCGCCGCGCGCCGGCGTTCTCGTCACCGGGGACGAGCTCGTGGCGCCGGGAACGCACCCGGGTCCGGGGCAGCTGCGCAACACGAACGGCCCTCTCCTCCTCGCCGCGCTGCGCCGCGCGGGCGCCGAGGCCGTTGCGCTCGGCGTGGCTCCGGACGACGAGGCGGCTCTTGCGCGGGCCTTCCGGGAGGCACTCGCCGCCGATTTCGACATCCTCCTCACGACGGGCGGCGTCTCGGCGGGCGACTACGACTACGTCGGCCGGGCTCTCGCCACGGAGGGGGCGCGCGTGCGCTTTCACAAGGTCTCGATCCGGCCCGCCAAGCCCGTCCTCCTCGCGACGAAGGGATCCACCCTCGTCTTCGGCCTGCCGGGCAACCCCGTTTCGGCGGCCGTCGCCTTCGACTTCCTCGTCCGCCCGGCCCTTCGCGCGGCCGCGGGCCTCCAGCCGCCTCTGCCCGAGCCCGTGCCCGCGCGTCTCACGGCGCCCGTGAGGAACAAGGGCCCTCGGCTCGCCTTCCACCCCGCACGCCTCGCTTGGGACAGGGGCCGGCTCGCAGCCGAACCGCTTCCCACGCGGGGCAGCCACGACATCCTGACCCACGCGCGCGCGGACGCGTTCCTCGAGCTGGCGCCGGAGTCGTCGTGGGACGCGGGCGACGCCGTCCCCCTGCACCGGGGCACGGCAGAGAGCACCTTCTAGCGGCGCTTCCCTCGCACGCCCCGTCTTTTCGGAGACGTTCTCTTCGCAGTTCCCCGGCCCGCCTTCGGGAAGAGACCGGTGCGGATCGTCTCGACTTGAAGGAGGTGGATGCGGTCGTGCCCCGCGTACATCGTCACGAGGCCGCCGAGTGACTCTTCGCCGCGCTCGGCGTGGAGGCCGACACGCTCCCAGGCGGCCTTGCCGACGCGCTCGAGAAGTCCGAGATTCACGGCACGCGCCATCGCGAAGTCGTCGAGGAGGTCGGCGGTCGTCGCCTTCGAGACCCCGAGGTTCGCGACGAAGGCGTCCTGGTCGTAGCCGGGAAGTGGCGGGCGGTCCATGGCGGCGACGAAGCGGTAGCGACTCCCGAGGACGACCTCGCCGTCGGCGAGATGCGCGACGATCTCCCGAATGCTCCACTTGCCCGGCGCGGGCTTCGTCGCGAGCTGCTTCTCCGTGAGGCCGCGGACGAGGCGGCGCAGACGGTCCGGAGCCTCCGCCATCGAGGCCACCGGGTCGTCGCCGCCGAGAGCGGCGAGGTAACGGTCCGGAACGACGGGTACGGGCGATCCGGCGGCCATGGATCCTCCCGGCGTCAGCGAAGGGCCGAGGCCACGTCGCCTGCCGCCACCGGTTCCTCGCTGCGCAGGACGATCTTGCCACCCGTGCGCCACGCAATCCAGTACGGCGCCTTTTCGATTCCCGTTTCCTTCGCCCAATCGCCTGTCGGGTCGAACAAGACGCTCCTTCGCATCGAGCGAGCCCGTTTGACTGCCTCCGTGATGGGCTCGCCGCCGAGGATGACGTAGCACTCGACGCCCTGTCCGGAGAGCTCCGTCGCGAGCGCGGTGGCACCCGCCAGCGCGTCGGTGGCCTTCTTGCCGTCCGTCGGTCTCACGTAGATGGCCGCGCAGCCCGGGGGCGCGCAGTTCTTCGGGATGATGCTCTCCAGGTTCGACTCGAAGCCGGAGTATTTCTGGAGGCTCTGTCCGCCGACTCTGGAGGGCGGCCTGAGGTACAGCCACGTGCCCACGGCGGCGGCGACGAGCGTCAGGAGGATCCCGGTGCCCGACGGACCCATCGAGGCCGGCCGTTCCGCGAAGTGGTAGCGCGACACCGGGCCGGCCCCTGGCGATGGGCTTCCGCCGCCGGACGGCCGTTCGCCCGGCGACCGCGGCGCTGTCGGGGGAGGCGTGACCGAACCCATTCTCGCCGCGATTCTACGCAAATTCACGACCGGCCCGGCCGGCCGAGACGATACGGCGCGGAAGGTCAGGCGGCCGGGCCCTTCTTGATCGTCACGATGCCCCCCGTCGAGCGGATCACGAGCTTCGGCCCGCCGCCGTTCAGCCGGCCCTCGCCCGTGAGGCGCCCGGAGCGGCGCGAGACCGCGATCTCGGGGAACTGGGAGACGATCGCATCGGAATCGAGGTCGGTCCCCGCCACGTGGACGTCGACGTCGGCCTTGTAGTTGGCGGGCAAGGTCACGGTCACGTCGCCGCCGCTCGTCGAGAGGTCGCCGCCGGGGCCGCCGGCACCCGTGATCTCGCACGTGATCGAGCCACCCGACGTGCGTGCCGTGACGGGGCCGCGCACCTTCCTGAGGACGATGTCACCGCCGCCGGTCCGCGCGGTCACGGCACCTCCGGCGGAGCGCACGACGACGTCGCCGCCGCTCGTCTCGAGGCGTGCGTCGCCGCTCACGGAGCCCGCCCGGATGTCGCCGCCGAACGTCGTCGCCTTGAGGTCTCCCGTCACGGCTTCGACACGGATGTCGCCTCCGGCGGTCGAGAGCTCGGCACCCTTGCCGGCCTCACGAAGCCGGATCTGGCCCGAGCGGCTCGTGACCGTCGCCCGGCCCGCGACCCTGCCGACGGTGACGTCACCCGAAGCAATGGAAGGAGCGTAGTCGCCGGCGACGTCGCCGACGACGATGGAACGGCCCCACGGATCGGGCGGAATCGGAGCCACCGGAGCGACCGGAGCC
>JBAUSZ010000001.1:0-8321 GCA_049581965.1 Thermoanaerobaculia bacterium | reverse complement strand
AAAGAGGGCCGGGGCCGCGGCGCGCTCCTCTGCCGAGAGACCCGCGTTCTTCGGCGAGACGCGGAGGCCGTCCGACTCGCGCGGCGCCGGCTCGCCGAGGATCTCGCGCCCCGCGCCCAGCTCGCGCAGCCGCTCGACGGCGCCCACGGCTACTTCTTCGAACCGCGAGGCACGTAGATCTGCGTGCCGCGGAACGGCCGCGTGATTTGCGTGATGAGATCGTCGAGGTCGCCCTTTCGTTCCACGAAGTCGATCTCGTTCGTCTCGACGACGAGGAGGGGGCCGTCGCGGTAGTGGTAGAAGAAATAGTTGTAGGCCTCGCCGAGCGACTTGAGGTACTCGGAGGAGATTCCCTTCTCGAAGGCTCGGCCGCGCTTGCGAATCCGCGAGAGGCACGTCTCGACGGACGCCGTGAGGTGGACGATGAGGTCGGGCCGCGGGACGCTGGCGGCAAGGGTCGCGTAGAGCTTGTCGTAGAGCGCGATCTCGGCATCGTTGAGCGTGAGGTACGCGAAGATCTTGTCCTTCGCGAACGTGTAGTCGGCGACGACGAGGTTCCGGAAGAGGTCGATCTGGGCGATCTCCCGCTGCTGCTGGTAACGCGAGAGCAGGAAGAACATCTGCGTCTGGAAGGCGGCCCCCTTCTTCCCCGCGTAGAAGTCCGCGAGGAAGGGGTTCGTCACGTCCTCGAGGATTTGCGTGCCGCTGAAGCGCTTCGCGAGGAGGCCGACGAGCGACGTCTTGCCGACGCCGATCGGGCCTTCGATCGCGATGTGGCGAAGCGGGAATTCCTTCGGCGTGGGCGCGGGCACGAGGGCGCCAGTTTACCGGGCGCCGGGCCTACCGGCGGAGGAAGACGTCGGCCGCTCCGCAGACGAAAACGGCCACGGAAAGCCAGCCGTTCGCCGTGAAAAAGGCCCCGTCCACGCGGGTAAGGTCGCCCGGCTTGACGAGGGCGTGCTGCCGGACGAGAAAGGCCCCGGCGGTGACGACACCCGCCCCGAAGGCGGCGCCGCCGCTCACGAGGACGAAGACGGCATAGAGAAGCGAGAGCGAGAGGGCGTGGAATGCGGTCGAGACGTTCAGCGCGCGGCGCGCGCCCAGCCGCGCCGGGAGCGAGAAGAGACCGTGAGCGCGATCGAAGTCCTCGTCCTGCAGGCTGTAGATGACGTCGAAGCCGGCGACCCAGAAGAGCACGCAGAGGCCGAGGGCGACCGGCGGAAGGTCGAAGGCGCCGGTCACGGCGATCCAGGCGCCGACGGGCGCGATCGCCAGGCCCAGCCCGAGGACGAGGTGCGAGAAAGCCGTGACGCGCTTCGTATACGAGTAGCCGAGGACGACGAGGAGAGCGACGGGCGAGAGGGCGAGGCAGAGCGGGTTCAGACGCCACGCCGCCAGGACGAAAACGGCCGCCGAGAGCGCGCAGAAGACCGACGCCTCCAGAACGGACACGCGTCCGGCTGGGATGTCCCTCGTTTTCGTCCGGACGTTCATGCCGTCGATCGCGCGGTCCGCGATGCGGTTGAAGGCCATCGCGGCCGAGCGCGCGCCCACCATCGCGACGACGATCCAGAGGAGCTTTCCGGCCGGCGGCACGCCGCCCGCCGCGAGGACCGCCGCCAGGAGCGCGAACGGGAGGGCGAAGATCGTGTGGGCGAAGGTGACGAGGGACAGGTAACGCTTCACGGGCACGGTGGGCTCAACCGGCTCCCGTCCAGCGAAAACCGGCGGTGTCGACGCGCACGTCGAGGAGGTCGGCGACGCGCGTGAGGTAGGCGTCGAGCATCTCTTCGGCCGTGCGCGCCGCGTAGAACGCCGGGACGGGCGGCGCGACGATGGCGCCCGCCCGCGTCGCGGCGAGGACGTTCTCGGCATGGACGAGGGAGAGCGGCGTTTCCCTCAGGCCGAGAACGAGCCGCCGCCGCTCCTTCAGGCACACGTCCGCCGCGCGCTGGAGCAGGCCGCGCGAGGTGCCGTGCGCGATCGCCGCGAGGGTGCCGGCCGAGCACGGGAGGACGGCCATCCCGCGCGTGAGGTACGAGCCCGAGGAGATCGAGGCATCGATCGCGCTCTCGGAGTGGAGGACGAGCCTGCCGCGCGCGGCGGCGTCGAGAGAGGCCGCGTCGACGAGGGACTCGGCGGACGTGACCGCCGCGTCCAGTTCGCCGCGCGCGACGACGAGGGCGCGCGGGGAGATGACGACGTGCAGACGCTCGACGTCGGGCGACCCGGCGAAAAGAGCGAGCGCTCGCAGGCCGAGGCGCGAGCCGCTGGCTCCGGAGATCCCGAGGATGAGCTCGTTCGGTCCGCCCGCGCGCCGTGTCGCCATCGGCCGATTCTCCACCACGACAGCTTCTTCTGTCGCCCTTCTCCTTTTCGTGCGGAAGAGGGAAGAGATTTTCTTAGAAGGAAATAGGGCCGGGCGGCCGGCCCGCGCGACAGGATTGTTTGTCGCGCTCCGACGCCGCCCTCAGACCCTTTCTAAGAAGAAATCCTTCGATGCCAGCCGGTTGCGGTGACCGACCGAGCTCGGGCACGGGCCATGCGATGCCTCCTCGCGGAGGCGATGGATGACCTAGAGCTCAGACGCGCACCCGGACGCGCCGGGACGAAGCGGAAGGAACACCCCCGGATCCCGGAATCGCCCTTTCTTTTGGCCCTGACCAATCCATGCACAGCAAGAGAAATTCGAAAGGAGCTTCTACGATGACTCTCCGTCCGATCGTTCGCGCTCTCGTCGTCCCCGTCCTCGGCCTGTCCCTCTCCGGCCTCGCGGCCCACCCCGCCGTCGCCGACGGCGATGCCGCCGCCACGCACAAGGTCGTCAACGTCAACGAGGCGTCCGCGCAGGAGATCGCACGCCTGCCGCGCGTCGGCGCGAAGCTCGCCGATCGCATCGTCGCGCACCGCAAGGAACACGGCTCTTTCCGCCGGGCCGAGGACCTCATGCAGGTCAAGGGCGTGGGCGAGAAGTTCTTCACGACGCTCAAGCCGTACGTCGCGGTTTCCGGCCCGACGACGCTTGCGGAAAAGGTGTCGTCGGCCGGTACGCGCGGCGGTGCGAAGGCCGGCAAGGCGAAGACGACGAAGTCCTCCTCCTCCCGGACGCGGAAGGCTGCCAAGGCGAACGCCTGACGCTTCTCGCGTCCTCCTCCCCTCGGGACGGCGCGGCGCTTTCGGCCGCGCCGTCCCCCCTCCCTTGCCCCGCAGGAGGATCCATGCGCGCATCCGAGCGCGGCGTGTCGCTGGCCGAGACCGCCGCCGTTCTCTGCATCCTCGGCCTCGTTTTCGCGATGAGCATTCCGGCACTTTCCGAGATCCTCGCGGAGGAATCCCTCGGGACCGCGGCGCGCGAGGTGGCGGCCATCCTCACGGCCGCCCGCGCGCGCGCCGTCTTCCAGGGTGCCGAGGTGGGCGTGAAGTGGGTCGCGAACGCGGGCGACCTGGTCCTCTCGGTCTTTCAGGACGGCAACGGCGACGGCGTCACGACGGCAGACATCAAGAAGGGCGTCGACCGGCTCGTCGCCGGCCCGTACTGGCTCGGGAGCCGGTACCCCGGCGTGACGTTCTCGTTCGTCCCCGGGATGAACGGCGCCGACCCCGGCGACGCCCCGATCGGCGACCTCGCCGATCCCGTCCGTTTCGGGAAGTCGAACATCTGCTCCTTCTCGCCCGTGGGGCACGCCTCGCCAGGGACGGTTTACCTCTCGAACCGCAAGACCCGCCAGGCGGCCGTGCGCGTCTCGCCCGCGACGGCGAAGATCCAGATCTGGACCTGGCACGGCAAGAAGCTCAAGTGGATCCCGCGCTGGTGAGAGGCTCAGCGAAGGAGCGCGGCTTCGGCCGCCGCGAGGCGCTCGGGGGTCCCGAGGTCGAACCAGAGGCCGTCGGAGGGCGCGTACGGGACGAGCGCGAAGGCGCGGTCGTGGGCGGCGGCCGACGGGGCGAGGACGTCACGCGCGAGTTCCGCGACCCCTTCGGGAATACGTGGGACCAGATCCTTCGTGGCGGCCTGAAGACCCGTGAAGAGCCAGGGACCCGTGGCGCCTTCGGGCCGCGCGCCGCCCACGGCGACGAGCCGACCCGCGGCGTCCGCCCAGAGCGGCGTGCCTCGGCCGGGCTCGTCGTTCGGGAGGACGCCGAGCGCCGAGACGACGCCGGGCTCGTGTCGGCCGGCGAGGAGCCGCCCGAAGGGGAGCGTCGTGAAGACGTCGCCGTTCGCGACGAGAAACGTGTCGCCGAGGAGACCGTGCTCGAAGGCGTGCCGGATGCCGCCCGCCGTGCCGAGGATCGTCTCCTCGACGGACCATGCGACGGGGACGCCCGCGTAAGACTCTCCGACCGCGGTGCGCAGCACCTTCGCGAGGTGGTGGGCGTTCACGACGAAACGATCGGCGCCCTCCTCGAGGAGGCGGTCGAAGAGGCGGAAGAGGATCGGCCTGCCCCCGAGTGAGAGCAGGGGCTTCGGCGTCGCGAGCGTCGCGGGGCGGAATCGCATGCCGAAACCGGCGGCGAGGACGAACGCGATCATGGCCGTTCGAACACCATGTCGAAGGGCAGCGACGGGTCCTTCGCGCGCGCGGCGAGCCAGAGCGCGACGTACGACTCGCCGATGAGATCCTCTCCGGCAACGCCGAGTTCGGTGGCGAGCGCTCTCACCGCCGGATCGGTCCCCTCGATCTCGGCGAAGAGACCGAGAGGCGTTTCGTCCAGAACGACGACGGGCCGCGCCGGGTCCTCGAACCTCCAGGTCGCGCGCCGCTTCTCGTACCGAAACCACGGGCGGTAACCGAGCGCCGAGAGGACGCCGGAAACGGCTTCGGGCGAGGCGACGGCGCTTTCCCACTCGACGCGGCTCTTGACGCCCGCCACGACCTCGGCCGGCCCCTTGAAGGTGAGGAGGCCTCGCCCGTCGACGGAGCGGACGCGCAGGGCGCAGCCCGTCTCCCTCAGCGAATGGGCCGCATCGTCGAAGAGGACGTTGAACTCGGCCTCCGCGGGGCCCGGCGCCGCCCCGAGGGCCCAAAGGCGGGCTTCGAACACCCTCCGACCGTCGACCCGGAACTTCGTCTCGATTTCACGAGGCCCATGCATGACTTCAGAGTATCGCGGCGGCACAATACCCCCGTGCCGCGCTACCGCCTCGCCGGGGTTCGCGCGCGCGCGCCCAGGAGCGTCGACCTCGCGTCGGTCGCGCGTCTCCTCGGCATCGCGCCCGAAGGCCTCTCCGGCCTCGTCCTCGTCCGGCGCTCGCTGGACGCGCGCCACAAGCCCGCGCTCTTCTGGGAACTGGCCGTCGAGTTCAGCTCGGAGGCGCCGCTCGATCTCTCCCCCGCGGCGCCGCTGCGCCTCTCGTTGGCCGAAGATTCCCGCGCACCGGTCCTCCTCCTGCCGGAGGTGAACGCCAGGGCGAAGGTCGCGATCGTCGGGACGGGCCCGGCCGGCCTCTTCGCGGCCCTCGCGCTCGTGGACGCCGGCGTGCCCGTCACGGTCCTCGAGCGCGGTGACCCGGCGGAGGACCGCTACCGGAAGGTCATGAAGTTCTGGACGTCGGGCGTCTTCGACCCGGAGTCGAACGTCCAGTTCGGCGAGGGCGGTGCAGGAACGTTCTCGGACGGCAAGCTCACGTGTGGAAAGCGCCACGACAAGATCGCCGTCATTCTCGAGACGTTCCGCCGTTTCGGCGCGCCCGCATCGATCCTCGTGGACGCCAAGCCGCACATTGGCACGGACCGCCTCGTCGTCGTCCTGCGAAACGTCCGCAAGCACCTCCTCGAGGGCGGTGCGACGCTGCGCTACCGCGCCCGCGTGACGGATCTCCTCACGCGCCCGGATGGCGCACTCGCCGGCCTCGTCCTCGCGTCCGGCGAGGAGGTCCCCGCGGACATCGCGATCCTCGCCCTCGGCCACTCGGCGCGCGACACGATGGAGATGCTCCACGCGCGCGGCGTCGCGATGACGCGCAAGCATTTCGCGATGGGGCTCCGGATCGAGCACCCGCAGGACGTGGTCGACCTCATCCAGTACGCGCAGGTCTCGACCGCCTGCGGCGTCATGCCGGCCGACTACAAGCAGGCGCACCTCGCCTCGAACGGCCGTGGCATCTACACCTTTTGCATGTGCCCCGGTGGCGAGGTCATTGCGTGTTCGTCGGAAGCGGGCGGTGTCGTGACGAACGGGATGTCACGCTACAAGCGCTCGTCGGGCTTCGCGAACGCCGGGATCGTCGTTCAGACGAGGGACGAGGATTTCGACGCGATGGGCGGGCCCGCGCTTCTGCGCGGGCGCGAGCTGCAGCGCCGGGCCGAGGCGGCGGCGTTCGTCGCGGGCGGCGGCACATACGCGGCACCCGCACTGCGCGTGACGGACTTCCTGAAGAGCCGTACGGGCCGTGTGGAGCCGCGAGAGCTCCCGAAGACGACCTACGGCCCCGCCGTGACGCCCGCGCTCTTCGACTCCATCCTTCCCGCACCCTATCTCGACGCCCTCGCCGAGGGGCTCCGCGCCTTCGACCGCAGGATGCCCGGCTTCGTGTCGGAGGTGGCCGTTCTTTTCGCGGTCGAGTCACGGACGTCGTCGCCGGTGCGGATCGAGCGCGACGGCTGGTGCGAGAGCCCGTCCATACGCGGCCTCTTCCCGGCGGGCGAAGGCGCCGGCTTCGCGGGCGGCATCGTCTCGGCGGCGCTCGACGGCCTGCGGGTCGCCCGACACGTCCGCGCCAGGCTCGCCGGCGAGACCCTGCCGCCGGAGAAGTCCACGATCTTCAGGGGGCCGGAGTACTAACGGACGTAACCTTCGCCCATGCGCCGCGTCCTCGTCGGAACCGCCGGCCACATCGACCACGGCAAGAGCGCTCTCGTCCGTGCGCTCACGGGCACGGACCCCGACCGTCTGCCGGAGGAGAAGGCCCGCGGGATCACGATCGACCTCGGCTTCGCCCACGCGGCCTGGGACGAGACGACGTTTTCGTTCGTGGACGTACCGGGGCACGAGAAGTTCGTCCGGACGATGGTCGCGGGCGCGCAGGGCGTCGACCTCGTCCTCCTCGCCGTCGCGTCCGACGATTCCGTCATGCCGCAGACGCGCGAGCACCTGGAGATCCTCAAGCTCCTCGGCGTGTCGACCGGCGTCATCGCGCGGACGAAAAGCGATCTCGTGGACGCCGGGACCGGCGGCCTCGTGGAGGAGGAGATCCGCGCACTCGTGAAGGAGTCGTTCCTGGCCGACGCTCCCGTCGTCGCGTGTTCGACCGTGACGGGCGAAGGGCTCGACGCGCTCCGGGCGGCTCTCCTTGCCGCGGCCCGCCGTGTCGTCCGCGAGGACCGCTCGCGTCGCGTGCCGCGTCTCTTCCTCGACCGCGCGTTCACGATGAAGGGCTTCGGGCCCGTCGTGACGGGGACCCTGGACGCGGGCCGGATGGCCGTGGACGAGACGCTCACGCTCCTGCCCGACGGGCGCGACGTGCGCGTACGGCGCGTGGAGGTGCACGGCGAAGAGCGCCAGCAGGCCTTTGCGGGTGAGCGCACGAGCCTGAACCTCGCCGGCGTCGATCGCGCAGACCTCGGGCGCGGGCAGGCTCTCGTCCCGAAGGGAGCCCTGTCGGCACCATCGGTCCTGACGGCCGAGGTGACGATTCTGCCCGGCCTCGCGGCATCCCTCCCCGACGGCGCGCGCGTCCGCGTTCACCTCGGCACGGCCGACGTCGCGGGGCGCCTGATACGAATGGACGCCGAAGCCGCGGTCCGTGCGTACCTGCCGGGCGAGACGGCCTTCGCGCAGGTCCTCCTCGAGACGCCGGTCGCGGCGCGGCCGGGCGACCGCTTCATCCTCAGGCGCCCGTCTCCGGCGGAGACGATCGGCGGCGGGCGCGTGCTCGACACGGGTCGACCGCGGATGAAGCGGCGCTCCGGCGCGACCGTGGCGCTCCTTTCGGTTCTCTCCTCGGGGGACGAGACGGCGCTCGCGGATCTCCTTCTCCTCGAGACCGGGCCGGCGGGTCTCACGGCCGCGCGGCTCGGTACACGCCTCGGGATCGTCGCGCCGGCCGCGGCGGGCGTTCTCGAGACGATCGTCGAGGGAGGCAGGGCGCTTCGGATCACACCCGCGCTCTTCGCGCACGCGTCCGTCGCGTCGGCGCTGTCGGAGAAGGCCGCTTCCCTCTTCGCGGAGCGGAAGAAGGCCGGCGCGGCTTCTCTCGCGTTTTCACGCGGCGAGTTCGTGGGGCGCCTCGCGCGCGGCCTTCCCCCCGCGGCGGCGGACGGCTGGCTCGCGACGCTCGCGGCCGGAAAGAGGCTCGCCCTCGACGGCGACCGCGTCGTGCC